>CAXTJP010000118.1:0-7780 GCA_964244615.1 uncultured Acetobacteraceae bacterium
CTGCTGGCCGCGCTGGAGAAGGGCCGCGCGCCGGTGATCGCCGACCTGCCGCTGTTCGCGTCCCTGCCGCCGCCCGCTTCCGAGGACGCGCTGCGGGCGATGCTGGCCGGCGCCGACCCGGACGCGCTGAACCCGCGCGAGGCGCTGGCGCTGATCTACGCGCTCAAGGAGGCGGCCGGCGAGCAGGCGCTGGCGGGATGACCGGGCGTCGCGCCGGGGTCAGCCGGTCCAGTCGATGACGACGCGGACCAGGCACTCCGGCCGTCCCGGCGCGAAACCGAACCGCAACGCGCCCCAGTCCCGTCGATAGGCGTAGTAGGTCGGGCTGTCCGCGGGGGCGCCCGCCAGCGGCGGGGACAGCGCGAAATCGTTTCCGTAGCGGGCGATCACCGCGTCCGAGGCGACGCAAAGGTGGTCGTCGCGCGAGAGGATCATCATGCCTGCGTCGATCTTCGGGTTGGCCGACGCACGCAGCTCGATGCCGGCGAAGGGTCGCCCGGGCGGGAGCTTTGCCTCGTAGACCGTGAAGAACGGCGTCGACCGGGCGGCATCCCGCACCAGCCTGGCCTGAACCAGGGCTTCGATCGAGGCGGCCGGGCGGCCCCGCTCGGCGACCAGCCGGTCGATGGCCGAGAACACGGTCGCTTCACTGGCCATCGCCGTCGCTCCGATCTGCATCGCCATGGCCGCGAGCGCCGCCACCCAACGGATCATGGATGCGTGGGCGGGGCGACATGCTGGTCCCAGTAGTTCGCGTATGGCTGGTTGTAGTATTGCCGATAGGTCTGGCCGGGGCTGGTGCTCGGGTGCTCGCCATCGGCAAACGCGTCGCCGATCTGCTGGCGTGCGGCGTCGCGCTGGCCCGGGCCCGCATCCTGTGCGGCGATCGCCTGGTACTGGTCGGCCTGTGCCCCGGCCACGCCGATGTCCGGGCCGCCATTGCCGACGATCTCGTTGCGGACCTGCACGTTCGTCATCGTCGCCTCGCCTTCGTCCTTCAGGCTGCTGTTGGTGTTCTGCGCGATGTACTGGTCCCGCGTCAGGCCGGCCGGCGGCACGTAGGCGTCGGGCGTGTAGCCGGCATGGCCGCTCTCATGCGACAGGGTCTGCGCGACCGCGGTCGGGTTGCCGCGCTCGCTGCCATCGACCACGATCGTCTTGGTGTTCCGGTCGGTGTAGCTGCCCCGGCCGGCTGCGCCGTACTGGATCGTCCAGCCCTTCTGCTGCAGGGTGCGCACGTTGTTCTGCAGAGTGGGCGATTTGTTCGCCAGGGCGTCCACGTCGGCGCCGAGGCCGGTGCTGACCGGCGCCGTCCCGGGTGCGGCACCGCCGCCGGCCCCAGCACCGCTGCCAGCACCGGCGGCCGTCTCGCCGATCAGCACGGTGAAGCAGCCGAGCACGATCACCCCGCCATGGGCGCAGCTGTCCAGCATGCGTGCGGCCGGCATGCCGCCGATGAACACGCCCGACGATCCCTTCATGACCAGGTCGGGCGGTCCGACGCAGGTCAGCATGTCGCTCACCCGCGCTGCCGGAAGCCCGCCGATCAGCACCGTGGGCGCGCCTGGCCCGGTGATCGGGCCGCCGACATGCGGCACCACCCCGGTCACCATCGGGCAGACATGCAGGTCGGTCAGCCGTGCGGCCGGAAAGCCCATCGCGGTCAATGCTCCGTTCCTGGCGCTCGATCTGCACCCATCGTAGGACACGGCGCCGTCGCGACACAATCGAGGGCGCGAGCAACGTCACGCAGACCGCGCAACCGGAGTGACGGACCTGCTCGTCTCGGGCAGAGGTCTGCCATCACGCCACCGGGGCGGCGTGGCAGCCCCTCGAAATGCGCGCTAGACTGGTCGCGATGCTCAACTCTCCCCTGCCGCCCGCGCCGGCGGCCGTGCTTTCCCAGGCCCTGGCCGCCATGCGGGCCGGGACCTCGCCCGCGACCCGCAGCATGGCGCTGGCCATCTTCCGCCGCCACCTGGCGCGCGACCAGGCCGAGGTGCGGGCCGAGTTCGAGACCTATCGCATGGCCGGCGTCGAGGCCGCCCAGCGCCTGTCCGCCCTGACCGACGGCGCGATACGCGTGCTGTTCGACTACGCGGTGCACGAGATCGCGGGGCCGGCGGGCCTGGCCGACCCGGTTTCGGTCGCAGCCACCGGCGGCTACGGACGCTGCATGCTGGCGCCGTTCAGCGACATCGACCTGCTGTTCCTCGCACCCGACACGCCCAGCCCCGCGACCCTGCGCGTGGTGGAATACATGCTGTATTTCATGTGGGATCTCGGCCTGAAGGTCGGCCACGCCACGCGTTCGGTGGCGCAATGCCTGGCCGATGCCGAGGACGATCTGACGATACGCACCAGCCTGCTGGATGCGCGCCTCCTGACCGGCGATTCTGCGTTGTTCGCGACCTTCCTGGCCGAGTTCGCGCGTGCCGCGGAGGCGTCGGGCATGGCGTCCTTCGTTGCGGGCAAGCAGGCCGAGCGTCACGCCCGGCACCGGCGCTTCGGCGAGAGCGCGTTCCTGGTGGAGCCGAACATCAAGGAGGGCCGCGGCGGCCTGCGCGACCTGCAGACTCAGTACTGGATGGTGCGCGCCGCCTACGGCGCGTTCACCCCGAACGAGCTCGTGCATGGCAGGCTCGGCCTGCTCGAGCCGCAGGAGCTGCGCCGGCTGCGCCGCAGCTGGGACTTTCTCTGGACCGTGCGCTTCCACATGCATTACGTCAGCGGGCGGGCAGAGGACCGACTGACCTTCGACCTGCAGCCCGTGGTCGGCGCCCGCATGGGCTACACGCGGCACGGCATGCAGGACGGGGTGGAGCGTTTCATGCGCCACTATTTCCTGACCGCACGCGACGTGACGCGGCTGACCCTGGTGCTGGAGCCGGTGGTGGTGCGCCACACCATGGGCGAACCCGCGGTGCAGGTGGAGACCGACCGCGCCTTGCTGGAGGCGGGCTTCGTGCTGGCGGACGGGCAGATCATGCCGGGCCGGCCGGACGATTTCGACGCCGAGCCGATACGCATGCTGCGCATGCTGCGGCTGGCCCGGCAGCGTCGCCTGGCGCTGCATCCGCTGGCGGTGCGCGCGCTGATCCGCCACGAGCGCCGCGCGGTGTCGCTCCGCCACGACCGGGAGGCGGGCGACATCTTCCTCGACCTGCTCTGCGGCCAGGACCCGGACGGACGGCCGGACGGGGCACGCTGGCTGCAGGTGCTGAACGAGACCGGCATCATCGGCCGCATCCTGCCGGACTGGGCGCGCGTGGTCGGGCAGATGCAGTTCGACACCTACCACATCTTCACCGTCGACGAGCACACGATCGAGGCGGTGCGCATCCTCAACAGCCTCGAACGCGGCAAGCTGACCGATGTGGCGCCGATCGCCAGCGGCATCATCGAGAACCTGCAATCCCGTCGCGCGCTCTACATGGCGATGCTGCTGCACGACATCGCCAAGGGCCGCGGCGGCGACCACTCGATCCTGGGCGCCGACATCGCCACCGCCGTCGGCCCGCAATTCGGGTTGACCGCCGAGGAGACCGAGACCGTCTCGTGGCTGGTGCTGCACCACCTGCTGCTCAGCCACACCGCCTTCAAGCGCGACATCGACGATCCCAAGACCATCCTCGACATCGCCGACAGCATACAGTCGCCGGAGCGGCTGAAGCTGCTGCTGGTGCTGACGGTGGCCGACATGCGCGCGGTGTCCCCGAAGGTCTGGAACGGCTGGAAGGCGACGCTGTTGCGCGAGCTGTACGCGCGGGTGGCCGAGGTGCTGGCGGGCGGGCTGTCGACCACCGAGCGCGACGTGCGGGTCAAGCGCGCGCGCGAGGCGGTGGACGAGCTGCTCGTGGACGCCGGCTGGAACGCGGCCGACCGTGCCGCCTACGCCGAGCTCGGCTACCCCAGCTACTGGCTGAGCTTCGACACCGAGACCCATCTGCGCCACGCCCGCATGGTTCGCGACGCCGAGGCACGCGGTGCGCCGCTGACGGTGGTGACCGAGCCTTCGCACGCGCGCGCGGTGACCGAGGTGACGGTGTACGCCACCGACCATCCCGGCCTGTTCAGTCGCATCGCCGGCGCGCTCGCGGTCGCCGGCGCCTCGATCGTGGACGCGCGCATCCACACCATGACCAACGGCCGCGCGCTCGACACGTTCTGGGTGCAGGACGCGGCCGGCGGCGCCTTCGACCAGCCGCACCGTATCGCCAAGCTGGCGGTGCTGGTGGAGCAGGCGCTCAGCGGCCATCTCAGGCTCGACCAGGAAATCCCCAGGCTGGCGCAGGCATTGATGGGCCGGCGCATGCGCGCGATCCACGTGCCGCCGCGCGTGGTCGTCGACAACCGCGCGTCCAACACGCATACCGTGCTGGAGGTGAACGGCCGCGACCGCCCCGGTCTGCTGCACGACGTGACCTCGGCGATCAGCGAGCAGGGGCTGCAGATCGCGTCCGCACACGTGACGACCTACGGCGTGCGCGCCGTCGACGTGTTCTACGTCAAGGACGTGTTCGGCCTGAAGATCGAGAACGAACGCAAGCTCGCCGGCCTGCGCGACGCGTTGCTGGGCGCGCTCAGCCCCGAAGGCCAGGCGGACGAGCCGGCAGCACCCGAGCCGATGCGCCCGACGCGCCGGGTGGACGCGGCTTGAGACAAGAATGCTTGCTCATTGGTCGAGTATCCGCAGAAACCTCCGCGACAGCATGAGAAGAAGTCTTTTGCTTCTTTTCTTCAGAAAAGAAGGCCTTTCTCGCCGTCGGCCCGCAGCGCGCCGCCGATCCGAAGCAGCGATTCGGCGCGGCCCAGCGCCGCCAGCGTCGCGTCGATGCCGGGGCTGGTCGTGCTGCCGGTGAGCGCCGCGCGCAGCGGCTGGGCCACCTGGCCAAGCTTCACGCCGGCCTGCTCGGCATAGGCGCGCAACGCGGCGTCCAGCGCGCCCTGCGAAAAATCGGTCTTGGCCAGGCGGTCCGGCAGGCCGGCCAGCAGCGCGCGCGCCTGCGGCGTCAGCGCGGCGCGCGCCTTTTCGTCGAACGGCAGGGGCACGGTGCGGGCCAGGAACGCGGCGCTGGCGGCCAGCTCCACCAGGGTCTTGGCGCGCTCCTTCAGGCCGGGCATCAGCATCTGGATGCGTGCCCGCGCGGTGGCATCCAGGGCCACGCCCGCCGTGCCGTCCAGGCGGCGCACCACCTCGTCGGCCAGCCGGGCGTCGTCGGCCTGTCGCAGCCACACGCCGTTCAGGTGGGTCAGCTTAGTGTAGTCCATCCGGCTGGCGGCACGACCCACGCCGTCCAGGTCGAACAGTGCGATGGCCTGGTCGCGCGAGAGGATCTCGTCGTCGCCGTGGCCCCAGCCGAGGCGGAGCAGGTAGTTGCACAGCGCCTCCGGCAGGAAGCCCGCCGCCGCGAACTCGAGCACGCTGACCGCGCCGTGGCGCTTGGACAGCTTGGCCCCGTCGGCACCGTGGATCAGCGGGATGTGCGCGTAGGCCGGGCGGGTCCACCTCATGGCGTCGAAGACCTGCGCCTGGCGGAACGTGTTGGTCAGGTGGTCGTCGCCGCGGATCACGTGGGTGATGGCCATGTCGTGGTCGTCCACTACGACGGCGTGCAGGTAGGTGGGCGTGCCGTCGCTGCGCAGGATGATCATGTCGTCCAGCTCGGCATTGGCCACGCGCACCTGGCCTTGCACCAGGTCGTCCACCACCGTCTCGCCGGTCTGCGGCACGCGCAGCCGGATCACCGGGGCCACGCCGGGCGGGGCCGAGGCCGGGTCGCGGTCGCGCCAGCGTCCGTCGTAGCGCGGCGGGCGGCCCTCGGCGGCGGCGCGCTCGCGCATCTCGCGGAGTTCCTCGGCGCTCGTGTAGCAGCGATAGGCCTGGCCATTGGCGAGCAGCGCGTGCGCCACCTCGGCGTGGCGCGCCTCCCGCGTGGACTGGAACACCGGCGCCTCGTCCGGGTCGAGGCCGAGCCAGGCCAGGCCCTGCAGGATGACGTCCACCGCGTCCCGGGTGCTGCGGGCGCGGTCGGTGTCCTCGATGCGCAGCAGGAACGCGCCGCCATGGTGGCGGGCGAACAGGTAGTTGAACAGGGCGGTGCGGGCGCCGCCGACATGCAGCAGGCCGGTGGGGCTGGGCGCGAAGCGGGTTCTGACGGTCATCGCAGCGTCATACCGGCTCGGCGCAACGGCGTTAAGGCAGGGATCGGCGCGTGTTTCTTTTCGCGCAATGGGGCGCCTCCTCCTCTATCCTGGGTTGCATGGAACGATTGTGGGACAGCGTCCTGACCGAGCAGCGCGGCCGTTTTGTGCTGTTCGCCCCGGTGTTCATGGCGGCCGGCATCCTGGCCTACTTCGCCCGCACCACCGAGCCGTCGCTGGCCTGGTCCGCCGCCTGTGCCGGGCTGTCGGCTGGCCTGGCCGCCCTGGTCTGGCGTTGGCCGGTGCCGCGGGCCGGCGCGCTGTGCCTCTGCTTCGGCAGTGCCGGGTTCGCGCTGGGCTGCCTGGCCACCGCCCGGGCGCCTGCCTGGCCCGCGCTGCCGCGGCATGCCGTGGTGGTGACGGGCCGGGTCGCACTGGCCGAGGTGCTGCCGGAGGGGGAACGCCTCACGATCGGGTCGCCGTCGCTGGATGGCGACATGCCGCTGCCCCGCGCGCTGCGGCTTCGACTGCGCAGGGGCGATTCCGCCGTGGTGGCGGAGGGCGATGTGGTGCGCGTCAGGGCGTTGGTGCGCGCGCCCGCGCCGCCGGACATCCCTGGCGGCTGGGACACGCAGCGCGAGGCGTTCTTCTCCGGCCTCGCCGGCTACGGTTTCGCGATCGGCCCGGCCGAGACGCTGCACCACGCCGGCGGCTGGTGGGCCGGGCTGCGCGGGCGGATCGCCCGCCGCCTCATGGATGGCCTGCCCGGCACCTCCGGCGCCATCGCCGCCACGCTGCTGACCGGCATGGGCAGTGCGATCCCGCCCGAGGACCGTGCGGCGTTCCAGGATTCCGGTCTGGCGCACCTGCTGGCGGTGGCCGGGCTGCATATCGGCATCGTCATGGGCCTGGTGTTCGCCGCCACGCGCCTGGCCCTGGCAGCCTGGGAACGGTCGGCGCTGTACTGGCCGACGCGGCAGCTGGCGGCGCTGGCGTCCCTGGCCGCGGGCGGCTTCTACCTGGCGCTGACCGGGGCGCACGTGCCCATCCTGCGCAGCTTCGCCATGGCCGCCCTGGTCACGCTGGGCGTGCTCACGGGACGGCGCGCGGTCTCCGTGCGCGGGCTCTGCCTGGCCGCGACCCTGCTGATGCTGCTGTCCCCGGCCCTGGTCGTCGGCGTCAGCTTCCAGATGAGCTTCGCCAGCGTGCTCACCCTGATCGCCGGCTACGAGATCGCGCGGCCCTGGCTGTCTCGCCTTGGGCAGGAGGCCTGGTGGCGGCGGCCGGCGTTGTACGTGGCGGGCCTCATGCTGACCAGCCTGCTGGCCGGCACCGCGTCGCTGCCTTTCGCCGCCTATCATTTCGGGCGCGCCACGCTGTACTACGTGCCGGCCAACATGCTCGCCGTGCCGCTGACGGCGCTGTGGGTGATGCCGTGCGGGCTGGCGACGCTGGTGCTGATGCCGGCGGGGCTGGAGCAGCTCGCTTTGGTGCCGATGGGCTGGGGGCTGCGCCTGCTGCTCGGCATCGCGCGCGCCGTGTCGGGCTGGCCGGCCGCCAGCCTGCCGGTGCCGCAGATGCCGGGTTGGGGGCTGGCGCTGGTGGCGGCGGGCCTGGCCTGGGCCGGGCTGTGGCG
>CAXTJP010000119.1:0-7774 GCA_964244615.1 uncultured Acetobacteraceae bacterium
CCCCTCGCCCCACGTTAAACAACCCATGCCTAGCCAGTTCCAGACCATACTCACATCCCGCCCGGATAGTTCGGTCCGCCGCCACCCTCGGGCGCGGACCAGTCGATGTTCTCGGTCGGGTCCTTGATGTCGCACGTCTTGCAGTGCACGCAGTTCTGCGCGTTGATCTGCAGTCGCGGCTGGGTGCCCATCGCCTCCACCACTTCGTAGACCCCCGCCGGACAGTAGCGGCTTTCCGGCGAGCGGTAGGTGTCCCAGTTGACACCCTCCCAACGTCCCGGATCGCGCAGCCGCAGATGCACCGGCTGATCTTCCTCATGGTTGGTGTTGGACAGGAACACCGAGGACAGCTTGTCGAAGGTGAGCTTGTTGTCCGGCCGTGGATAGACGATCGGCGGCGAGGCGGCGGCCGGGTCCAGCACCTCGTGGTCGGCGTGGCGATGATGCATCGTCCACGGCGCGCGGCCACGCAACAGCATGGCGTCGACACCGGCATAAAGCGCACCGCCGGCGATGCCGAAGCGCGCGAAGGCCGGTCGCACGTTGCGCACGTCGCGCAACTCGCGCCACAACCAGGAGCCGCGTACCCGTCCGGTATAGGATGTCGGTTCCGCCTTGGCGTCGCGCAGCGCCTCGACCACCGCTTCGGCCGCCAGTATGCCCGACTTCATCGCCGCATGCGTGCCCTTGATCTTGGGCACGTTAAGGAATCCCGCCGCATCGCCGAGCAACGCACCACCCGGGAAGCTCAGACGGGGGATCGACTGCAGGCCGCCCTCCGACAACGCGCGCGCGCCATAGGACAGCCGCCGGCCACCCTCCAGATGCCCACGGATCGCCTTGTGGGTCTTGAGCCGCTGCATCTCGTCGAACGGGGACAGCCAGGTGTTGGCGTAGTCCAGACCGACCACGAAGCCGTAGCTGACCAGGTTTTCGCCGAAATGGTACATCCATGAGCCGCCATAGGTGGCACCATCGAGCGGCCACCCGAACGTGTGCTGCACCAGGCCCGGCTGGTGCTGCTCCTTGGGCACCTCCCAAAGCTCCTTGATGCCGAGCCCGTAGGTCTGCGGATCGACCCCGTCGCGCAGGTTGAAGCGCGCCATCACCTGCTTGGAGAGCGAACCTCTGCAACCTTCGGCAAACAGGGTGTAGGACGCGCGCAATTCCATGCCCGGCGCGTAATTGGCACCCTGTTCGCCCTCGCGGGTGACGCCCATGTCCCCGGTGGCAACCCCGGCGATGCGCCCGTCCTGCTCCAGCAGCTCGGAGGCGGCGAAACCGGGATAGATCTCGACACCGAGCGCCTCGGCCTGCACCGCGAGCCACCGGCACACGTCGCCCAGGCTGACGATGTAGTTGCCGTGGTTGCTCATGTGCGGCATCACCACGCCCAGCATCGGCACCTTCACGCTGCGGGTCTCGGTGAGGTACAGCATGCGATCCTCGGTCGCGGCCGTGTGCAGCGGTGCCCCCTGCGCGCGCCAGTCCGGGAGCAGCTCGTCTAGGGCCCGCGGCTCGATTACCGCACCCGACAGGATGTGCGCCCCGACCTCGCTGCCCTTCTCCACCAGGCATACCGAGACCTCCGGCGCCAGCTGCTTCAGCCGGATCGCCGCCGATAGACCCGCGGGGCCACCACCGACCACCACGACGTCGAAATCCATGGCCTCACGCATTTTGAAGTACTCAACCCTTTCGAGACATCAATAAGCCAGCGTCCGCAGGTGTGTCCCGGCACCAGGCCATACCACTCATGCTTCCTAGATAGAGCCTGCGGGCCGCTATTTCACCACCTCGGCCAAGGCGCGGAGCCAGATGCTGGCCGCCACCGCTCCTCCGTCCGGTATGCCGAGCGTCCGCTGCCCGAGGTAGCTGGCCCGTCCCAGCCTCGGCTGCATCTGCATGGTCGCGGCCGCACCCTGCTCCGCCGCGGCGACGCACGCCGTCCAGGCTTCTGCGATCGTCGCATGCCGCTCCAGCCCTGCCCTGAACGCAGCGACGGCTGGTAGCAGGGCATCGAGCATGGTGCGGTCGCCGGCCTTGGCGCCCCCGAGTTCTGCCACACCAGCCACGCCCTGCTCGAATGCGGCGGCCCAGGCGTCCGCATCCAGAACCTGGCTGGCGGCGATGTGCCGCGCGGCGCGCAACAGGCCCACCGCGTAGAACGGCCCCGAACTGCCGCCGATCGCCCGGCGCAACGCCTCCGCGATCTGGGTCAGCATGGATGCGGCATCGCGAACCCCATCCTGCTGCAGCGCACGCACGGCCGCGGCACCGCGCGCCATGCTGATCCCCAGGTCACCGTCGCCCGCGGCACTGTCCAGCTCGGTCAGGCGTTGCTCGGCCTGCTCCAGCGCCAAAGCCGCCGCCAAGGCTCCCGCGCGAACCGCAGGGCCGGACAGATCGCCGGAGCGGTTCTGCTCCGCCGAGATCAAGCCTGCGACGGCAACCGGCTGGATCGTGCGCGATCGCGGTATGTGTCCGTCGCCGGGCCAGGCCCGGGCAGCGGTGGCGGCATCGAGTTGCGCCAGGATAGCATCATCGACCCGCAGCAGCGACAGCGAACAACCCGCCATCTCCAGGGCGCTCAGCAACGTGCCGCTCCAGACCCGCTCCACGACGATCCCGCGCGCGCGCAGGGTCATGAGGGCGCGGCGCGCCACCACCGCCAGCTCCATCGGCGGCGTCCCGCCCAGTCCGTTGACCAGCAGCACGACCCGATCGCCATCCTTGAGCTCGCGGTCGAGCAGGATCGTGTCCAGCATGCCGTCCACCAGGGCATCCGCCGGCTGCAGCTTCGCACGCCGGACGCCCTGCTCGCCGTGGATGCCGAGGCCGAGCTCGATCTCGTCGTCTGCCAGGCTGAAACCCGGCTGGCCGGCGGCCGGCACGGTGCACGCACCGAGCGCGACGCCCATGGTGCCGACGGCTGCCGCGACCTCGCGCGTTCTGTCGGCGATCTGCTGCAACGGCTTGCCCGCTGCCGCCAGGGCTCCCGCCACCTTATGCACCAGCACGGTGCCGGCGATGCCGCGACGACGCTCCGGCTGCACCGTCTCATGCAGCGCTACGTCGTCGGCGACCACCACGATCTCGACCGGAATGCCGGCCGCGCGCGCCACTTCCGCCGCCAGGCCGAAGTTCAGGCGGTCGCCGGTGTAGTTCTTCACGATCAGCAGCACACCGCGTGGTCCCGCGACCGCCTGGATGGCCGCCAGCACGGCGTCGACCGAGGGCGAGGTGAACACGTCCCCGACCACCGCGGCATCCAGCATGCCCGCCCCGACATAGCCCGCGTGCGCCGGCTCGTGGCCAGCGCCTCCACCGGAGATCACGGCGACCTGCCGCTGAGCCGAAGTCGGCAGGTCACTCCGGATCACGACATTCTCGTGGTCCAGCAATGCGAGGCCGGGCGTGAGGTCAGCCAGGCCTTCGAGCATCTCGCGCACGACATGGCGCGGATCGTTCACCAGCTTCTTCAAGGTATCACCTCTTCCACGGAGGGCTGCGCTCACAGCGCCATCACGCCATACAGGCTGACCGGCACGCGCGCGAGCGCGGAGACGATCGACGCCAGCGTTCGGGATCGCTCCAGGACGGCTGTCTTGATCCACATCCCATGGCGACCGGGCGAGCGGGCAGCCCACGCTCGCCGAAATCAGGAGCCCGAAGGCGCTAGGCGTCGGCGCTCGTCGGCAGCCGGTGCAGGCGTCGCACGCGCGGCATGATCTCCTGGGCGAACCTGCGCATCTCGGCTTCGAACGGCTGGAACTGCAGCATGAACGTCTCGATGCCGATCTCGCCGAAGCGGTGGATGCGCGCGGCGACCTGGTCATAGGTGCCGACCAGCCCGGCGGCGGTGCCTCCGTTGGTGCCGACGGCGGCCGCAGCGGCCATCGTGTGCTTCATGACCACGTTCGGATCGGTTCGAAGCGCCTGGGCGGCACGCAGCTTTGCGTCCTTGGCTGCCAGGCGCAGCAGGTGCTCGAACGCCTGTTGCGCCTCCGCCTCGGTCTCACGCGCGATGACGAACGCCGACAGGCCGAAACGCAACGGCGCGCCGGTCCGCGGCCGCGTCGACACGCTCTCGATCAGCCCGGCTACCGCGGGCAAAGGCTGCCCGTTGATGAACCAGACATCCGCCTTGTCGGCTGCAAGCGCCTGGGCCGGCTGCGACTCGCCACCAATATAGATCTGCGGGCGGGCGCGGAACGCATCCTTCGGACGCAGCACGTAGTCGCCAATGGAATGGCGCTCGTCCACCCGGGGGTGTGACGGGGGGGTGTGACGGGCAGCCGGACGCTTGGTCACGCAGCATGCGAGGAAGGCTGGCCGCACAGTTATCGAGCGTCCGGCGCCCAAACGCGAACTTCTTCCCAGGACGCCATGTATGGGATGGTGCGGACGCCTTCTGCATGATGCGTGCAGCAATCGTCCATGAACGAAGGTCCGCTTCCGGGATCGAGCATGCCGCCGACAACGGATGTAGTCCCATCCGAACTTCAGCGCATGCAGCGGAACACGTCACGGTATCGTAACAGGAACTCCGCCCAAACCCGCCGCGGTGCGGGCGAACCGCTTGTCGAACGTTACGAACCCATCGCGGTCGGCAGCGCTGGCCAGATGCAGGGCATTGGCGAAATCCATGCCGGCCTCGGTCCAGGTCATCGCCTGCGCGGCCAGGGAGGCATCCTCGAGCATGATGCCAGGAAGGCCGGCAAGGGCGCGGAGGGCGGGGATGATCCGTGCCGCCGGAAGCTTGTAGACCCCGCGCAGCACCCATTCGACCTCCAGCAGGACGGTCCTCGATACGAAGACAGGCTCGTGGCCGATCAACGCGCGGGCCTTGGCTGCCTGCTTCGGGTCGTCGCCGGTCAAATAGCGGACGATGATGCTAGTATCGACCGCGCGCATGCCGCCGCTTTACCTCCTCGTCTATCCCTGCATTCATCTCGTCGACCGACTTCGGCTTGCCCGAGTACGGGAGACAGCCGAATACGTCTTCCGGGCGGGTTGGCGCGAACAGCGTCGTCACCGGCCTGAGCAGCACGCCGTCAGCCGTGTGCTCCACGACCAGCCGCGTTCCGGCATCCCAGTGCAACCGCTTACGGATCGCCTTGGGCAGGATCACCTGGCCTTTCGTCGAAACCGTGGTCGTGAGGTCGACGGTCTGCATACGCTCGTCCTCCAAAGTAAGATCAAGGATCGGCTTCCGACGGCGCACGCCGATCCGGAGCGGCGGCCGTCTCCAAGGCCGCAGGGTGGCTTCCGGCGGCTTGGACGAACCGTCGTCTTGCCGCATAAACATCCGGCATGACCATCCATTTCATCGGCGCCGGACCCGGTGCCCCCGACCTGCTGACCCTGCGCGGGCGCGACCTGCTGGGAAGCTGCCCGGTCTGCCTGTATGCCGGCTCGATCGTGCCGGCGGCGATGCTGGCGCACTGCCCGGCGGACGCGCGCCTGGTCGACACCGCGCCGCTCGACCTCGACGCGATCGAGGCGCATCTCGTCGCCGCACACGCCGCCGGGCAGGACGTCGCCCGGCTGCACTCCGGCGACCTGTCGATCTACAGCGCGCTGGCCGAGCAGCTGCGCCGGCTCGACCGCCTCGCCATCCCGTACACGCTGACCCCGGGGGTGCCGGCCTTCGCCGCCGCCGCCGCCGCGATCGGCCGCGAGCTAACCCGGCCTGGCGTGTCGCAGAGCCTGGTGCTGACCCGGCTGTCCGGCCGCTCCTCGGCGATGCCGGAGCGGGAGACGCTGGCCGCGTTCGGCGCCACCGGGGCGACGCTCGCGATCCACCTCGCCATCCACGGCATCGGCCGCATCGTCGCCGAGCTGGCCCCGCTCTACGGGGCGGATTGCCCAGTCGCGGTGGTGGTGCGCGCCTCTTGGCCGGACCAGCGCGTGCTGCGCGGCAGCCTCGACGGCATCGAGGCGATGCTGGCGGCGGAACCGGTGGAGCGCACCGCGCTGGTGCTGGTCGGACCGGCACTCGGGGATGGGCCGGGGATGGAGAGCGCGCTCTACAGCCGCGACTATCCCAGGCGGTTCCGCCCGGACGCGGCGGACGGCGCCATCGCCGCACGCCCGCAGAGCGCCCCTTGAGCGTCGAACAGCACCACCTCGAGTTCGACGTCGGTGCCGCGCAGCAGCTCGGACGCGACGTCCCAGGCCCGGGACGCGACATGGTCGCCGAGGGCCACGCCGTCCTCGGCGGCGATCGCGAAGGCTTCCGCGGCGGTGTTGGCCGCCTCGATGCGCCCGATCCGCTCCGCCGACACGCCGGCCTGCCCGGCCAGTGCGGCCAGCGCCGCCCGGTCGACCGCGCCGCGCCTCGAGTGCAGGTCGAGCCGGCCCTGCGCCAGCTTGGTGATCTTGCCGATGCCGCCGGCCACGGTGACGCGTCGCACCGGATGGCCGCGCAGGTATTTCAGCATGCCGCCGACGAAGTCGCCCATCTCGATCAGCGCCACCTCGTCGAGCCCGTGCAGCCGCTGCACCGCCGCCTCCGAGGTGCGCCCGGTGCTGCCGGCGACGTGGTCGTGGCCGGTGGCGCGGGCGACGTCGATGCCGCGCCGGATGCTGTCGATCCAGGCCGCGCAGGAGAACGGCACCACGACGCCGCTGGTGCCCAGAATCGACAGGCCGCCGACGATGCCGAGGCGGCCGTTGAGCGTGCGCTCCGCCAGCGCCTCGCCGCCGGGGATCGAGATCGTGACCAGCGCGTCGGGTCCGGGACGCAGCTCGCCCAGCGCCGCGCGGATCATCTCGCGCGGCACCGGGTTGATGGCGGGCTCTCCCGGCGGCAGCGGCAGGCCGGGGCGGGTGACCGTGCCGACGCCGGCGCCGGCCCGGAACCGCACGCCGTCGCCCGGCTGCAGCAACCGCACCTCGGCGCGGACCAGGGCGCCGTGGGTGACGTCGGGATCGTCGCCGGCATCCTTGACCACGGCCGCCATCGCCGCCCCGTCGCGCATCGCGCTCTCGGCCAGCATGAAGTCGACGCGGGCGCCGCGGGGCAGGGTGATCGTCACCGGATCGGGGAACTCGCCCTGCAGCAACGCCGCGTAGGCCGCCTTCGCCGCCGCCGTGGCACAGGCTCCCGTGGTCCAGCCACGGCGCAGCGATCCATCCGGTTTCACGCCTCGCACTGTAGGGACGGCGCCCCGGAGTGTCATCTTCGATGACGCGGGGCCTGCTGATCGCCGCACCCCGTTCGGGCAGCGGCAAGACGCTGGTGACGCTGGCCATCCTGGCCTCGCTGCGACGGCGCGGGATCGAGCTGCGCGCCGCCAAGTCGGGGCCGGACTACATCGATCCGGGCTTCCACGCCGCCTGCCTCGGCACGCCCTGCCTCAACCTGGATAGCTGGGCGATGCCGGAGGCGTTGCTTCGCGCACTGGTCGGCGGCCTGCCGAACGAGGCGCTGCTGCTGGTCGAGGCGTCGATGGGCCTGTTCGACGGGGTGGCCGCGCCGGATGGCGGTGGGGGCCGCGCCGCCGACCTCGCTCTGCGGTTCGGGCTGCCGGTGCTGCTGGTGCTGGACATATCGGGCCAGTCGCAGTCGGCCGCCGCGGTCGCGCGCGGCTTCGCCTCGCACGAGCCGGGCGTGGCCGTGGCCGGGGTCGTGCTCAACCGGGCCGGCTCGCCGCGCCACCGCGACGGCGTGACCCGGGCGATCGAGCAGGCCGGCCTGCCGGTGCTGGGCTGCCTGATGCGCGATGCGGCGCTGTCGCTGCCGGAGCGACATCTCGGACTGGTGCAG
>CAXTJP010000120.1:0-7770 GCA_964244615.1 uncultured Acetobacteraceae bacterium
GAAGGCGGCCGCGCAGGCCGCGTAGGCCGCCCCGGCCCCGGCGCCGTAGAGCAGGCCGCCGAAGGACGGGCCGGCGATGCTGGCGCATTGGAACAGCGATGACGACAGGGCGGCCGCGCGCGGGTAGGCGGCTTGCGGCACCAGGCTGGGCAGCAGCGCCTGCAGGCTCGGTGCTTCGAAGGCCCGCGCGCTGCCGGTTGCGGCCGCCAGGGCGTAGAGCATCGCCGGCGTCGGCGTGTGCAGCAGCGAGACCAGCGCAAGGCTGAGCGCGGCCGCCGCTTCGGCGCCCTGGCAGATCATGGCGATGCGACGCCGGTCGGCGCGGTCCACCACGGTGCCGGCGACGAAGACGAGCGCCAGGAAGGGGGCGAACTGCGCGAGGCCGACCAGCCCCAGCGACCAGGCGCTGTGGGTGAGCGCGTACATCTGCCAGCCGAGGACGACCGCCTGCATCTGATAGCCGAGCGACGACAGGCTTCGCGCGCCGATCAGGGCGGCGAGGCCGGAGCTTTTCAGCAGACGTGGTTCATTTGGGATATCGGCCATGCGCGCTGCATAGAAGGCTGGTCCCGTCGCGAACACCCCAGGCGCCTGGGCGGCGGCTTTCGACCCGGCCCGGGAGGTTGGCGCAGGGCTGGTTGAAATCGGCCTTGCAGAAAGCAGGCGGACTTCTGAACAAACGGAGTCTTTCGTTCAGGACGCGCACGGTGTCGTGCTGCTTTCAAGAATCCGGCCTTGGCCGACCAAGCCCGGCCATATCTCCGGCCTCTACCAGTTCGCGAACAAGTCCCGAAAACTCGGGAAATCTGCCCAGTGGCGGTGCTGCGGGGTCGCTGCTATCAGCATCGGCCAACATTTTACACCGGGGCTGGCGCTTGACTCGAAACAACCTGCTGTCGGCGGTGGCACTTTGCGGCTTTTGGCCAGCCGCGGCTCTGGCGCAGATGGCGCCCGGTGCGCCCGCATCGCAGTCGCCGGGCGGGCAAGACGCGGCGTTCGCTGGCCAGAGCCCGACGGAGGACATCACGGTCATCGGCTCGACGCCGCTGCTGGGTTCTGGCGTGGATCGCGACAAGGTGCCGGCCAACACGGTCGTTTTGCGGAGCGGCGACCTGGAACGAACGGGCGCCGCCAACGCGACCCGTGCCCTGAATGAAAATGCCGGCAGCGTCGATCTTGACCAGGCTGTCGGGAACGAATTCCAGCCGAACCTGCTGTTCCGTGGCTTCGAAGCCTCGCCGCTCGCCGGCGATGCACAGGGCCTGGCGGTGTACGTGAACGGTAGCCGGTTCAACGCCTCCTTTGCCGACACCACGAATTGGGATCTGATTCCCGACATCGCCATACGCGAACTCGATGTCGTGGGCTCCAACCCTGCTTTCGGCTTGAACTCGCTGGGCGGCGGCGTTGCGGTGAAGATGAAGGACGGGTTCAGCAACCCGGGCGGGGCGGTGGAAGCATCGGGCGGATCGTTCGGCCGCGTGCAGGTCTCCGGCCAGTACGGTGTGCAGGTCGGCAACTTCGCCGCCTACATCGCGGCGACGGGTGCCAACAGCGACGGCTGGCGGGAGAGCTCGCCGTCGCAGGTCAGGCAACTCTATTCCGATCTCGGCTGGCGCAACGACGGCAACGAGGTGCATGCCAGCTTCACCTACGCCGACAACAACCTGATCGGCAACGGCACCACGCCCGTCGAATTGCTCGATGTCGATCGGGCCGCCGTGTTCACCTATCCCGACGAGACTCGCAACCGGTATTTCCGCACGACCCTGAACGGCAATTTCCGCCTGACCGACACCCTGTCGATACAGGCGAACGCCTATTACAGCTACCTCGACCAGCTCACCTATAACGGCGATGCGGGCGACGAGCAGGTCTGCGACGATCCGGCCTTCGTCTGCGAGGGCGACGGGGTGACGCAGCTCACCGACCGCTTCGGCACCCCGATCAAGAACGTCATCCTCAACAGCCCGTACCTCACGCAGCACGGTTTCACCGACTTCGCGAACGGCGGCCCCTACTCGGTCCTCAACGTGACGTCGACGACCAGCGACTCATACGGAACATCGGCTCAGGTCACCGCCACCCGCGACATCCTCGGCCATCACAACCACTTCGTCTTCGGCGCGGGGTATGATGGCGGAACATCGGACTTCTCGGCGGAAACGTACCTTGGCGGCTTCACCACGGATCGCGACTACATCCCGGCGCCGAACATCGAGATCTCGCAGGCGGACCTGAGCATCGCACCGGTCGCCGTGCACACGACCAACGACTATGTGGGGGTGTTCGCGACCGACACGCTCGACATCACCGACACCCTGTTCGCCACCGTGTCCGGCCGGTTCAACCATGCGCAGATCGACCTGCATGATCGAAACGGCACGGCCCTGGACGGTAATCACCGCTACGAGCGGTTCAACCCTGCGGGCGGGCTGAGCTACAAGATCACGCCGAACCTGACGGCCTATGCCGGTTACGCGGAGGGCAACCGCGCGCCCACGCCGTCCGAACTCTCCTGCGCCAGCCCCGACGCTCCCTGTTCGCTGACCAACTTCTTCGTGGGCGACCCCGATCTCAAGCAGGTCGTCTCGCATACCTACGAGGCGGGCCTCAACGCGCATTACCGGATCGGCGCCGGCCGGCTGACCGGCCATGCCGGCTACTTCCGCACCGACAACGACGACGACATACAGTTCGTGACGTCGACCACCATCGGACGGGCCTATTTCCGCAACGTCGGGCAGACACGCCGCGAGGGTGCGGAGGGTTCGGTCAGCTACAAGACCGATCGTTACCTGGCCTATGCCAGCTACACTTACACGGCCGCCACGTTCCAGACGCCGCTGGTCTTCTCCAACGACAGCAACCCGGCTGCCGACGCGAACGGAAACTACGTCGTCAAGCCTGGCGACTTCCTGCCGGGCATACCGATGAACGCCATGAAGTTTGGCACGCAGGTGAACGCCACCTCGGCCTGGACCGTCGGGATCACCGGTATTGCCGCGAGCGGCCAGTATTTGTTCGGTGACGAGAGCAACCAGAGCCAGAAGACCAGCGGCTACGTCGTGTTCAACTTCAACACCGAGTACCAGGTGACGCCGCGTCTGCAGGTCTTTGCGTCGATCGAGAACATGTTCGGATCACGCTACGAAACCTACGGCACCTTCGCACCCACCTCCGACGTGCCCATCGTTCAGGCCCCAGGCGCCAGCAACCCGCGCGCCCTGACGCCAGGCGCCCCGGTCGGCGGGTTCGGGGGCGTGCGTTTCAAGTTCTGAGGCTAGCCCGGTGATGCGTCGGACAGCACCGGCGCAATTCAGCGCCGCGCACCGTGTCTGGCAGCGTTGGCGGGATCTGACGCATCCGCAACGAGTCTTGATCCAGACATGACCGGCACGATCTAGGGGCTGTGTCTGGCTGGTGCAACCACTGGCAGCGACGGCACCCACGAGCGATTATGGTTGCTTTGTGTAATCGAAACACCTAACACAACTTCAGATTGTAATGTTAGCGGATCTACGCTTAGTAGGATCGTAAGGTGAAAACCTTTATTCCATCATCGTCTTTTGGAAACGGCGCCCGTTCTGTCTCCTGCCATCGTATTCATCAACGCCCGGAAATCCATGGTCCTCGTGAACGGACCGTTGTCGGTTGTAGGGATGCTGCCGTGCTACGTCCGAAGTGTCGCCGAAGCCGGCACACCCGACAAGACAAGGGCGCCTCTCTGCCATTCACCGTCTTGGCCGGCGCATTCGGCACGATGTTACTCGTGTCGGTCGCCATGGTGGGCAGTGCGCAGGCAACAGATTTCTTTATTGGGCCCAGTGGCTGCGGCAGTGATCAACATACCGGGAAATCGCAGGTTTGCGGGTCGTCCGACGGGCCTTGGGCGACCTACGCCCACATCAACCAGGTCACTTCGCTGATACAGCCGGGCGACAGCGTGCACTATCTCAGCGGACGCTATGACCAACAGATCAACCTGCTCGTCGGCGGGATCTCTCATTCGCAACCGGGCACGGTGGACTGCATGTCCGACAAGACCTGCCTGATCACCTATTCCGGCAACTACCAGGCGGTGGCCGTCAACTCGAGCCACAACCTGATCGGAGGCTTCGGGCACGGCTTCATTATACAATCGCTGACCAACAACCTGCCTTTGCAGGCCTATGACACCAGCGTGTTCGACACGACGGTCTCCTACAACTACTTCCACAACTCAAGCGGCGGCGCGATTGCCTTTACCGGTTCGGATTGGACGTTCATCCTCAACAACGGCATCTGCTGCTCGGCCCAGGGTGCCATCAACCAGACCAGCGGCGTCGGCGTCGGTTACGGGGTGATGAAGCCGTTCACGCCCGCAGCCGACCTCGTCAACGTGCCCTATGCGGGCCAATACAACACGGTGGTGTCCGGCAATTACAGCTACGGGAACTTCGCCTGCCATCAAGCCGACACCTGGCTCAGCGGCACGGCCTACAGCGTCCACGACACCGTGTTTGCCCTGGACAGAAACCTCGGCAACTATACTTGGACAGCCATAACGGCCAACACCGGCCAGATACCGTCTTCCGAAAGTGCCGACTGGTCGCGCGGCAAGCAAGTCTGCCCGACCGCCGTCACGGATGGCGAGGGCTTCATCATCGACACCAACGACTGGTCGAACAACACGGCCGGGCCGGTGCTCGTGGCGGACAACATCGCGTACGGCAATGGCGGCCCCGGCTTTAAGTGTTTCAGAAGCGGCAACGTCACGTTCCGGAACAACACATCGGTCGGCAATGTCCAGGATACCACCGCGGGCGCGCGTGCGGAAATAGCAGCGGATTCCTGCGAGAACTTCATGGCCTACGAAAACATCGCGTTCGTCGCGCAAGACAACCCGGTGAGCGGGATGGCGTCTTCTGCCTTGAGCCTGGCGAACTGCTCCAACTGCATGATGGACGGCAACGTCGTGTTGCTGGACGCCGACGTGGCGTACTGCACCTCGTTGAACAGTCCGGGTTGCGGATCGCACAACCTGAACGCCGATCCCGACCTCGCAAACCCGGTCATCAGCATGACGGCGCGGTTCTCGGCAGCCAGGACGACGGCGAACTTCACGCCGCAGGCAGGCAGTCCTGCCATCGGCTACGGCAACAACCCCGCGATCCTGCAACTCGCAACCGAGTCGGGCGAGTTCGATGCGGGCGCTGTGCAATCCAAGCAGCCGCCGCAACACTAAGCTTGCCGCTTCGTGGGGCGGCCGACCGATCATCAGGCAGGCGGCCGCCTACCGCGATCGTAACGTCGCAAAACCGGCCTAGTCCGCGCAGCCCGCATCGCGCAGGACGGAAGCGACGGCGCCCTGCGGTACATCGCGCGAAGTGAAGGCCTCGCCCACGCCGCGGGCCAGCACGAAGGCCAGTTTGCCGTCGCGCATCTTCTTGTCGCGCTGCATGTGCGCCAGCAACGCGGCGGCCGAGAACCGCCGGCTCAGCGCGCCCAGGGCATAGGGCATGCCGGTCGCATGCAGGTGGTCGGCCACCCGGTCCGCGTCCGCACGCGCGCAGACCTCAAGCTTCACCGACAGCCGGAACGCCAGCACAAGCCCAAGGCTGACCGCCTCGCCGTGCAGCAGCTCGCCGGTGTAGCCGCACGCGGCCTCCAGGGCGTGCGCGAAGGTGTGGCCGAGGTTGAGCAGGGCACGGCCGTTCTCAGCCCGCTCCTCGCGCTCGTCGCCGGCCACGACCGCGGCCTTGAAGGCGCAGGCGCGCTCGACGGCCTCCGCCTGCAGGCGGGCGTCACCCGCCAGCAGGGCGGCCCCGTTGGCCTCGCACCACGCGAAAAACGCGCCATCCCCGATCAGCCCCGCCTTGACCACCTCGGCGTAGCCGGCGCGCAGTTCGCGGGCGGGCAGGGTCGCCAGCAATCCGGTGTCGGCCAGCACCATGCGCGGCTGATGAAATGCGCCCAGCAGGTTCTTGCCATAGGCGGTGTTGATGCCGGTCTTGCCGCCCACGCTGGAATCGACCTGGGCCAGCAGGGTCGTCGGCACCTGCACGAAGGGCAGGCCGCGCAGCACGGTGGCGGCCGCGAAGCCGGCCAGGTCGCCCACCACGCCGCCGCCCAGCGCCAGCACGGCGGTGCGCCGCTCCACCCCGGCTTCCAGCAGCGCATCGGTCACCCGGCCGAACACCGGCAGCGACTTGCTCGCCTCGCCGGGCGGTACGATCACCTGCCGCGTCTCGAACCCCGCCTCCGACAGGCCGGCGACCAGCGTGGGCAGGTGCAGCGCCGCCACGGTCTCGTCGGCCACCACCACCACGCGTTTCTGCGGCAATACAGGTGCCAGCAGCGCCCCGGCGCGCGCGGACAGCCCGGTTCCGACAATGACGTCGTAGCCGTGCCCTGCCAGACAGACCGGCACGCGCCGGGGCGGGGCGAAATCCTGCACCGCCGCCAGCACGCGTTGCGTCGTCATCTCGGGGCTGTCCTCGCCGCATTGGACCACGATGTCGGCCTCGGCATAGACCGGGTGCCGCTCGGCCATCAAATTGGCCAGCACACGCTCGGGGTCGCCGAGACGCAGCAGCGGGCGGTGGGTGCGCCCGGCGGTGCGCCGTACCAGCGTGGCGAGCGAGCAGCGCAGCCAGATGCTGGTGGACTGCTCGCGAATGGCGGCGCGGGTTTCGGGGTCCATGAAGGCGCCGCCGCCGGTGGCCAGCACCACGGGTGGCCCTGCGAGCAGGCGGCGTATCACCCGCCGTTCGCCCTCGCGGAACGCGGGTTCGCCGAAGCGGGCGAACAGCTCGGCGATGCTGCAGCCGGCCGCCTGCTCAATCTCGGTGTCGGCATCGCGGAACGGCAGGCCGGTGCGCAACGCCAGCCGGCGGCCGATGGAGGTCTTTCCCGCACCCATCAGCCCGACGAGGACCAGGCTGCGGCCGGACGGTGGCGGTGGCGGGTGCGGCGGCCGCGTCTCGACGGCGACGGTGTTGCGTGTCATCGGGCTGGAGGTTAGCACAGGCCTGCACCATCAGAACACGGAGCGCGAGCGCGCAGGATGAGCCGATTCTTCATCATCGTCTTCGCGTTGTTCCTGGCGCTGGTCGCCGCGGGCTTCATCGTGATCGGGGCGTTTCCGCCACACGCCAAGCGTCAGCCGGTCGAGCACGTCCTCAGCAACGACAAGTTCCACTAGGCGGGGCGCCGCATCCCGTTGCCCGACGTCGATCGATGAGGATGGCCGCATGATCGCGGACCGGCATGTCGAGGCGTTTCTCGAGATGCTTGCGGCCGAGCGCGGGGCGGCGCGCAACACCCTGCTCGCCTACGGGAGAGACCTGGCCGATTTCGCGGCCTTCGCCGCGGCACGGGGCCGGGCCGTGGCCGACGCCGATCGCGAGACGTTGGGCACCTACATGCAGAGCGTCAGCGCCGCGGGCCTGTCGGCCCGAAGCGCCGCCCGCAGGCTCTCCTGCCTGCGCCAGTTCCACCGCTTTCTCGCCCGCGACGGGGTGCGCGCGGACGACCCGACCGACCTGCTGGACGCGCCGCGCCTGCCGGCGACCCTGCCGCGGCTGCTTTCGGAAGCCGAGGTGACGGCGCTGCTCGACGCGGCGCCGACCCTGCCTGCCCGGCGCGGCGCGCTGGCCGCGGCTGCGCTGGAGATACTGTACTCGACCGGCTTGCGGGTGAGCGAGCTGCTCGGCCTGCCCCGCGCCGCGCTGGCCGCCACCGGCGACGTGCTGTTCGTGCGCGGCAAGGGCGGGCGCGACCGCATGG
>CAXTJP010000121.1:0-7632 GCA_964244615.1 uncultured Acetobacteraceae bacterium
TTCATGCCCTGCCTGATGTTCGCGGTGTGCATGGCGCTGCGCCTGGCGCGCTTCAACGCGGCGCTCGAGACCTCGCCCAAGCCGGCCTACGCACAGAGCTTCTTTACCGGCGTGCCGGCGCCGGCCGGGGCAGGCGTGGTGCTGCTGCCGCTGTTCCTGTGGATGGAGGCCGAGGAGCAGGGCTGGGTGCACATGCAGGACGCGTCGCGCTACGCCGGCTTCGTGGCTGCGATGCTGATCGGCACGTCCGTCCTGCTGGTCTCCACCCTGCCGGTCTGGAGTTTCAAGAACTTCAAGGTGCCCTCGGAGTACGTGCTGCCGCTGCTGCTGGGCACCGGGTTCTTCATAGCCCTGCTGGCCGCCGACCCCTGGCTGGCGCTGGCGGCGGCGGGGCTGATCTACGTGCTGATGCTGCCGTTCAGCGTGCGCAGCTTCCGCCGACTGCGGGCAGAGGCGGAGGAGTGAGGCAGGGAAGGCCTTTTTTTGAAAAAAGAAGCAAAAGACTTCTGGTTGTGCTGTCGCGGAGCTTCCGCAAGCACCCGACCGGCAAGTAGAAGTTTTTTGGTCTGTTCAAAAGGGACTGCTTGCCTTCCCGCGCTTGCGCCCGCCCCGTGGCCGCCCAGCTTTGATCCACAACACCGTAGGAGGCCCCGCCATGACCTGGCTCGACCCGCTCGCCCTCGAAGGCCAGCTTTCCGCCGAGGAGATACAGGTGCGCGACGCCGCGCGCGACTACTGCCAGGGCCGGCTGATGCCGCGTATCCTGGAGGCCAACCGGCACGAGCGCTTCGATCGCGAGATCTTCCGGGAGATGGGCGCACTCGGTCTGCTCGGGCCGACCATCGAGGGCTACGGCTGCGCCGGCGTCAACCATGTCAGCTACGGCCTGATCGCGCGCGAGGTGGAGCGGGTGGACAGTGCCTACCGCTCGGCGATGAGCGTGCAGTCCAGCCTGGTGATGCACCCGATCCACGCGTTCGGCAGCCAGGCGCAGCGCGACAAGTACCTGCCTGGCCTTGCCAGCGGCGAACTGGTCGGCTGCTTCGGCCTGACCGAGCCCGACCACGGCTCCGACCCCGGCAGCATGATCACCCGGGCGCGCAGCGTCGATGGCGGCTATCGCCTGTCGGGTGCGAAGACCTGGATCACCAACGCGCCGATCGCCGACGTGGCGGTGGTGTGGGCCAAGACCGATGACGGCGTGATCCGCGGCTTCGTGCTGGAGCGCGGCATGGACGGGCTCGACTTCCCGAAGATCGAGGGGAAATTCTCGCTGCGCGCCTCGGTCACGGGCTCGATCGTGATGGACGGCGTGTTCGTGCCCGAAGCCAACCTTTTGCCCGGCGTGCGCGGGCTGAAGGGCCCGTTCAGCTGCCTCAACAAGGCGCGTTACGGCATTTCCTGGGGTGCCATGGGCGCCGCCGAATTTTGCTGGGAGGCGGCGCGGCAATACACGCTCGACCGCCGCCAGTTCGGCCGCCCGCTGGCCGCCAACCAGCTCGTGCAACTGAAGCTGGCCGACATGCAGACCGAGATCGCGCTCGGGTTGCAGGGATCGTTGCGGCTGGGTCGGCTGATGGACGAGCATGCCAGCGTCCCGGAGATGGTTTCGCTCATGAAACGGAACAACTGCGGCAAGGCGCTGGCGATCGCCCGGGTGTCGCGCGACATGCATGGCGGCAACGGCATCTCCGACGAGTATCACGTGATACGCCACGTGATGAACCTCGAGGCGGTGAACACCTACGAGGGCACGCATGACATCCACGCGCTGATCCTGGGGCGCTGGCAGACCGGCCTGCAGGCGTTCCAGGCCGATGTCGCAGTGTCGGCGCCGGTGCGTCAGGCGGCCGAGTAACAGGAGCAAAAACGTCTGGTAACTGGGTCCGGTGCTTGTCGCCACGCCGCGACAGCACGACCGCAAATTTTGTGCTTCTTCGTTAAAAGAAGGCCTTTCCCGCCTTCACCCGACCCACGAAACTGTGTTTTGCTGCAGTGCAAACAAGACCGCCGCAGCGGCTTCAAGGCACGATAGTTTTCGGGGGTTTGTTTCCATGGCCGGTCCTGTTGTCTCGCGACCCAAAGGTGTGCCGAGACGATGTCTGCTGGCCGGTGCGGGCGCCATCGTGACCACCCTGTCGGTGCTGCCGCGGGCGCGCGCTTCGGCCAGGGTGATCGACGTCACGACCGTATCGGGTGTCGATCCGACCGGGGCGAGCGATTCCTCGGCCGGGTTCCAGTCCGCCCTGTCGGCGCTGCAGGCCCTGGGCGGCGGCGAGCTCTACGTGCCGCCCGGTCTGTACGTGATCTCGAGGCCGCTGACCTATGCGGGGGCGTCGCTGTCGGTGGTGGGTTGCGGGCAGACGCTGAGCGTCCTGCGCGTGACCAAGCCGGTGACCGCGCTGTCGGTCGCGCTGGAGACCACGGGCAACACGATCACGATGCGTGACATCGGCTTCTGCCCGCTAATGCCGCGTGGCGGCGGCACCGCACTGTCCATCACCGGCCAGAACGCCGTCTCGGGCACGCAGTCCTGCCTGATCGAGGACGTGGATTTCTGCGTGGCCGCCAACGGCTACACCAGCTTTGCCAACGCACTGGTGTTGTCGGCGGTGCAGCGTGGCAACGTGCGCAACGTGAACATGCATTCAGACGTGGGCATCGTCCGCGGCGGTTCGTTCGCCACGATCAGCAACTGCGTCGATGTGCGCTTCAACAACTGCGCCATCGACATCGTGGACACCGCCTTTTTCGTCGCCGGCTACTGCGAAGGCCTGCACATCGTCGACACGATCGTGGCCAACGCCAACGCGGCGATCGCCACGGGAAGCACGCCCTACTCCGGCGACGGCGCCAACACGGCGCTGATAAACCTGCTCGGCCTGTACGTCGCCGGTTGCGAGTTCAATTGCAATCAGGGGTCGGCCAACCTGGCCTATGTGAGCACCGGCTGGATATCGAACACGCATTTCTCGACCGGCAACGACCAGTTCCCCGCGCTGGCGCTGCTCGGGTCGTCCGGCGTGCAGGTTTCGAACTGCGAGTTCACGGGCCAGTTCAACACGGCGGCGCCGAAGAACTGGGTCGGCATCACGGTTGCCAGCCTGAACGGCTGGGCCTCGGTCGCCATGATACTGGACGGCTGCCTGTTCCAGAACCTCGGCCGTGGCATCTGGCTGCAGCCCGGCAGCTACAACACCACGGCACTCGGTCTGCGCATGGTCTCGGGACCCGGGCTCGTGGGAGACCCGCAGACGATCGGCACCTACGTCGTCAGGGCGTTCGACGACACCAGCGGAAACGCCTCGAACGTGTTGCAGGCCGCGGCCAGCCAGCCAGGCGCCTTCAGCCGCACCGATCGCCTGGTGTATTCCCGCCCGCACGGATAGACGCAAACGCCGCGGACACGCTATCGCGTCTGAGTCGCCGCCCAGGCCGGCACCGATTCGTCCGACACCGACGCCGGGGGCAGCAGGACGCTGATGAAATGCGTCTCGTCCACCAGGCCGACCGCGATCCTTGTGCCCGTGGCCAGGCCGGTGGGCAGTTCAGCGCCAGGCCCATGCAGGGTGCGCCGGCCGGCCTCGCCGCTCGCCTCGATGATGGTCGCGTCGGGAAAGGAGCCGGCGATCGAGGGGGATTGGCGGATGCCGAACAGGCCGCCACCGTCCTTCGACACGCCATCGACTCGCAGCACCAGGAAGCGCTGCGGGGTACGGCCGGCCGCCCCCTGCCAGGTGAGCGCGGACGGGTCGGCGGCGTGGGACATCGACACGGTCTGTGGTCCTATCTCGAAAAACGCGGCCAGGCCGAGTGCTGCGACACCGGCGAGCGCCAGGCGGCGCGTCACGCCCCGCTGCTGTGGTTGAGCGCCAGGCTGCCGTGGCGGCCCGGGTTGGGCGTGTTGACGGCGGGCGTGGCCGCGTACGGCTTGAGGATCATCGTGTAGCCCCCACCGGGGGCGGGCGAGAACCCGATGAAGCCGGTGTAGCTGTGCCGCCGCGACGCAGGCACCTCCTTGACCAGCTGCGCGTAGAGGTTGTCGGGCGTGTCGATCCCGGGGATGCCGTCCTTGACCACGCCCGCGGTGATGAAGGCGGAGGAGGCGTGGGTGGAGCAGTTGCCGCCCAGGATGTTGAAGTCGCCTGGCGAGCGGGTCATGGCGTCCCAGGCGGCGGCGAACGCGTCGGCGGTCTTGTCGTCCACGTCGATCAGCAGCACGGTCGAGACCACGCGGTTGGCCACCGCGCTGTCCGCATCGACGTACCAGGGACGCTGGATGCGCAACGCCGCGTAGTCGTAGGTGACGCCGGTCAGCATCATGCCGATCCGGTTGGCGCTGCCGTCGTTGCCCTCGCCGTAGAAGCCGATCGGGGCGCCGGTGGACAGGACGACGTCGGCGTGCTGCGCCATCTTGTCCGGGTGGTGGTCCGGCCCCTGCTTGCCACGGACGATCAGGCCGATCTGCTTCTGCCCAGCACCGAAAGTCAGCTGCGTATCGGCCACGTGGAGTAAGTCCTATGCTGTTGCGGGTTCGACAAACCAGGCGAAAAATGCCCCAGGGCGGCGTGGGTGTAAAGGTTGCGGGACCGCCATGAAGACGGCACGCGTGATCGTTCTGGTGGCGGCAGCATCGCTCTACGGCCTGGCAGTGGGCGCGGTCGCCATCCTGCAGCGTCGGCTAATGTATTTTCCCGACACGAGACGGCCGGACCCCTCGGCGGCGGGCGTGCCAGGCGCGCAGGTCATGGCCGTGCACACCTCCGACGGGCTCGACCTGCTGGCCTGGCTGGCGCCGGCGCAGAGCGAGGCCTTGCCGGTGGTGCTCTATCTGCACGGCAACGGCGGCAACATCGGCCTGCGCGCCAGCCGCCTCGCCAGCCTGCACGCGTTCGGCTGGGGCGTCTTGCTGCTCGAGTATCGCGGCTACGGCGGCAACGCCGGCTCCCCCTCCGAAGCCGGGCTGACGCAGGACGCGCGCGCCGGCTACACGGCGCTGCGGGCGATGGGCATCTCCGCCCATCGCATCCTGCTCTGGGGCGAGTCGCTCGGCAGCGGTGTCGCGGTGCGGCTGGCCACCGAGGCGGAAGTCGGCGCCGTGCTGCTGGAATCGCCCTACACCAGCTTCGTCGCCCTGGCCCGTTCGCGCTTCCCCTGGGTGCCCGTCAGCCTGCTGCTGCTCGACCGCTACGACCTGCTCGGCCGGATCGGCCAGGTACGCGCGCCCGTGCTGGTCATGGCCGGCGGGCAGGACAGGGTGGTGCCGCCGGCAATGGGCCGGGCGGTGTTCGCGGCGGCGCCGGAGCCCAAGGAGTACTGGCTGGCGGCGCAGGCCGGACATGACGACCTGGCCGCGGTCGGTGCGATCGAGGCGGCAGCCGCCTTCGTTCGGGCGCATTGGCGGGCAGAACGGTAGGCGCGTCACGCCCCCGCGTGCTCGGCAGACGTCTCTGGACCCCGCCCACGACCATTCCCTAGAAGCGTGCAGGATCGTGTTCATGGAGGGGTGGCATGCCGAAGACGACAGAGGCTTGGACCGTGCGGCGTGCTGCCCCCGCGGGCGGTTCCGGCCGGCTCCGTAACCTCGATGCATTGCGGGGCATCGCTGCGGTCGCGGTGGTGCACGTCCACTACACCTGGGGCTTTGACCACTTCGTCCACCCTCACGTTCCGCCGGTCCCGTTCGGATCGGTGTACGGGCATCTCGGGGTGGAGCTTTTCTTCGTCATCAGCGGCTTCGTCATCCTGATGACGCTCGAGAGGACCGACAGCCTGGCGCGTTTCGCGCTGTCCCGTTTCGCGCGGCTCTACCCCGCCTTCCTGGTGGCCACGGTCGTGGCCCTTGCCGTCACCTTCCTGTACGACAATCCGCGTCAGCTCGGTACGGGAGACGTCGCGGCTTCGCTCGTCATGGCGAGCGACCTGCTGGGCCGGAAATACGTCGATCCGTCCTATTGGACGCTTGGCTTCGAGGTCGTGTTCTACACGCTGGCGGGCATCACCTATCTGCGCTTCGGGGTACGTCGGGTGGAGCTCGCCTGCCTGGTCTGGCTGGCCATCGGCATGTGCAGCGTTGCGGTCATGGCCCGCCACTACCGCTTGGCGGTGCTGACGGAGGGCGGGTGGTCGTTCCTGTTCGTGCTCGGCATGATGGTGTACCGGGTCAAGCAGGGCAGGGCGACGGCGCTGACCTGGCTGACCATGGCCGCGGCCGTGGGCGCCGCCGCCTATGTGGGTGGTCAAGGCCCGAGCTACCTGTCCCGACCCGAAACCGTCCTGGTCGCGCTGGTGTTCACGGCTGCGGTATGGGCCGCCGCCGAAGGCTGGCTGGCGATCAGCTTCCAGCCCCTGCTGTTTCTCGGCGACATCTCGTACTCCCTCTACCTCGTCCACCAAGTGCCGGGCCTGGCTCTTCTGAAGTATCTGGAGGGCAACGGCGTGCCATCCCACCTCGCCATCCCGGCAACCCTCGCCGCCGCCATCGCGGCGGCGGCCGGCATGCGGCGCTGGGTCGAAATACCTGGCCAAAGATGGATCAGATTTGTGGCGCCTGGATCGTCGCGCCGCGCGGGCCAGTCGGGCGGCGGAGCGGCCCTGGTGCTGACCCGGCTGGACCAGCCGGAGTCCTGATCAGTCCTGCAGCACCCGGTCCGGTCGCATCGGCCGGGGCCGCGGCAAAGGCACCACCGGCCCGTGCAACGCCGAGCCGCGGCCCGAGAGCGACGGATTGGTCATGAAGTACTCGTGCGCCGAGACCGGCTTGGAGCCGGGCGGCAGGCGCTGCCACTCGCCGTTGGCGCGCAGCTCCCAGGATTGCAGCGTGTCCTTCAGGTTCACGACCATGATCTGGTCCAGCACCTGGGCGTGCACCGTGGCGTTGCGGATCGGCACCAGCGTTTCGACCCGCCAGTCCATGTTGCGCTCCATCCAGTCGGCGCTGCTGATGAACACCAGCGCGTGGCGGCTCGGCAGGCGGTGGCCGTTGCCGAACACGCAGATGCGGCCGTGTTCGAGGAAGCGGCCGACGATGGATTTGACGCGTATGGTGTCCGACAGGCCCGGCACGCCGGGGCGCAGGCAGCAGATGCCGCGTATCACCGCCATCACCTGCACGCCGGCGCGGCTCGCCTCGTAGAGCTTGTCGATCAGGCGCGGGTCCACCAGGCTGTTCAGCTTCAGCCAGATGCCGGCGGGCTTGCCCTCGCGCGCGAAGGCGATCTCGGCGTCGATCAGCTCGGTCAGCGTGTTGCGCATGGTCAGCGGCGAGAACGCGAGCGCGTCCATGCGCTCCGGCTGCGCGTAGCCGGTCATGTAGTTGAACAGCCGCATCGCGTCGCGCGTCATGTCGGAGTCGGCGGTGAAGAAGCTGAGGTCGGTGTAGATGCGCGCGGTGACGGGGTGGTAGTTGCCGGTGCCGTAATGCGCGTAGCTGCGCATGCTCGTGCCTTCGCGTCGTACCACCAGGCTGATCTTGGCGTGGGTCTTCAGCTCGGCGAACCCGAACACCACCTGCACGCCGGCCGCCTCCAGCGAGCGGGCCAGGCGTATGTTGGCCTCCTCGTCGAAACGCGCGCGCAGCTCCACCATCGCGGTCACCGACTTGCCGGCCTCGGCCGCCTCGATCAGCGCCTT
>CAXTJP010000122.1:0-7504 GCA_964244615.1 uncultured Acetobacteraceae bacterium
TTCATGGAGGTGGTGGACACCACCATCGTCAACGTGTCGCTGCCCTACATCGCCGGCGACCTCGGCGTCAGCACGGACAACGCGGCCTGGACGCTGACGACCTACCTCGTGGCGAACGGCATCACGCTCACCGTCTCCGCCTCGCTCAGCAAGCAGCTCGGGCGCAAGAAATACTTTCTCATCTCGATCATCGGTTTCACCGTCACGTCTCTCGCCTGCGGCCTGGCCACGAATTTCGGCGAGTTGCTGCTGTTCCGCGGGCTGCAAGGCCTGTTCGGCGGCGGGCTGCAACCGATGCAGCAGGACATCGTGCTCGACACCTTTCCGCCAGCCCAGCGGCAGTCGGCGTTGTCGATCACCGCGGTCGCCACGATCATCGCGCCCGTGGTGGGCCCGCTGGTCGGGGGCTACCTCACCTTCAACTATTCCTGGCACTGGATCTTCCTGATCAACGTGCCGATCGGCATCCTGACCGTGTTCGGCGTGATCTCGCTGGTGCAGGATCCGCCGGAGATGAAGGAGAAGGTCCGGCGCGCCCCGCGCTACGACTGGACGGGCACGGTCTTCATCACGCTGGCCCTCGGTTGCATGGAACTCGGCGCCGATCGTGGCGAGGACTACGACTGGCTCTCCTCGCGCTTCATCCAGACCATGCTCGTGCTGTCCGTCATCGGTTACGTCGGCGGCATCACGTACCTGCTCCGCGCGAAAAACCCGGCGGTGAACCTGCGCGTGTTCACCGACCGCAACTTCGCGCTGTCCTGGTTCGGCATGGCGATGATGGGGTTCTCGCTCTACGCCAGCGCCATCATCATGCCGCTGTTCGCGCAGAACGTGCTCGGCTACAACTCGGTGCTGGCCGGCTGGGTGCTGGCACCTGGCGCGATCGTGCTGTGCGTGCTGATCCCGGTCGTGAGCAGGGTGCTGAACGTCGTGCCGGTCAAGTGGGTCGTCACCGCTGGCGGCCTGGCGCTCGCTGCCTCCTGCTACTACTCGATGGGCCTGGTTCCAGACCTCGATTTCTACCACGTCTGGGTCTACCGTGCGGCGCAGACGGCGGCGCTGTCGCTGCTGTTCGTGCCGCTCAGCTCCAGCGCCTACTCCACCATCCCGCCCGAGCTGAAGGAGGACGCGGCCAGCCTGTTCACCATGGCGCGCAACGTCTATGGCGGCATCGGCATCTCGGTCGGCACGGCACTGGTCACCGACCACCAGCAGATCAGGCAGGCGCACCTGGTCAAATACCTCGATCCGACCAACCAGCCCTACAACGCGCTCCTGCAATCGGTGCAGCAGGCGGCGATCACCTATGGCAGCTCCCTGCAGCAGGCGGTGGCGTCAGCACCCGGCCAGGCGTTCCAGGTTATGCAGCAGCAGACCAGCACGCTGGCCTACACGGACGTGTTCTTCATCGTCGGCCTGCTGGCGCTGAGCATCGCCGTCGCCGGTGTGTTCATGACGAACGTGATACCGGGTGCTGGCGGCGGAGGCGGTGGTTGAGGCGGGCGGCGGCGGCGGCCTGGCTGCTCGGTGTCGCGGGTTGCACGGTGGGGCCGAACTTCTCGCGGCCGAAACCGCCCGTCATACCGGCCTGGCGCAGCCCCGCGAACGACGCGGCGATCAACCCGCACACCGATCCCGACCCGCGCTGGTGGGACGGGTTCGGCGACCCCGTGCTGAGCGAACTGATACGCACGGCCATCGGCGGCAATCTGGACCTGCAGCAGGCGGTGCTGCGTGTGGTCGAGGCGCGGCAAAGCGTGGCCACGGCCGCGGCCGCCGGGTTGCCGACGCTGAACGGCACGGCGACGTACATGCGCGAGCAGTTGGGCATCAAGGGCATCCTGCAATCGCGTGGCGTCTATGGCCAGCTCAACAGCCTGGCCGACCAGGGGTCGCCGTTGAACCAGGCGTTCCCCGGAGCGGGCACCCAAGCCGGGACGGTCCTCGGCGACGCGCTCAACCAGGCCACGCAGCCCATCAACCTGTTCCAGTACGGGCTGGACGCGTCGTGGGAGCTGGACCTGTTCGGCCGGGTGCGGCGATCGGTCGAGCAGGCGCGCGCGAGCGAACAGGCGCAGGCCGAGCAGACCAACGACGCGCTGATCATGCTGGAGAGCCAGGTGGCGCAGAGCTACGTGCAATTGCGCGGCGCCCAGGCGATGACGGCGAGCCAGCTCGAGAATATCGGCACCGCGCAGACCGCGCTGACGCTGGCACAGCGGCGCCAGGCGCAGGGGCTGGGCACGGCGCTGGACACCGACCAGGCGCTGACGCAGCTCAAGACCTATCAGAGCCAGCTTCCAGGCTTCGAGAAGCAGCAGCAGCAGGCGATGGACCAGCTCGACCTGCTGGTGGGCCAGCCGCCGGGTGTGCTGGACGACCGGCTGAGCCGGCCCGCCCCGCTGCCGAGCCTGCCGCACGTCATCGACGTGGGCGTGCCCTCCACCCTGGCACGGCGCCGGCCGGACATACGGGCGGCCGAAGCGCAGCTTCATGCCGCCACCGCCAACGTGGGCGTGGCGGTGGCCAGCTTCTACCCGGACGTGTCGCTGACCGGCAACCTCGGCATCCGCGCCACGGATGCGAGCTATCTCACGCGCTGGGCGAGCCATTTCTATTCGGCCGGGCCGAGCATCTCGCTGCCGATCTTCCAGGGCGGGCGGCTGACCGCGGGGCTGCGCCTGGCGCGCGCGCAGCAGGCGGGCGCGGCGCTGCAATATCGCAGCACGGTGCTGAACGCGCTGCGCGAGGTGGAGGACGCGCTCGTCGCCTACCGCACCGACCGTGACGAGCGGGCGAAGCTGGCCGACACGGTCCGTACGGCGGCGGACACGCTGTACCTGGCCGGCAGCCGCTACAGCGCCGGGCTGTCGGATTTCATCCAGGTGCTCGACGCCGAACGCACCCTGATCTCCACGCGCCAGCAGGTGGTGCAGCAGGACATGGTGCTGGCCGACGACGTGGTGGCACTCTACCGCGCGCTGGGCGGCGGCTGGCAGGACAGTGGTGCGTCACCCCCCGCCCCGCACGTCCCGGCCGCGCCGCCACCGGTGCCTGCCGCACTCGACAGCGTGGCGGCGCAGTAGGTCGAACGAGACCGGCAAAGGCAAGCAAGGCCCGCTTTTTCGAAGCAGCGAACCTTTCGGTCGTGCTGTCGCGGAGGTTTCTGCGCTACGCTTTTCGACTCAAAAACTTCCGTTCTTCTCAATAGGCCGCTGGCCTGCCTGCCTGCCCATCAAGCCAGCGGGTAGCCGAACGCGTCGAGGAACGGCCGCCAGGCCGTGTTGCAACGGTCGAGCCATCCGGCCGGCAGGTCGGTGCGCCAGCGCTCGATGGAGCCGAACGGGGTGGCGCTGGTGGCGTGGCGGGCGAACATCGCCGCGCGCTCCTCCTGGGATCGGGGTGCGAGGGGCGTGCCGAGGAACGTCGAGAGCTCGGACAGGAAAACGGTGTCGGCGCGCAGCAGCCTCTCGTAGCGGCAGAAGAACACGTCGTCCGGCATCTCAGCCGCGAGGGCGGCGATGATCCTGGTCGCGTGGCTCAGGTCCGAGAACGCGTGCTCGGCATCCACCTTGAAATAGGCGAGGTAGGAGCAGAACACGTCGCGCGGGTCGCGTATCGTGACGATCTCGCGCACCCGGCCGAAGGCGCGCCGGGCGAACAGGCGCACCAGCCGTTGCAGGTTGTTGTTCTTCTCCGCGAAGAAACGCGCATCCGGCTTGCCGTAATCCTGCGCCAGGCGGCGGTAGTACTCCGCCACCAGGTCCGCGAACAGCGCGTCCATACGGGGCGGCGCGTAGTGGTCGGCGAAATCATGCGCCAGCGCCGGTCTCCGGAATGCCGAGGCATGTGCGGCGGAGTGGTAGGGGTTGAAGCCGATATGGTAGCCGTCCCCCTGCAGCCGGTCCTGGTGCGTGGAGTGCACGGTGTCGGCCGCATGGGTCAGCACGTGATGGGCGTGGGCGTGATAGGCGAGCTGACGGGTCTCGTAGGGCACGAGCTCGGCGGCGACGATGTCGGGCGACCGGGCCAGCAGGCTCATCAGCAGCGTCGTGCCGGTGCGGCCCGGGCCGGTGACCAGGATCGGCGTCAGCGCCGGGGCCGCCCGCTCCGGCGGCGGCCGGTCGGGTGTCAGCACGTGTTCGCCGCCGGGCAGCGCCGTGCCGGTGTCGGCGAAGTGCAGGCTGACCCGGTGGGGCCGGTCGGCGCCGAGCGGCGGGACGAAGTTGAACCGGAAGCCATGGCGGCCGTCGCCGAACCCGTCCAGTCGGGCCAGGTCGGCCCGCGCCACGTCGGCCGACGCGTCCGCGACGTGCTGCCCGTCCACCAGGATGCTGACCGTGATGGGCACGTTCGGCCGGCTGGTATCGAGCGCCCATCCGCTCACCACGCTGCGTGACACGGTGCCGACGAAAGCTTTGTGCATGGTGGCTCTTGGGGTCTGCCTCTGGCGGCGCAGTGTTGCGCAGCCGGACGGAACTGGCCAGCCTGCCTCCTACGGGTCGCTCCCCGGCTTGGACGTGACAGCCGAGAACGCCGCGAGAAAAGCGGCGTCCGGCGTGCAAACGACCTGCCTGAGCCGAGGATAGTCCAGGAAGGGCGGTGCCTCGCTGTCCGGCGCCACCGCGTTCAGGTAGCGCTCGGCGTTCTGCGTCAGCACGATGTCCGGCCGTACCAGCCGCACCATCTCCTCGTGGAAAAACCGTGTGCGCAGGACGATGATCTCGGCGAAGAAGAACGAGAGCACGCGGGCGACGCCGCGCCCGAACGAATCGCCGAACAGCAGCACACGGGCCCGGTGCTGCGCGCCGGGCGAGCGGTGGATGTCGATCAGGCCGTCATTGCCGGACGCCATGCCGTTATGGGTGTAGGCGACCGGCCAGTCTACCTGCATGACGCGCTCCAGGCTTTCGATCGGCGGGTCGAACCGCCTGCCCAGGTCGCCCGCGGACAGGCGGGTCTTCGTCAATTTGCCCAGCAGCGACTGCAACGAAGCCGACTGGTCGGTCCCGAGCAGCGCCTGTGCCATGCGCGCGGCCGCCAGCGCCAGCCCGTGATCGGCCAGATGCGTGTCCGTCCGCTGGAACGCGACGGCCGCGTGTGGCCGCAAATCATCCGTCAGGTCTAGCATGTGCGGCAAAGCCCGCTGGCATCGCTGCCGGTAGAGCAGCCCGAGGCAGATCGGGTCCGGGTAAGGGTAACGCTCGCGCAGCACCGATTGCTTGTCGGGGAACACCACGTGCAGGTACTGCGCGCCGAGCGCGTGCGAACGCCGCGCCCGCTGCAGGATGTTTCGTTGAAAAATCGAAAACATCGCGGGCGCCACCGCCCTTTGCCCGGTCACGATGTCGAGCACGTGGTGGCCGCCCTGAGCGAGGTACAGCTCGCCGTCGTCGCCGAACAGCACGTCGTTCTCGATGGTGCCCCTGGCGTGCATGGCGTGCTAGCCCGGCTTGCCGCCATCGACGCGGTACGTGGCATCGGTCGCGTAGCCCTCTGCTTGCATCTCGGCGTCGCAGAGCCGGTGGAACGTGGCGGTCTGGTTCTGCGTCCATCCGGTCTGCGACAGCGACAGCAGGCGGTGCGCGCTGCCGGGTTCGGTCTCCTGCGGCCGGTGCGACGTGAAGACGCGCAGCATCGGCGGCAACGCGGCCTGGTCGAGCTGCAGAAAGGCGCCGAGGCGGCGCACCACGATCTCGGGCCTCGTGCTGATGTCGCGCTGGTCGATCTCGATCGTGTCCTTTCCGGGCGCCCGCTCGCGCAAGATGCGCCAGGCCGCCATGGTGCGGGCCCAGTCGGCGCAGTGATACTCGAACGTCAGGTCCGGGAACTTCACCAGGCGCGACACCAGGTTTTCGATGGCGCGCCGCTTGGCGAAGACGAAGCGGCTGGTCGGGAAGATGCGGCGCAGCACCGGGATCGCCTCGATCATCTCCGCTCCGCCGGTCTTGTCCAGCCAGGGCCCGGGCGGCTGACGCTGCACCGCCGCGTCCACAATCAGGCGCGCCAGCCCGTCCTTCAGGCCGTCGCGGTCGATGCCCGAGGTCAGCACGAGCGGGTTGGGGTTATAGAACAACGCGAAATGGCGGTCCACGTCGCGTTCCACCACGCGAACCAGCGAGAGGAAGTTGCCTTCGTGGAACCCACCGTAGCCGGCGCGCAGCAGGGCGCCGACCAGGATGCTGGTGCCGGACCGCGGGGACCCCACGACAAACACGGGATGAAGGCTCATCGTCTGGTCCAGGCTGGGGGTCGGCCGCTTCGTGTGGGACCGCAGTAGGGGATCGCGCGGCCGATGGCCAGGGGTGCCGCGCTTGTGGCCCGGCGCGTTTCTGGCGAGACTTGCCGGCCCGCCGACCAACCGCGATCGGACCTCATGGCCACGCTCTCCGCCGACTGGGTGCTGCTGGACACCGGCTGGGCCAGGCACGCCTGCGTCACCCACGCTCACGGCGTGATCACCGCGATCGACACCGAGGCGGAGCGCGGGGCCGAACACGTGCAGGGGGCGTTGCTGCCCGGCCTGCCCAACCTGCACAGCCACGCCTTCCAGCGCAGTTTTGCTGGCTGCACGGAGTACGGCGGCGGCGGCGGCGATTTCTGGTCCTGGCGGGACGCGATGTACCGCGCCGCCGGCGCCATCGAGCCGGACACGCTGGCGCCGATCGCCGCCTATCTGGGCATGGAGCTGCTGCGCGGCGGTTTCACCTCCCTGGTCGAGTTCCACTATCTGCAGAACGGCCGTGACGGCACCCCTTACGCGCATCGCGCGGCGATGGCCGAAGCGGTGATGGAGGGGGCGGAACAGGCGGGCATCGGCCTGACGCTGCTGTTCGGCCTCTACGAGACCGGCGATTTCGGCGGTGCCCCGCTCGAGGCCGGGCAGCGCCGGTTCCGCGCATCGCCCGACGCGGCGCTCGCCATGCTGCAGGACGCGATGCCGCGACAGGGCCCGGCCCTGCGGTTCGGCCTGGCGCCGCACAGCCTGCGCGCGGTGCCGCCGGATCGGCTGCGTACGGCGGTGCAGGGCCTGGCCGCGATCGACGCCACGGCTCCCCTGCACATCCACGCGGCCGAGCAGCAGGCGGAGGTGCAGGCCTGCGTGGCCCATCTCGGCGCGCGCCCGGTGGCGTGGCTGCTGGACAACATGCCCATCGGCCCCGCCACCTGCCTGATCCACTGCACCCACACCGACGCGGCCGAGCGCCGCCTGCTTGCCGCGCGCGGCGCGGTTGCCGGGCTTTGCCCCAGCACGGAGGGCAACCTCGGCGACGGCATCTTCGGGCTGGCGGATTTCACAGGCGCCGGCGGCCGGTTCGGCATCGGCACCGACAGCCATGTCGGGCTGGACGCGTTCGCCGAGCTGCGCCTGCTGGAGTACAGCCAGCGCCTGCGCCTGGAGCGTCGCAACGTGCTCGCCGGCACGGACCGCCACAGCGGCCGCACGCTGTGGCAGGCGGCGGCCTCCGGCGGCGCGCAGGCCGCGGCCCGCCCGGTGGGC
>CAXTJP010000123.1:0-7465 GCA_964244615.1 uncultured Acetobacteraceae bacterium
GCGGATCGGAAGTCTCGCTCGCTCGCGAAGCAGCGAAGCTGCTGACCGCCAAGGACCTGCCACTGAAGGGCGGCTCCGGCCGCGTGGCCGGTCGATCCTTGCGCGCAGCGATCCGGCCGCTGCGGCGGTTCGGCAGGGTTGGGGTGTCGGCCGTCATGACTGTCCCTTCCGCTTGGCTGGCTTGGTCGCCGGTTTGGCGCCGTCGGCCGGGGCGGCACCGCCGCCCGAGCCGTTCGGCACGACCAGCCCCTGCACGCGGCCGCCCGGCGCCTGGGTCAGGGTGGCCAGGCCGGTCTTCATGTTCACGATGGCGGCCGCGCCGTTCAACTGGTTCTCGCCACGGGTGATGTGGACGTGGCCCAGCACGCGGGCCAGGCCGGTGTCGGGCAGGTAGACGCCGCGGTCGCCGTTGACGATGTCGGTGGCGGTGCGGACCTGCACGTGGCCGTAGGCTTCCACGCGCTGCAGCTTGCCGCCGGCGATCGGGTCGGCGGCCTTGCCCGCGGCGGGGGCCTTGGCGGCCGGGTTCGCGGGCGCGGCCGGGGCCGTGTAGCCCACCAGCGTGTCGGCGGTGATGCGCCGCCCGTCCGCGCTGGTGGCCGAAGCGTTGCCGCGCGCCACGGCCATGTGCTTGACGGACCAGTACTCCATGGCGTCGCGCGCGGTCAGCACGTCCTGCGGCGTGGTCAGGCGAAGGCCGTGGCCGGTCAGCACCAGCACCGCCTGGTCGATGTCGTAGACCGCCTCGTCGCCCCAGGCCTGGTCGGTCTGGGTGAAGATGTGGACTTTGCCAAAGGCGTTCAGCCGGTAGATCTCGTTGTTGCCGGTGTCGCCCGCCGCCGCCGGCGCGGCGCCGGGGGGCGCGTCCGGGGGGTCTGGGGGCTTGGCGACAGGGGCGGCGCCCGGGGCCGCCGCCTTCTTGCGGTAATGCGCAACCAGGCGGTCGGCCGTGACCGTCGCGGCGCCGCGTGTGGCGCGTGCGTCCTCGTGCGCCGTCACCGTCTGGGCGTTCTGGTCCCAGTCGATGCCGCCCGCGGCCGTCACCCCGATCGGTCCGCCATGCGAGAGGTCGATCGCCTGCGCCATGGCGCCGACCGGCCATAGCCCGGCCAGAAGACCCGCTTGCAGCCGGCTAATGCGCGGCATTCAGTACCAGCTTGGCGGGGCCGTGGAACTGCACCACCGCCCCCTTGTCCACCAGGGTGAAGCCCTGCGCGTCCAGGGTGCCGAACGGACCCTCGGCGTGGGTGAAATCGCTGCTGGTGGCGGCCCCCTGCTTGAGGTTCATCGTGGCGGTGGCCGAGGTCATCACCGTGCCGTCCTGGCGGTAGAGCGTGACCGCGTCGGCCAGGTCCAGCTCGTTGGCGTGCTGCAGGAACACGCCCTTCCTGGCGCGCAGCAGCATCCAGGTGCCGTTCTGCAGCGTGAGGTCGCCGACCGGGACCGCCAGCCTGATCAGGTTCGGCCCGTCGCGCCGGGCGGTGTCGGCCGAGACGGTGTAGGGCCGGTCCCGTCCGTCCAGCCCGTGGTAGCGCGGATGCAACATCTGGCCGCCGCTGGCGCTGATCGCCGTCAGACGGCGCCATGTCACCCGCCCGTTCTCCAGCGTCCGGGTCAGCTCCGGCCACAGCGCGATGCTCGATAGCAGCGCCAAGGCGGCGACCGGCAGGATGTATTTCGCGGCGCGCACGCTGGACCGCCGCTTGCGCAGCTTTCGGCCCTTCGCGGCCGGGTCCCAGCCGGACGGAGCAACGGGCAGAAGCCCCGGCTCGGGCGCCGGCTCCCTCGCGGGTCCGACGGAAAGCGGCATGTGCAGCGCGTTCGTCCTCGACAGTGGGACAGCAGTGAAAGTGGGACAGCAATGTATGGGTGCGGCGTCGTGGGCGGTCAATCGAGCCCGTGTCACCGAATGTAGCCGCTGGACGGCCGGCGCGTGCCTGTGTGCAGCCTGGAGTCAGGCGCGGTGGGCGAAGATGTCCGGGTCCTCGTAGCCCAGCCTGTCCAGGCGGGTGCGGGCGGGCAGGAAGGCGAAGCAGGCCTCCGCCAGCTCCAGCCGGCCCTCGCGCACCAGCAGCGCCTCCAGCCGGGCCCACAGGGCATGCAGGTGCAGCACGTCGGACGCGGCATAGCTCACCTGCTCGGGCGTGAGCTCGGCCGCCCCCCAGTCGGAGGTCTGCTGCTGCTTGGAAATCTCCACGCCCAGCAGCTCGCGGCACAGGTCGCGCAGGCCGTGACGGTCGGTGAAGGTGCGCACCAGCTTGGCCGCGATCTTGGTGCATTTCACCGGCGCCACCGTGATGCCGAGCGAGTGCTGCAACACGCCCACGTCGAAGCGCGCGAAATGCATCAGCTTGGTGACCGCGGTATCGGCCAGCAGGCGCTTGAGGTTCGGGCAGTCGATGCCGCGGCCGCCCAGCCGCTCGGGGATGATCTGCACCAGGTGCGCGGCGCCGTCGCCGGCCGAGAGCTGGACCAGGCACAGGCGGTCGCGGTGCGGGTTGAGGCCCATGGTCTCGGTGTCCACGGCGACGACCGGCCCGAGGTCCAGATCCCCGGGCAGGTCGTCGCGGTGCAGGAACAAGGGCCCGGACGCATTGAACTGAACAGCCATGAAGCCCAGACCCGCCGTCGTTGGTGCCCCGGAGAAGACTCGAACTTCCACGACCTTGCGGTCACAGATACCTGAAACCTGCGCGTCTACCAATTCCGCCACCGGGGCCGGTGCAACAACGGAGGCGGGGTGGTAGCGGGGCGGCGGGAGGCCGTCAACAGGGCCGGATCGGCCCGTCCGGCGCCGCGCGGGTCAGTGCTTCGCGGTGCCGGGCTGCTTGCCCAGCTCCTCGGTGACCAGGAAGTGGATGCCGCGGGCGTAGGCCTCGTCGGTGTCGCCGCGTATCTGGCCCTCGACACGGGCGACGTACTGCATGGTGTGCAGGTCGGCGAACCACAGCGTCATCAGCGTGATCAGGGTGCTGACCTTGTGGACGCTGGGCAGCACCTCCAGCCTGGCGCCGGCCCGGCGGGCGAGGGCGGCCCAGCATTGCCCGCACTCGTCCGGCCGCTGCAGGCCGGCGATCTCGTGGGCGTAGGGGGTGAGGTCGACCGGATCGTAGTTGCCGGTCTCCTTGAGCGTCCTGGCGAGCAGGGCGGTCGCGGTGGCGACGCGCTCGGCCCTGCCGGGGCCGGTAGCCTCGCCGCTGGTGTCGCGTACCTCGAAGGGGAACACCGCAATCTTGGCCGGCTCGGCGGCCTGTGCCGCGCCGGCGAGCAGGCACAATGCGGCCGCCGCAGCCTTCAGGGGTGACATCGTCGCATCCTCCGTCTATTCTACCTTGGCAGGCAAACTTTCTACCAGGCAGGCGTTTCAGCCCTATGGCGAACCAGCTTAACATCAAGAGCGAGGACGGCTACCGGCTGGCGACCGCGCTGTCCGCCCTGACCGGCGAGAGCCTGACCGCCGCGGTGACCGAGGCGCTGCGCGAGCGGCTGGACCGCGAGCGGCGGGTGCGCGACCGGCGTGCCAAGCTGGCGCGGCTGACCACGCTCGCCTGCGAGATACGCGCCAGCCTGCGCCGGCCGACGGAGCGCGCGCACGGCTACCTGTACGACGAGTCCGGCCGGCCGCGGTGATCGTGGACACGTCGGCCATCCTCTGCGTGCTGCTCGACGAGGCGGACGCCCCGCGCGTGCTGGCCGCGATCGTGGACGCGCCGGCGCCGCGCATCTCGGCCGCCAACTGGCTGGAGGTGGCGATGATCGTCGAGGAGCATGGCGGTCGCCTGGCGAGCCTGCAGCTGGACGAGTTCTTCCGCACCGCCGGCATCGCGGTGGCGCCGGTGACGGCGGAGCAGGCGCAGGCGGCGCGCAGCGCCTGGCGCCATTTCGGCCGGCATCGCCACTCCGCACGGCTGGATTTCGGCGATTGCTTCGCCTACGCGCTGGCCAAGACGGAGGGCGAGGCGCTGCTCTACACGGGCGAGGATTTCGCCCGCACCGACATCGAGCCGGCCTTGAAGGACATCTGAGCCATGCCGGAGCTGTTCATCGAACTGTTCAGCGAGGAGATACCGGCCCGGCTGCAGGCGCGCGGGGCGGAGGCGTTGGCGCGCGCGGTGGCGGACGGCCTGAGCGCGTTGTCTCCTACCACGCTGCAGCCGGCGTTCGGGCCGCGCCGCATCGCGCTGCGGGCGGCGCTGGCGCCGGCGGTGGCCGCCGCATCCAGCGTCGAGCGCGGGCCGCGTGCGTCGGCGCCCGAGCAGGCGCTGGCGGGCTTCTTGCGCAAGCACGGCGCGGCGCGCGAGTCGTTGCGGGAGGAAGGCGGCTTCTGGGTGCTGGACCGCGACCGCCCGGCGGTGGACGCGGCCTCCCTGGTCGCGAGCGTGATGCCCGGGCTGCTGCGTCGTTTCGCCTGGCCAAAATCCATGCGCTGGGGCGGCACCAGCCTGTTCACCTGGATACGCCCGCTACGCCGCATCGTCTGCCTGCTGGACGGGGCGGTCGTGCCGTTCGCGCTGGCCGCCGAGGGGGATGACGGGCATGGGCTCGCATCCGGCGACCTGACCGAGGGACACCGTTTCATGGCACCCGGACCGGTGGCGGTGACGGGTTTCGCGCAGTGGCAGGCGGCGTTGCGGGCGCGTCATGTCGTGGCCGATGCCGGCGAGCGCACGGCGCTGATCCGCGACGGCATCGCTGCCCTGGCACAGGCACGCGGCCTGACGGTCGTGGACGATCCGGGGTTGATCGAGGAGGTGACGGGCCTGGTGGAGTGGCCGGTGCCGTTGCTTGGGCGGATCGACGGCGCGTTCATGGATTTGCCGCCGGAGGTGATGCAGGTCTCGATGCGGGTGAACCAGCGCTACTTCGCGACGCGCGGCGCGGACGGTGCGCCGGCGCCGTGGTTCGCGTTCGTGGCCAACGTCGCGGCGCCGGATGGCGGGGCGGCGATCGTGGCCGGCAACGAGCGTGTGCTGCGCGCACGGTTTTCGGACGCGCGGCATTTCTGGGACCTGGACCGGCGCACGCGGCTGGCCGACCGGGTGGCGGCGCTGGACGGGATGGTTTTCCAGGCGGAGCTCGGCAGCCAGGGCGACCGGACGCGCCGGCTGGTGCGGCTGGCCGGCGTGATCGCGCCGCTGCTGGGCGCCGAGGCGGCGCTGGCCGAGCGCGCGGCGCTGCTGTGCAAAGCCGACCTGACGACCGGGATGGTCGGCGAGTTTCCCGAGCTGCAGGGCGTGATGGGCGGCTACTACGCGCAGCACGATGGCGAGGATGCGCGCGTGGCGGCGGCAGTGCGCGAGCATTACGCGCCGAAGGGGGCAGGGGACGGCGTGCCGTCCGAGCCGGTGGCGGTGGCCGTGGCGCTGGCCGACAAGCTGGACCAGCTGGTGGCGTTCTTCGCGATCGGGCAGAAGCCGACCGGTTCGGGCGACCCCTACGCGCTGCGTCGTGCGGCGCTGGGCGTGATACGGATCGTGCGCGAGAACGGGTTGCGTCTGCCGTTGCTGACTGTGCTGGCCCAGGCGGGCGAGACGGTGTCGGCCAATCTTGCCGAGACTGCTGCGGAAGTCCTCGGTTTCATCGTCGACCGGCTGCGCGTGCAGTTGCGTGCCGAGGGGGCCTCACACGACGTCCTGAGTGCGGTGTTCGCGGCCGGTTCGGATGACGACCTGATGCGCGCCCTGGCGCGTACCGACGCGATCGCACGCCTGTTGCGTTCCGATGACGGTGCGAATTTGCTGGCCGCCTACAAGCGTGCGGCCAACATCCTGCGCATCGAAGGCAAGCGCGACGGACCGCATGAAGGCCTTCCCGACAGCAACCTGCTGTTGGAACCCGAGGAAGTGACGTTGCTGGCGGATCTTACGAAGTATGAAGTCTGCCGAAGCGATCTGTCCGCGGAAGACTTCACGGGGGCGATGGGTTTGATGGCGAGGCTGCGTAAGCCACTCGATGCGTTCTTCGAGACAGTGACAGTGAACGCCGAGAATCCGGCCTTGCGCCGCAACCGCCTGAACCTCCTGAACGCAGTCAAGAGCACGATGGACCAGGTCGCCGACTTCTCCCTAATCGAAACCCAATAACCGGTTTCCAGAGGCCCCCGGCCTTTGGCGGGTCCAGGGCAGGGCCCTGGCCTTACCTTCCCCTCAGGAGCGCACCACCATGCCAAAATGGGTCTACAGCTTCGGCGCCGGACACAACGAAGGCCGCGCCGACATGCGCAACCTGCTCGGCGGCAAGGGCGCCAACCTCGCCGAGATGGCCAGCATCGACCTGCCGGTGCCGCCCGGCTTCACCATCACCACCGAGCTCTGCACCGAGTTCTACCGTAACAACCGCAGCTACCCGGCCGACCTCGACGCGCAGGTGAGCGAGGCGCTGGCCAGGATCGAGCAGGCGGTCGGCCGCTCGTTCGGCGATGCGAGAGCGCCGCTGCTGGTCAGCGTGCGGTCCGGCGCGCGCGTGTCGATGCCGGGCATGATGGACACGGTGCTGAACCTCGGCCTGAACGACGAGACGGTGACGGGCCTGGCCGAGACGTCCGGCGACGCAAGGTTCGCGTGGGACAGCTTCCGCCGCTTCATCCAGATGTTCGGCAGCGTGGTGCTGGGCGTGGACCACCACCGTTTCGAGGAGATCATCGAGACCATCAAGATGGATGCGGGCGTGGTGGAGGACACCGCGCTGCAGCCGAGCGACTGGCAGCGCTGCGTGGAGGAGTACAAGGACCTGGTGCTGGCCGAGACCGGCCGCCCGTTTCCGATGGCGCCGCGCGACCAGCTCTGGGCGGCGATCGGCGCGGTGTTCGGCAGCTGGATGAACCCGCGCGCCAACACCTATCGCCGGCTGCACGACATACCGGCGGATTGGGGCACGGCGGTGAACGTGCAGGCGATGGTGTTCGGCAACATGGGGGCCGATTGCGCGACCGGCGTGTGTTTCACGCGCGATCCGTCCACCGGCGAGAACATGTTCTACGGCGAGTTCCTGATCAACGCGCAGGGCGAGGACGTGGTGGCCGGCATACGCACGCCGCAGCCGCTGTCCAAAGGTGCAGCCAAGCCCGGCGAGGTTTCGATGGAGGACGCGCTGCCGGAGGCGTACGCGGAACTGTGCCGGGTGCGCGAGACGCTGGAGCGGCACTACCACGACATGCAGGACATCGAGTTCACCGTGCAGCAGAACAGGCTGTACATGCTGCAGACGCGCACCGGCAAGCGGACGGCGGCGGCCAGCCTGCGCATCGCCGTCGAGATGGCCGAGGCCCAGCTGATCACGCGTCAGGAGGCGGTGCTGCGGGTGAACGCGCAGGGGCTGGACCAGCTGCTGCACCCGACGCTGGATCCGAAGGCGCCGCGCAGCCTGTTCGGCCGCGGCCTGCCGGCGAGTCCTGGGGCGGCGTCGGGTGCCGTGGTGTTCAGCGCCGACGACGCCGAGATGCGCGCGGCCAAGGGCGAGGCGGTGA
>CAXTJP010000124.1:0-7364 GCA_964244615.1 uncultured Acetobacteraceae bacterium
CGCGCGGCGCACCACCGGCGCCGGCACGCCGGCCAGTCGCGCCACCTGCACGCCCCAGCTGCGCCCGGCCGCGCCTTCGGCCACCTCGTGCAGGAACACCACCTCGCCGCGCCACTCGCGCACCCGCATCATGTGCGGGCGCAGGCGCGGCAGGCTCTCGCTCAGCCCGGCCAGCTCGTGTAAGTGGGTGGCGAAGATTGTGCGGCAGCGCAGCTGGCCGTGCAGCGCCTCCAGCACCGCCCAGGCGATCGCCAGCCCGTCCAGCGTCGCGGTGCCGCGGCCGATCTCGTCTACGATCACCAGGCTGCGCGGGCCGGCACCGTGCAGGATGGCGGCGGTTTCGATCATCTCCACCATGAAAGTGGACCGGCCGCGCGCCAGCTCGTCGGCCGCCCCCACGCGGCTGAACAGCCGGTCGACGATGCCGATCTCCGCCGAGGCGGCCGGCACCGGCAGGCCGGCCTGGGCCAGAATGGCGATCAGCGCGTTCTGCCGCAGGTAGGTGGATTTGCCGGCCATGTTGGGGCCGGTCAGCAGCAGCACCCGACGGTCGGGCGACAGGTCGCAATCGTTCGGCACGAAGGCCGAGCTGCCCGAGGCACCGCGCAGCGGGCCGGCCAGGGCGGCCTCGACCACCGGATGACGGCCAGCGGTGATGCAGAACGCATCGGTGTCGGTCAGCGCCGGGCGGCACCAGTCGCCGCCTTCGGCCAGGCGCGCGCAGGATTGCAGGGCATCGACCAGCGCCAGTGCGGCCGCCGCCCCGGCGATGGCGTCGGCCTCCACCAGGGCGGCTTCGACGAGGCTCGCGAAAACCCGGCGCTCGCGGGCCTGCGCACGCTCGGCCGCCTCGCTGACGCGCCGGTCCAGCTCGGAGAGCGCCGGATGGGTGAAACGGGCGCCGCTGGCCATGCCCTGGCGCAGGGTCAGCTCCGGATGCACCCGCAGCGCCTCGACCGATGAACCCGCCGCCTCGATCACGTAGCCGAGCTGGGCGTGGTGCCGGATCTTCAGGCTGGCGACGCCGAAACGCTGGCAGAAATCCAGCTGCATCGAGGAGATGACGCGCCGGCTGTCGTCGCGCAGCGCGCGCTCGGCGTCGAGTTCGCCGTCGTACCCGGCGGCGATTACCCCGCCATCCTCGAGCTTGGCAGGCGGCGTATCGGCCAGCGCCCGCGCCAGCAGGGCGGAGACGTCCGGCGCCGCGTCCAGCGCACGGCGTGCCTCGGCCAGGATTGGCGGAGCGGGACCATCGAGCGCTGCGGCGCAGGCGGCGGCCGCGTTCAGGCCCAGCCGTATGGACGCGAGGTCCCGCGGGGCGGCGCGGCCCAGCGAAAGCCGGGACAGCGCTCGGGCAAAATCCGGGGCGCCACGCAGGCACTTTCGCACGGCAGCCAGGCAGCCGGGCACGGTGTTGAGGAACACCCAGCCGTCTTGCCGCCGTGCGATGGCGGCGGGGTCGGTCAGCGGGGCCGAGACCCAGCCACCCAGCAGCCTCGTGCCCGGGGCGGTCAGCGTGCGGGTGACGCTGGCGAGCAGGGTCGGCGCGGTGCCGCCGTCGCGGGCGCGAACGATCTCCAGGCTGGCGCGGGTGGCAGCGTCCATGGCGAGCTGGCCGGTCTCGCCCGCCGGCACCGGCCGGGACAGGCGCGGCATGCGTCCGGCCTGGGTGAGACGCACGTAGTCCAGCGCGAGTGCGGCGGCGGCCGCCTCCTCGTCGGAAAAATTGCCGAAGGCGTCCAGGCTGGCGGCGCCGAACGCCTCGGCGATGCGGCGCCGTGCGGCCGCGGTCGCGGTCCCGGCCATGGCGGGCGCGCGGTGGGCCGCATGCTCGCCGAGGTCGGCCGTCTCGGGTGCCAGGATCTCGGCCGGGTCCAGACGCCCGAGCAGGGCCGGCAGGGTCGCAGCCGTCACGGCTGCCGTCTCGAACAGCCCGGTGGACATGTCGAGCCAGGCGGCGCCGATCGCATCCCCTGCCCCGGCCAGGGCCAGCAGCAGGTTGGGCCGTGCCGCGTCCAGCAGCGAGTCCTCGGTCAGCGTGCCGGGGGTGACCAGGCGGACGACGGCGCGGCGCAGCGGCGCCTTGCCGGTGCGCGCGCTGGCCGCCTCGGTCTGCTCGGCGACCGCGACCCGGAAGCCGCGGCGGATCAGCCGTGCCAAATACAGCTCGGCGTTGGCCACCGGCACGCCGCACATCTGGACCGGCACGCCGCCATGCTCGCCGCGATGGGTGAGCGCTATGTCGAGCGCGGACGCCGCCGCGTCCGCGTCCGCGAAGAACATCTCGAAGAAGTCGCCCATGCGGAAGAACAGCAGCGCGTCCGGGTGCTCGGCCTTGAGCGCGAACCATTGCGCCATGGCGGGGGAGGCGCCGGCCGAATCAGGAAGTGCCACTGACCTGAGCCATCTAGCGACCCTTGAACACGAGCAAGGTCAGGAAGTTTATTTGCTCGTCCGAGGGACACAACCGATAGGAAGAAATCGCGCGTCGGCCACGGAATATTGCCGTCCTTGCATCTATCGTCCGAAGCAATCCAGCCGGGTTATAATCCGCCCGATGGCGTTGAGCCTTCAGGTAAAGCGTGTCAGCGGCGAACGCCCTCAACGTTGCCGTAAAAGCCCCATTCGGCGCGAAGGCGGCAAGTGCAACCTCGATCCTCGGTGCTTCCACAAGCCTACAGAGCGCAGCGAGCGTTCCAAGATCGACGCTACGATACACGCGGCTGTAGCGCGCTTCGCGCCGCAGCGTCTTGCCGATAAACAGGTCCGCAGCGTCGGTACATATGCGATGAAAGACGGCGTAATAACACGCGGAGACTGCGCGTCGTACATCGACCTGACGTGGTGGGCCGGGCTGACGCGGGACGATGAGTAGCTCGGCTTGCTCGAACAGTTCTTCAGGATCAAGGACCGCCATTGGCGGCGAACTCCAATTCGGACGCGAACTCAACCAAGGCTAGCCTGCTGTCTCCCTCGGCACGAAGCCGAAGCTGCACCTCGTCGGTCGTCAGCAGCGCTTTGTCGCCGCCAATACCGTCGATCAAGTTGTCCTTGACGACCAGCATGACCCAAAGCTGTTCATCACCGTCTGGCCCGACCTCTGGTCGGCTACGAACATCAACCAGTGAACCAACCGGCAACAAGGCCCGGCTTGCCTCCGCGGCGATCCTGTTCACCTCGCTAATTTGCAGCATGATCCCAACTCGGCTCTAAACGGCAAGGCGCCTTCGGCAATCTAAGCCAGCACCTTTGCGGCTATCGCGCACCCCTGTATCCGTAGCCGAAATCAGCGGGAACGTCAAAATGCCAGACAGCCAAGCCGCCTCCGCCCGCATCACCGCCGAAGAGGCGCTGGCGCTGCACGCCTCCGGCCGGCCCGGCAAGCTGGAGACGCGGATCAGCAAGCCTCTGATCACCGCGCGCGACCTCAGCCTGGCCTACTCGCCGGGCGTCGCCGAACCGTGCCTGCGCATCCAAAAAGATGCGTCGCTCGCCTACGACTACACCACCAAGGGGAACATGGTCGCGGTCGTCTCGAACGGCACCGCGGTGCTCGGCCTGGGCAACCTCGGCGCGCTGGCCAGCAAGCCGGTGATGGAGGGCAAGGTCGCGCTGTTCAAGCGGTTCGCCGACGTGGACGGGATCGACCTCGAAATCTCCACCGAGGACGTGGACGAGTTCGTCAACTGCGTGCGCTTCCTGGGCGCCGGCTTCGGCGGCATCAACCTCGAGGACATACGCGCGCCGGAATGCTTCGTCATCGAGCAGCGGCTGCGCGAGCTGATGGACATCCCGGTGTTCCACGACGACCAGCACGGCACCGCCATCGTGGCCGCGGCCGGGCTGATCAACGCCTGCCACCTCACCGACCGGAGCCTCGCCGACGTCACGCTCGTGGTGAACGGCGCCGGCGCCGCCGCCATCGCCTGTGTCGAGCTGATACGCGCGATGGGTGCGCGTTCGGACAACATCATCCTGTGCGACACCAAGGGCGTGGTGCACCGCGACCGGCGCGACCTCAACCAGTGGAAATCGGCGCACGCGTCGAACACGAAGGCCCGCACGCTGGCCGAGGCGCTGCAGGGCGCCGACGCGGTGTTCGGCCTGTCGGTCCGCGGGGCGATCACGCAGGAGATGGTGCGCGGCATGGCCGACCGCCCGGTGATCTTCGCCATGGCCAACCCCGACCCGGAGATCACGCCGGAAGACGCGCGCGCGGCCAGCCCGCACGCCATCATCGCCACCGGCCGCAGCGACTATCCGAACCAGGTCAACAACGTCCTTGGATTCCCATACATCTTCCGCGGTGCGCTCGACGTGCGCGCCAGCACCATCAACGACGCGATGAAGATCGCCGCCGCCGAGGCGCTGGCGGCACTCGCGCGCGAGGACGTGCCCGACGAGGTGCACGCCGCCTCCGCCAGGCAGCTGCATTTCGGGCCGGAATACATCATCCCGAACGCGTTCGACCCCAGGCTGATCTTTCGCATCCCCACCGCCGTCGCCCGCGCCGCCATGGATAGCGGCGTCGCGCGCCGTCCGCTGGCCGACCTGCGCCGCTACACCCGCGAACTCTCTGGCCGGCTGGACCGCACCGCCAACGCGCTCGACATGATCATGGAAAGCGTGCGCGCCGCGCCGAAGACCGTCGTGTTCGCCGAGGGCGAGGACGAGAAGACGGTCCGCGCCGCCATCGCCTTCCACAACGAAGGGTTCGGCCGCCCGATCCTGATCGGGCGCGAGGACCGGGTGCACAGGACGCTGCAGACCCTCGGCCTGCGCCTGCCCGCAGGCATCGAGGTGCACAACGCGCGCATCTCGTCGCACAACGCGCATTACACCGACATGCTGTATACCCGCCTGCAGCGCCGCGGCTTCCTGCACCGCGACGTGCAGCGCCTGGTCAACCAGGATCGCAACGTGTTCGCCGCCGTCATGCTCGCCAGCGGCGACGCGGACGCGATGGTGACCGGCCTGTCGCGCGCGCGATCGGTCTGCCTGGACGCGATCAACCTGGCCATCGACCCGCTGCCCGGACGCACCCCGTTCGGGTTGACCCTGATGCTGGGCGGGCGGGAGACGATCTTCGTCGCCGACACGCTGATCCACGAACGCCCGTCGCCGCCGCTGCTGGCCGACATCGCCGAGGGTGCCGCCGCGCATGCACGACGCCTCGGCCACGAACCGCGCGTGGCGCTGCTGTCGCACTCAACCTTCGGCCAGCCGATGCACACGACCGTGGAGGGGATACGCGAGGCGGTGGCGATCCTGGAGCAGCGCGGCGTGGATTTCGAGTTCGACGGCGACATGTCGCCCGACGTGGCGCTGGAACCCTCGTTCCGGGCGCTCTACCCGTTCTGCCGCCTGACCGGGAACGCCAACGTGCTGGTGATGCCGGGCCTGCACTCCGCGCACATCGTCAGCCGGCTCGCCCCGCGGCTCGGCGGCGGCAGCGCCATCGGGCCGCTGCTGCTCGGCATGGCCAAGGCGGTGCAGCTCGTCAGCATGGACGCGTCGGTCAGCACCATCGTGGACATGGCGGCACTCGCGGCCCACCAGGCCGCGGATCGCTGAGCACCGAAAGCCGGGTCAGCAGCGCGGGTGGCCGTGTTTGGCGATCTCGTGCACCCGCGGCACCAGGACCAGGCCCACGACGACCGAAAAGGCGGCCAGTGCGCTCACGCCGACCAGCGGATGGGCGAGCAGCCAGGCGATTGCCGTGTCCACGATACAGGCCTCCTCCGGCTCCCGGACCGGTCGTTACGCGTAACGCACTGCCGCGGCCGCTGTCACGGTCTTTGTTGCGCTGCATTGCGGCAAAAACACCTGTTTATTGCGCGCCGCGCGGCGCGGCGACCTTGCCCGGCCATCGCCGGTGCAGCCACAGCCAGCTTCCCGGGTCGGCGCGTATCCATCGCTCCAGCACATTGTTGACCTGCTGCGTCAGCGCCGCGACGTCGGCCGCCCGGTCCCCGGTGTCCGGCATCGGCAATGGCGGCTCGACCACCAGGCGCAGGCGCGCGGGGCCGACCCGCTCGGCGCGCGCGGGCACCAGGGGGCAGCGGAAATGCAGTGCGAAGCTCGCCGCCGCCGGCGCCGTCATCGCCTTCAGGCCGAAGAAGCGCGCCTCGATGCCGTCGTTCAGCTTCTGGTCCACCAGCATGGCGAGGAACCCGCCGCCGCGCAGATGCGCCATCGCCTGTCGGGCGCCACGGGCGCCTTTCGGAAACAGCTTCAATGCGTCGCCCGAGGCCGGCTGCCGCCACCGTTCGATGAGCGCGTCCACCAGGCCGTTCTGCGCCGCGCGATAGACGCTGGCGACCGGCACGCCGTAAGCGCGCGCCGCGTGCGGCAGCACCTCCCAATTGCCGATATGGCCCGAGAAGAAGATCGCCGGCCCGCCGCGCGCTGCCAGCTCCGCCAGCACGGCTTGGCCTTCCACGGACCAGCCGGGGCCGGACGTCGTGTCCCGCGTCAGGCGCGAGACGTGCGGGAACTCGCCCGCGGTGCGGCCCAGCTGCGACCAGGCCTGGCGCACCACGCGCCGCCGTCCGGCCGCGTCCAGCTCCGGCATCGCCGCGCGCAAATTGTCGTGCGCCACGCGGGAGACCGGCAGCTTCGGCCCGAGCCACGCGCCGAGCGCGCCGCCGACGTTCGATGCCACCGCGGGCGGCAACGCCGCCATCGCCCGCGCCAGCCCGCCCACCAGGGCCGCTTCGAGGCGCCAGCCGAGGCTCACGCCAGCAGAACGCGGTCGAGCAGCGCCTCCAGCATGGGCTCGTCGTCCCAGGCGAGCGACACGCCGATCGCGATGAAACGCGCCCGCCGCTCCAACGCGATGCGCACCTGATCCTTGGGCGTGGTGACCGGAACGGCGCCGAGTGCCAGCGCTTCGGATTCGATACCGGCTAACTCGTCGTCGGTGTAGGCGTGGTGGTCCGCGAAAGCGCGGCGGCGGGCGACCGCGATGCCGGCGGCCTCAAGCATGGCGAAGAACTTTTCGGGGCGGCCGATGCCGGCGAACGCGACGACCCGACGCCCGGCGAGCGCGCCCAACTCCGGCCCGGGCCGCAGGCGGGCGTGCAGCACCGGCAGCGCCGCCGGCAGCTGCGCCCGTGCGCCCTGCAGGTCGTCGCCGACCAGCACGGCGGCTATGCAGCGCGCGGCGGCCGCGTACGCGGGCTCGCGCAGCGGACCGGCGGGCAGCACGCGGCCATTGCCGAAGCCAGCCCCGCCATCGATCACCAGCAGGCTCGCGGTCTTGCGCAACGTGGGGTTCTGCAGCCCGTCATCCATCACCAGCACCTGCGCCCCATCGGCCAGCGCCGCGCGCGCCGTCGCCGCCCGGTCCGCGCCGAGCCAGG
>CAXTJP010000125.1:0-6956 GCA_964244615.1 uncultured Acetobacteraceae bacterium
CGCGCGGGCGGCGCTGGCCGCGCTGGCCGCCGAGACCGCCTCGCCCGACTGCCTGGAGCGGCTGCACGCCGCCATTGCCGCCGACCCATCGGCTTCGGTGCTGCTGGCCAGGCGCAGCTTCGCCCGCCTGGTCAACGCGGGCGACCTGGCGCAGGCCCGCGCGCTGCTGACGCGGTGGAGCATCGACGCGGCGGCGCTGGAGGGCTGGCGCCCGGGCGAGCCCATGCCGGCCGAGGCACGCGACACGCTGTTCTGCCTGGGCATGCTCGCCCTGCACGAGGATGGGCAGGAGGCGGCGGCGATGCGCCGGTTCGCCGCCGTGCGGCAGGCCTCGCGCGCCGCCCCCGGCGACGTGGAGGATGTCTGGTGGGCGGCGCTGCGCGGCGAATGCATCGCCGCCGACCGGATCGGCCGGGCCGGGCACGCCACCGACCTGCTGTGCGAGGCGCCGCTGGCCGGCATGCCCGAAGATCTGCGCGCCCGTCGCGCCGGCTGAGAGCCTCGCCCCGGCCGCACCGGGGGTGCCCTGGGCGGCCGGGTCTGCTAGCACCGGGGGCCAACGGCGGGGGGGCGCAGCATGGGGCGGTATCTGGTGACCGGCGGGGCGGGCTACGTGGGCAGCCATCTCGTCCTGGCCCTGATGGACCGGGGCGACGAGGTGACGGTCTACGACAACCTGCGCCAGGGCCATCGCGGCGCGGTCCCGCCCGGGGCGACGCTGGTGGAGGCGGAGCTGGCCGACATGGCGACCCTGGACGCGGTGCTGGCCGACGGGCCGTGGGACGCGGTGTTCCACTTCGCAGCACTCTCGCTGGTGGGCGAGAGCATGCAGCGGCCGTTCTACTACCTTTCCGAGAACGCCGGGCTTGGCATCGGGCTGATCGAGGCCTGCGTGCGCCACGGCGTCAGCCGTTTTGTGCTGTCCTCGACCGCCAACCTGTTCGGCAACCCGCAGCGCATCCCCATCGACGAGGACGAGCGCATCGAGCCGGGGTCGCCCTACGGCGAGAGCAAGCTGATGCTGGAGCGGACGCTGTACTGGGCCGACCGTATCCATGGACTGCGCGGCGCCTGCCTGCGCTACTTCAACGCGGCCGGCGCGGACCCCAACGGGCGCCTGGGGGAGGACCACAACCCCGAGACCCACCTGATCCCGCTGGTGATCGACGCGGCGCTGGGCCGCCGGCCGGAGATCGCGGTGTTCGGCCAGGACTACCCGACGCCGGACGGCACCTGCATTCGCGACTACATCCACGTGGCCGACCTGGCGGACGCGCATCTGCGCGCGCTGGGCAAGCTCGATGCGGGCTCCGTCACCTACAACCTCGGCAACGGCGCCGGGCATTCGGTGATGGAGGTGATACGCACCGTGGAGCAGGTGAGCGGCCTGCGGGTGCCGACACGCATCGTGGAGCGCCGCGCGGGGGACCCCGCGATTCTGGTGGCCGGCTCCGGCCGGCTGCGGACGGAGACCGGGTGGTCGCCGAAGCATGCCGAGCTCGCGGTCATCGTGGAGCACGCCCTGAAATGGCGCGATGCCCATCCGCAGGGCTATGGCGGCAAGTAGGGCCTGCAGTCCCGCCGCGCGGCCGCCTGCGTTTCGCGGGCGGGTCGCGGTGTTCCAGCCGCGGCCTGGCCTGGGCGACCTCATCTGGCACTTGCCGCTGATCCGGTCCATCGCCGCGGCGAGCCCGGCCGGCCACGTGACCCTGGTCACCAAGTCCAGCACGCAGGCGGCGGCTCTCCTCGACGGCGACGCTGCCATCGGAACCCTGGTCTGGCTGGACCGCAACCCGCGTCAGGACCCGTACGGCCGTAAGGTCGGCCGCCACGACGGACCTCTGGGCCTGGTTCGCCTCGCGGCAACGCTGCGGCGCTGCCGTCTCGATACCTGCATTCTGCTGCATCACAGCCCAAAGCTCGCCATGGCGATGGCCCTGGCGGGCATCGCCAACAGGCATGGTTACGGCTACGGCGCGCAGCGGAGGTGGCTGACCAGACCGCCCTTTCTGGAGACGCCGGCGCCGTTCACCGAGGCCGGCGAGCAGGCGAGCGCCTACGCGGAAGCCCTGGGGCTCTGGCCGTTGCCGGACCCCGCGGTGGTGCTACGGCCGGACTGGGCCAAAGCCGCGCGCGCCAGGCTGGCCGGCCTCTGCCGCCCGCTCGCCGTGCTGGGCGTCGGCAGCCACGGCGCGGAGCGGCAATGGGATGCTGCCAGTTTCGGCCGCTTGTCTGCGGCGCTGGCGCAGGAAGGCATGACCGTGCTGATCGCCGCATCGGCGCACGAGGCCGGCCTGGCGGGTGAGGTGCGAGACCTCGCGGGCGACGGGCGTGTCCGGCTCGCGGTGGGCTGGACGTTGCCGGAAATGGCCGCATGCCTGGCCGAAGCCGCGTTGTTCGTCGGCAACGACAGCGGCCTGATGAACCTGCGGGCCGCCCTGGGTAGGCCCGCATACGGATTGTTCGGCGCCTCGGGCCCGCTTGGCCACAGCGCCGATATCCGCCCGATCATCCCGCCGGGCGGCGCGCGCGCCGGCATGGGTGCGATCCACGTCGAGCATGTGCTGGCGGCGCTGCGTGCGGATGGTGTCGTGGTCGGAGCCATGACGACCGAGCCGAAGCTCGATCGTTCAAGTCTCGCCCTTTGGTCCTGAGCCCAGTCTCGGCCGGGCCGCCGGGCAGACGCTCTCGGGGTGTCCGAGGCGTCGCGCGGTCTTTACGCCAGCTTGAGTGCCGAGGCCGCCAGCTTGCCGCGCTCGCTCACCACTTCGTAGGTCACCTTCTGCCCGTCCTTGACCGTTGTCAGGCCAGCAGCCTGCACGGCCGTGATGTGCAGGAAAACGTCCTTGCCGCCGTCTTGCGGGGAGATGAATCCGAACCCCTTGTCCGGGTTGAACCACTTTACCGTCCCGATCGCCATAGATACGCACTCCTCTAGAAGCCGCAGCGTATAGACTGCTAAGCCCGTCACGAACAGCCCCCCGCTTGCCGCCGCCGGCGAACGATCCGAAATACGCCGGAGACGGGATTTCGATGCCGCATGCGATCATGTGCGCTGCGATCAATCTGGCGAGGGACGTGAATGGACACCGTAATTATTGCCGGCATGCTTGCTCTGGTCCTGGCAGCCGCCGGCGGACTGCTGACCGAGGTCGGGCCCTGGTACAGGACGTTGCGAAAGCCGACCCTGCAGCCGCCCGACTGGCTGTTCGGGCCGGCCTGGACGGTGATCCTGTCGCTGACGGCCGCCGCCGGCGTGCTGTCCTGGCGCGGCGCGCACGGCACCGACGCGCATGTTCGGGTGGCGATATACTTCGCGGTGAACTGGGTGTTTCACCTGCTGTGGAGCCCGCTGTTCTTCAAGTTCAAGCGTCCGGACTGGGCGCTGGTGGAGAACACCTTCCTGTGGTGTTCGGTGCTGGCGCTGTTCATCGGGCTGCGCCCCTACTCGATGCTGGCGAGCTGGTTCATCGCCCCCTACCTGGTCTGGGTGAGCTTTGCCCTGTGGCTGAACTGGACCATCGTCCGGCTGAACGCGCCGTTCGTCACCGGCGGGCGGCTCGGCGCCGCCTGACGCGCGCGGTCAGGCGAACACGTCTGCCGGCGTATCCGCCTTGAGCGACGCGCCCAGTTCCCGGCCGATCCGCTCGGCCTCCTTGGGCAGCCCTTCCAGCGTGCGGCGCAGCAGGAACGTGCCGTCGGCGCGCGCAACGAGCCCGGTCAGGCGCAGCCTGCCGTTGGGCAGGATGCGCGCATGCCCGCCGATCGGCGTGTGGCAGCTGCCGTCCAGCACGCCCAGCAGCGCCCGTTCGGCGGACGCGACCGCGCGGGCCTCCGGGTCCTCGATGGCGGACAGCATTTCCAGCAGTTCGACATCGTCCTCGTGCACCGTGACGCCGACGATGCCCTGCGCCGCCGCCGGCACCATCACCTCGGTGTCGAGGATGACCGACGCCTCGTGCTCCATGCCCAGGCGCTTGAGCCCGGCCAGCGCCAGCAGGCTCGCGTTGCAATCTCCGGCCCGCACCTTGGCCAGCCTGGATTGCACGTTGCCGCGTATCAGCCCCATGCGCAGGTCGGGCCTTGCATGCAGCAGCTGCGCCTGGCGCCGCACCGACGACGTGCCGACCAGCGCGCCATGCGGCAGGGCGGCGTAGGGGTCGTCGGACGACTCGACCGGATGGCCGAAGATCAGGGTGTCGCGGGCGTCCTCGCGCTTGAGCGTGCAGGCGAGCACGATGCCGTCGGGCAACTTCGTTTCCAGGTCCTTCAGGCTGTGCACGGCGAAGTCGATGCGGCCGGCGATCTGCGCCTCGTCGATCTCCTTGGCGAACAATCCCTTGCCGCCGATATCGGCCAGCCGACGGTCCAGCACGGCATCGCCGGTGGTCTGGATCGCATGCTCCTCGAACACGTCCATGCCGCGCAGCACCGGGCACACGCCGCGCAGGCGATCGAGGAAGGTTCTCGTCTGCACCAGGGCCAAGGGCGAACGCCTGGTACCGACGCGGAGCGGCAGGGTGCGGGAGTGGCGCTTGGTGCGGCGCTTCGGTGGGGGGAGGGGATCGACGTAATCTTCGACGACGAGAACGTTATCCAGCAGCACGGCGCGGCTCCCTGTGAAGTTCTAGGCCAGGAGCTCTGCCCCTGGACCCGTCACGCGTCAGCGTGCCAGGCACGATGGAGCCTGCGGCCCCAGGCCCCTTTTATGGCGTGGCGAAACCCAGGAGGTGCGCCAGGTCCTTGAAGAAGATCCTGGCCTGGGCGGCGGGTTTCTTTCTGGTGATCTTCTTGTTCATGTACGACTCCCAGGTCATCTTCTGGACGTCGGGGTCGCGGCAGATGGCGACGAAGCTCTCGCGCCTCTTGTCGTTGCTATACCAGAACCACTGCATGACGCCGAGCACCAGGAACACCGTGCCGTGCGCCTTCATGAAGCGGCGGCGCGGCTCGCGCAGGGCGCGCGCGTTGCCGGTCTGGCAGACCTTCTCCACCGCCTGTGCGGCGAGGCGGCCGCCTTCCATCGCGTAGTAGATGCCCTCGCCGGACGCGGGCGCCACGACGCCGGCGGCATCGCCCGCCAGCACCACGTCGCGGCCGTTGTCCCAGCGGCGCATCGGCTTCATCGGGATCGGTGCGCCTTCGCGACGGATCGTCTGCGCGTCGGCAAGCCCCGAGGCCGCGCGCAGCGCCGTCACCGAGCCGCGTATGGAGAAGCCCTTCCTGGCCGAGCCGGAGCCCACGCTGACCGTGTCGCCGTGCGGGAACACCCAGCCGTAGAAATCCGGCGAGAGCTTGCCCTGGTAGAAGATGTCGCACCGTCCAGGCTCGAACAGCCGGCCCAGCATGTCCTGTGCATGTTCGGGCGCGCGCAGGATCTCGTGGTAGGCGAACACGTAGGGCACGCGGTCGGCACCCTTCACGCATTGCTTGGCGACCGCCGATTTCGCACCGTCCGCGCCGACCACCACGCGCGCCCGCACGCGGTGGGTCAGGCCGTCCCGGTCGCTGTAGACGACCACGGCCACGCCGTCCGCGTCGTGTTCGACACGCTCGAACGACCCGATGCGCCGCTCCGCCCCGAAATGGGCGGCCCGCTCGCGCAGCCAGGCGTCGAAATGCTCGCGGTCGACCATGCCGACGAACCCGCCCTCGATCGGCATGTCCACCTGCACGTTCTTCGGCGAGACCATGCGCGCCGATCTGATCCGCGCCACGATCTGCTCGTCGGGGATGTCGAAGTCGCGCACCAGCCGCGGCGGGATGGCGCCGCCGCACGGCTTGATGCGTCCGTCCCGGTCCAGCAGCACCACGCTGCGGCCGCCGCGCGCCAGGTCGGTGGCCGCCGTTGCCCCGGCGGGTCCGCCGCCCACCACGATCGCGTCATAGGTCATGTCCAACTCCCCCGGTTCATGCCGTTGCCGTCATGCTGAGATCGATGCGCCGTGCGGCCGGCGGGACCGCGCCGTCCTGCAACACCCGGCCGGCCAGCCCGGCCGCGGCGATGAACAGCGCCGCCTGGCCGAGGAACACCACGGCGTAGGCGGGTCCGGGCGCGCCGGTCAGCAGCCGTGCCAGGTCGCTGGCGCCGGTGCTGGCCAGGCCGCCCAGGCCCATGGCAACCGCCTGTGCCGCGCCCCACAGCCCCATGCGCATGCCCGCCCGGCCGATGCCGCCACGCCCGGCCAGGCCCAGCATGGCACCGATGGCGGAGACGGCGAACGCGCCGTTGCCGACGCCGAGCGCGAACAGCGAGGCCCGCAGCGGCCAGGACGGCCCGACCAGCCCGCCGACGGCCAGGCCCGCCAGGCACAGGGCGGAGGCGACGCAGCCGCCGATGGTGCATACCCGCATGGCCCGCGCCCGCATCCCGGCCAGGCTGCCCAGCACCGCCACCAGCACCATGCCGGCCAGCACGCCGGACTGGTGCAGCCCGGTCAATGCGGCGCTGCGGGCCGGGCCGAGCCCGAATACGGCGCCCGCGAACGGCTCCAGCACCAGTTCCTGGGCGCTGTAGGCGAGCATGGCGACGAAGACGAAAAGGGCGAAGCGGCGCGACGCCGGCTCGCGCCACGTCTCGGCCAGGGCGGCGCGGAAATCCTGGCGCTCGGCCGCTCCCGCGACTTGCAGGCCGCGCGCGCCTTCCAGCCCGAGGGTGGCCAGCGCGCCGGCCAGGAACGCCGCACCGGCGATGCCGCCCGACACACGCACGAGCAGGGCGAGCGAGAACGGGTGCAGCAGCTGCGAGGCGGTGCCCGCCGTCAGCACCGCGCCGACGATCATCAGCAGCCAGAAGCTGGTGGCCGCGGCCGCGCGTCGGGCCGGCGCCACCCGAGTGGCCATCAGCGCCAGGCTGGACGTGCCGACCGCGCCCACGCCCGCGCCGACCAGGGCGTACGCGGCGACCGCCAGCGCCAGGCCCGGCAGGCGCTGCGAGGCCATCGCCGCCACCGCCG
>CAXTJP010000126.1:0-6904 GCA_964244615.1 uncultured Acetobacteraceae bacterium
CCGCCGCCGCGCCGCCGCCGGCGCCGCGACGCATGCCGCAGCCAGGCTTCGCCGCCCGGATGGTCGAGATCGGGAGCCGCCAGCCGGGGCTCGACGACACCAGCTGGCGCACGCTCTCCAACGGCCGGCTGCGTCCGCAGCGCACGCTGGACCTGCATGGCCGCACCGCCCAGGCCGCCTTCGCCGCCCTGCACGGCTTCCTGCTGCGCGCCCAGGCCGAGCAGCTGCGCTGCGTGGAGATCATCACCGGGGTCGGGTCGGGCCAGGAGGGCGGCATCCTGCGCCGCGAGCTGCCGTTCTGGCTCAGCCGGCAGGACCTGCGCCACCTGGTGCTGGCCGCGGTGCATCCGCACGCGGGCAACTCCGGTTCGGTGCGGGTGTTGCTCCGGCGCCGGGCGATGGGCAGGAAGTAAGGAGTGCTACGGTGGCGACGCTACGCATACTGCTCGGCGACCAGCTTTCCGACGGCATCTCCGCGCTGGACGGGCTCGATCCCGCCCGCGACATCGTGCTGATGTCGGAGGTGCGCGGCGAATGCACCTATGTCCGCCACCACAAGCGCAAGATCGTGCTGGTGCTGTCGGCGATGCGCCACTTCGCCGACCGCCTGCGCGACCGCGGCGTGCGGGTGGAATACGTCACGCTCGACGACCCGCTCAACACGCACTCGATCCGCGGCGAGATGCTGCGCGCGGTGGCGCGGTTCCAGCCGCAGCGCGTGGTCGCCACCGAGGCCGGCGAGTGGCGCCTGCTGCAGGACATGGCGGGCTGGCAGGAAGCCAGCGGCGTCCCCACCGAGATCGCCGACGACACCCGCTTCCTGTGCTCGCACCGGCAGTTCCGGCACTGGGCGGACGGCAAGCGCGCGCTGCGCATGGAGTTCTTCTACCGCGAGATGCGGCGGCGCCACGGCGTGCTGATGGACCAGGGCGCACCGGCCGGCGCGCGCTGGAACTTCGACGCCGAGAACCGCAAGCGCATGCCGGCGACGAAGCGGCCGCCGCTGGTGCCGTCGTTCGAGCCGGACGCGCGCACGCAGGCGGTGATCGCGCTGGTGGAACGCGAGTTCGCCGAGCATTTCGGCGATCTCGACGGCTTCGACCTGCCGGTCACCGCCGAGCAGGCGCTGCTGGCGCTCGATCATTTCGTCAACGAACGGCTGGCGGAGTTCGGCGACTGGCAGGACTTCATGCGCATGGGCGATCCGGTGCTGTTCCACGCGCTGATCTCGACTTCGCTGAACACCGGCCTGCTCGACCCGCTGGTGGCGTGCCGCGCCGCCGAGGTCGCCTGGCGCGAGGGGCGCGCGCCGCTGAACGCGGTCGAGGGTTTCGTGCGGCAGATCCTCGGCTGGCGCGAATACGTGCGCGGCATCTACTGGCTGCGCATGCCGGAGTACGGCACGCTGAACGCGCTGGGGGCCACGCGCAAGCTGCCCTGGTTCTACTGGTCCGGCGAGACGCGGATGAACTGCATGGCGCACGTGGTCGCCGACACCCGCGCGCACGCCTACGCCCATCACATCCAGCGCCTGATGGTCACCGGCAACTTCGCCCTGCTCGCCGGGCTCGATCCGGACCAGGTCGATGAGTGGTACCTGGTGGTCTATGCCGACGCCTACGAGTGGGTGGAGATGCCCAACGTGCGCGGCATGGCGCTGTTCGCCGACGGCGGCGTGATGGCCTCCAAGCCGTACGCGGCGTCGGGCGCCTACATCAACCGGATGAGCGACTACTGCTCCGGCTGCCAGTACGACGTGCGCACCGCGGTCGGCGACAACGCCTGTCCGTTCAACTACCTCTACTGGGACTTCATCGCCCGGCACCAGGAACGCCTCGGCGGCAACCCGCGCATGGCGATGCCGGTGCGCACGCTCAGCCGCATGGACCCCGAGCGCGTCGCCACCATGCGCGCGCAGGCGGCGGGCTTCCTCGATGCGATCGGCTCCGGCGCCATCGTTTGATGCCAGCGTCTTGGCTGGTGACCGTTTGGTCCACGCCGTTCGTTCAGTGTCGGCGCTGGAGTAGTTCAGGCGTCACCGGCTCGATCCCGCCCTAAAACCAGCTCAGGAAATCTTCGCGTCCAACCTCACCCGGAACGATCGCCCTGACGCCCCCGTGCGCGGATACTGGTGACGATGTCAAGGGTCCGGATCGGCGAGCCTCCTGCAGACGTCGCCGGAGGCAAGCAGGTCGTCCTCCTGCCCGTCACGAGGCCGCTGCCGTCCATGCCGAGGATCAGCCCGTTGCGCACGATATGGTCGATCCATGCCTTGAGTGCCGCGGGCACGTTGTGATCGTAGATCGGCGTTGCAATGACGAGGCAGTCGGTCGCCAGCAGCTCGGCGACAGGCTCGCGCGGTAGGCGGAGCGCCACCCGCGTGCCGGCATTGACGGTCGGCACCTGTTCTTCCTGATGACCGGAAACGGCCGGGATGGCACACGGCCGCTCGGCCGGCCTATCCGTGAAGCCGTCGAGGTAAGCTTCGAGATCGTGCCAGGCCTCGCGTATCGGCCTCGGCTCCAGGAAGAAGCAGGGCCGCCGCCTTGATTGATGAAGGTCGGTCGCATCCCATGATCTGGACCCTCGACCCGCCCTGCGGGCGAGATAAATCAGATGCTTGCCATCGGCGAGGATGATGGATGAGCGGCAAGTCTACCCTCGATCAGCTTCGCGTGCCGGTGACCATCGCCGGAACCGGCAGCTTCTCGGCCGCAGGCCTTGCCACGCCCGCTAGCGATTAGCCGGGCCGTCGCGACACCCGGGGAGGTCGACGACGTCACGTTGTTCGACCGGGCCGGCCACCGCCCTGGCCCCGCGGAGGTTGGCCGTGTGCTGGTTGGCCAGGCATGGGTGGTGCTCGCGGGCGCGAACCACTTCGAGGCAATGGCCGCCGCCCGCGAGGGGATCGAGCCCGAGCTGGCGGTCGCGATCGATCCGTTGGTGCCTGCTATTGCCTTCATCGACGGCCTGCACGCGCCCCGCGCGGCCTTATCCCATGTGGCGGTGAGTTTCTCGACCGGAGGGATGGGAGGCGCCGAGCGACGTCTGCGCCGGGGAGAGGCAGCGCTCGCTTTCTGCGCCTTGCCCGGCAGTTCGGCGCAAACGCCATTGAAGGTCCGACCGCCTCGGCTGAAACGCGAACGCGTCATCACGGCTTGCCGCATAAGCGCCAGTCCATCAGGGACAAGCTGGACGCGGCTCAGAACAAGATCCGGCTGCTGGTCATGGCAGCCCTGCGCAGGACTGCGGGATCGGGGGCGCGTGACAGGCAGAGAGGGCCGGCGCGCCTCGATCGCGGGGAGGTTGCGCAAACGAATTGACAGCGGACAGATGTTAGTAAATGTTATCCGGCAGGCTGCGAATCGCACCTTTAGTTAGTGGTCAACGTCATGGTCGCCGATCGGGAGCAAGACCCCTCGCAACGTTCTGCCGCCGCTGACATCGCGACAATACGCGACCGCCGCAGGCCCGGCAGGACAGATGTGGACCCGGCGCTGATCCCTCTACTGCGTGGGACCGCGCGGTTCGCCGAGCCTCTATCGGGTGCATGCGAGCATGCCGACCAACGTTCCTTCGACTTCAAAACCAAGCCGAGACTGGTCGAGCAGGCCCATCTCGCCCTCTTGGACGATGGCGGAGACCCAGTACGCGCGATCAAGCTCGGAGTGCTGCTCTCGCTGCTGCTTTGGGCGGTGGCGGTATTTATTTGTCACTGGCTGCTGGCCTGAACAGACAGCCGGACCGCTCGGCGGTTATCGACTCGCCTCAACCCTCGCGAGATCGGGAAGAACGGCTCCAGGCGAAACATCTGCGCCTGCGACAAGACGACAAGCCGGTCATCGGCGACCTCCGACACGCTCACGGAGTCTCATACGAGATCGATCCGTGTAAAAGGTCATCAGCCTAGCTCATCGCATCTCTTCACGATCATCGGATGCCCGTCAGGACGCAGCGTGTTGCATCCCGGGAGCGAATGCTGACGCGGCCTTCCATATTCTTCATCCGTGCATCGGCCTGTGCAGAACGTGGACAACGAGTTGTAATTACACGTGAGGGCCTCGCGTTATCGGACGTGAGGCGTTTGCGTCACCAAACCGATTGCTGCCGACCATGCCCGAGGATATCGCCGCCATTCCGTCTCTCGGCGTGGATCTCATTCCGGTCGTCGCACGCATCCAGCCGCGTCCGGCGGCCCGAGCTGCGGTGTCGTGAACGCGAAGGCCTGGCGCTTCGTCGAACTTGACCGCCGCCGGATTGCCCCCTGGCCGGCCAGGGCTGGGGCCACATGCCTGAGCATCTCGTGGCGCCTCTGCTCGCCGAAGGGCACCTGATTCCACTGCCGGTCTAGGATGATCCCGCGCGCGCAGCCGGAGTCCTGACGATCCATGCCTCGCCTGTGCGAGATCGCCCGTTGAGCCGCGCGGGCGCGTGGCTTCTCGACGACGTCGAGGACGGCCTCGGGTCGGGCTGCGGTCGCGAGAGCGTTGAACCAGCTTCGAGAGACGCTTGCGCCTCAAGGTCCGCCCCGGGGGTGCCGCCGGCGCATCGGAACGTGGAAGCGGCACGAGTCGCGCAAGGTCTGCTGTGATGCGGCGCGAAAGATCTTCCGCGGCCCGCCGGGGATGACGTAGGTAGGTTGGATGATATCCCTGCTGCTCGCCGCCCTGTTCTTCATCGGCATCCATCTCGGCCTGTCCGGCACCACGCTGCGGGACAGGCTGGTCGCGGCGATCGGGCTGCGCGGCTACATGATCGCGTTCTCGGCGGGATCGGTCGCCGGCATGGTCTGGCTGGTCATGGCATACAAGGTCGCGGCCTACGTGCCGACCTGGGGCCAGCTCGAATGGTGGAAGCCGTTCGCGATCGCGCTGATGCTGCCGGCGTTCCTGCTGGTGGTCATCGGCCTGACCACGCCCAACCCGACCGCGGTGGCGCAGGAGGCGCTGGTGGAGCGTGCGCCGAGCGGCATCGTGCGCATCACCCGGCATCCGTTCCTGATCGGGGTCGCGCTGTGGTCGGGCATCCACCTGATCGGCAACGGCGACTGGGCCTCGCTGCTGTTCTTCGCAGCCCTGGCGGTCGTGTCGGTCGCCGGCACCGTCTCGATCGATGCCAAGCGCCGACGCGTGCTCGGCGACGCGTCGTGGGACCGGTTCGCCTCCCGGACCTCGATCGTGCCGTTCGCCGCCATCGCGGCCGGACGCAACCGGCTGGTGGCGAGCGAGTTCGGGTGGTGGCGGCCGGCGGCGGGGCTGGCGGGCTACGCGCTCATGCTCGGCGGCCATGCCCATATCGTGGGCGTCTCGCCGTTCCCGGCGTGAACACGGTCCGGACATGCACCACATGATCCAGCTCGCCAGCTTCCATCACGCCTACCAGCCCGGCTTCGGCTTCCACCACGGCTATGGCGGCGGCAGCTGGATCGCCAATATGGTGATGTCAGCACTGGTGCACTCGCTGATCTACAGCCTGGTGTTCAGGGCGATGCGGCACCTCACGCTGCCGGAAGCCGTGCTGCTGGTCGGCGCCGGGCTGGTATTCGTGTTGCTGTGGAGCCGCTCGCGCGAACGCCGCGGCTGGTGATCCCGCGGATCTAGGCCGGCGCCAGTCGCTAGGCCCGGCGCCAGTCGGTGCGGCTGGCGATCCAGCGGCGCAGCGCCAGCAAAGTGGTCTCGTCGGCGACGATGACCGACAGCGCGCCGACGCAGTCGGGTGCCGGCAGCGGCTTCAGCTGCGCCGTGCGGACCGCGACCGCCAGGAGCGGGTCGGCGATCGCCTGCGTGCAGGCGCCACGCCACTGCGCCACCAGCGCCGGCGGCGTGAGCGGCTGCAGCACCAGGGCGGCATCGAGGCGCGCGGCTGCCGCGGTCGCCATCCAGGCGTCGAACAGCGGCCCGGCGGGCCGGCGGCCAAGCCTCGCCTGGTAGAGTTCCGGCAGGGTCGGCACGTCCGCCAACATCCGATCGCCGCGTGACGTGGCCCGCGCGCCGGTGCCCAGGGAAAATATCGGACCCAGGTCCTGATGCGACAGCGCCGCCATCCGCTGCGGGACGTCGCGCCCGGTCAGCATGATCGCGTCGACGTGGCCGCCAAGCAGGGCGGCGCGGGCATCGTCGGGGTCGGCCAGGCCGAACACCGGCACCGGGGTGATGCCGAGCAGGCTCAGGCCGAGCAGGGCGGGCAGCTCGATCCCCGCCGGCGTCGAGGCCGCGACGCGCAGCCGGGCCGGTTGTGCGACGCGTCGGCCGAGCAGCACCGCGGCGCCGAAGCTGGCCAGCGCCGGCACCCAGCGTCCGGCGTCGAAATGCACCCTCGGATCGCCGGCCAGCCAGGCGATCGCCGCAGCACCCGGCACCAGCAGGGCGGTGGAGCCGTCCGGGTTGGTCAAGGCCTCGAAGGCGTTGGCGCCGGTCACCCCGTCACGCCCGCCGATCGCGGAGACGGCGAGGGCGCGGCCAGGATGCAGCGCGGTGGCGAGCGGACCGACGAGCAGTCCGGCCCAGCGGGCGGTGGCGGTGTCGGCGGGACCCGCCACCATCATCGCGGGATTGGTCAGGCTGGGCGTGGTCATGCCCAGCGCGCGCGAGGTGAGGGGAGGCGGGGCACGCACCGCCCTGTGCTGCGCCAGCGCCGCACCGCATGGGCCGACCGCGGCCACCGCTCCGACGCCGAGGCGCAGGACCGACCGGCGACGCAGGCGGGTCGTGATCGTCACCCCGATCGTCCGATCCGTTGCAATGCCCCATCTCCCGCGGTTTCTCGAAAGACGATACATATAATCACGCGGTGGGCCAAATCGTGTGACTGTGCCGTATGCTCAGGGCCAGCGCACCTCCGGCGGCAGGCTCATCAGGATCGCCTCGACGTTGCCGCCGGTCTTGAGCCCGAACAGCGTGCCGCG
>CAXTJP010000127.1:0-6738 GCA_964244615.1 uncultured Acetobacteraceae bacterium
CGCTGAACAACTCCCGGCCAATGAGCATGCGACGTATTTCGCTGGTGCCGGCACCGATCTCGTAGAGCTTGGATCCAGGTTTTTCCGACCCGACTTGATCGCCCGAACCAGCCCGGCCGCGCCGACCTTTTTCTTGACCGGTTTCACTTTGGCGGAACGCTGTGACCGCGAGTCGGGCAGGTTTGCGAGCACGTGCGGTCTACGGGGAGGTCCGGCGGTGATCTTGGTGACAGGTGCCGCGGGCTTTATCGGGTCCAACGTCGCACGCGCCTTTTGCGCCGCGGGGCACGACGTGGTCGGCTGCGATCGCATGCGCACGGGTGGCAAATGGAAAAACCTCGTCGATGTCAGGCTGCATGATCTGATCCTGCCCGAGGCGCTGCCCGCGTGGTTGTCCGACAACGACGGGCGTGTTCGGTCTGTCATCCACCTGGGCGCGGTCTCTGCGACGACAGAGACCGACGTGGACCGCATCGTCCGGAATAACGTGAGGCTGTCCCTGGATCTCTGGACTTGGTGTGCTCGAACCGGCACGCCGATGGTCTACGCCTCGTCGGCCGCCACCTACGGCGACGGCTCGAACGGTTTCTCGGACGATGAGGAGCCAGCCGCCCTGGCCCGGCTACGGCCGCTCAATGCCTATGGCTGGTCGAAGCAACTCGTCGACAGCCGCATCGTCGCCGATGTCCGGACCGGGCGAGCAATACCCCCGCAATGGGTCGGCCTGAAGTTCTTCAACGTTTACGGCCCGGGAGAAGAGCACAAGGGCGACATGCGATCCCTAGTGAGCAAGATGATGCCGGTGATACGCGAGGGCGGTGCCGTAAAACTGTTCCGATCCTATCGCGACGACTATGCCGATGGCGAGCAGATGCGGGATTTCGTCTACGTGGACGATGTCGTCTCCGCCATACAATGGCTGACCGCCAACCCGGCCGTGTCCGGCTTGTACAACCTCGGCAGCGGCCGGGCGCGCACGTGGAACGACATAGCGAGGATCGCCTTTTCCTGTCTCGGCCGCGAGGCCAGGATCGAGTATGTCGAGATGCCGTCACATATCCGCCGCCAATACCAGTATTTCACGGAAGCGCCGATCGAGAAGCTGCGCGCCGCCGGTTGGAGCGGACCCACGACATCGTTGGAACAGGGCGTGCAGAGTTACGTGGCCGCGACAGCCTGACACTGTGGAGGCGACTGCTTGCGTATCGCGCTGATCGGCAACTGCCAGGTCCAGAGCCTCTCCGTGGCGGCTCGTCTCATGCTGGACGACGTGGTGTTGAAGACGTTCGACTACTCGGAGGCGTATTCGCGCGACGAGGAAAACCGGAAGCGTTTTGCGGCAAAGCTGGACGACGTGGATTACGTTTTCGCCCAGACCGCGCTGCTCAGCTACACGTCGAAGAAGGATCTGCGCCCGGTTTTGGGCGATAGGCTGGTGATCCTGCTGGTGGCCGCCCTTCTCGCGACTGATCTCGCCATGAACGGCAAGAGCGTCATGGCGCGCATACTGGCTTTGCCGCCGCTTCACTACCTCGGCGTCATTTCCTACTCGCTCTACCTCTGGCATTTGCCGACACGGATGATGGCGATGCGCCTGTGGCCTTGGCAGCAAGGGGAAGCCGGCCTGCTTCACAGCATGGCCTGGCCGCTGTCTCTGGCCTTGATCGGGTCCAGCCTGTCGTTTTTTCTGATGGAAATGCCGGCGCGCCACGCCATCAAGAAGCTGGCCATTCCTTCCGGGCGTAGAACGCCGGCCCTGCTCCCTCCCGTCTTGCGAGGGTAAGCCCTCTCAGGGCTGTCTTTGGATTTCGAACGCCGGGCCTCCCCCGGCCGGGTGCGCCACGCGGCCCTCAGCCTTGTCCGCTTGGCGGACCCGGCTGAACAGCCAGTCCGTGCGGGTCGGGCGGCGTTTCAGGTCGCCACGCCGCGTTCTGAACGCCGCTATCCAGGTCAGGGCGATCCTGGTCAGGGAGCGGCCCAACCGTATGCCGGGACGCTCGAACAGGTCGAATGAGATTTGCGCCAACATCAGGGACAGGGCGAGCGCGAGTAGGCTGTAGAGGCCGCCGTGGTAGCCTTTCAGGCCGGGATGCTTGTCGAGTTCCTGGCGGATCAGATGGATCGCCACGCCATGCAACAGGTAGAACGAACAACTGATCCGGCCGATCCACAGCATGACCGGCTGCCGAAGTCGGCCGTGTACCAAGGCTGCGCCGCAACTTTTGGCTGACGGTCACGGCGTGCTCTGCTCCATCGTGTGACACCGGGACCGTATGGCGGCGGCCTGGCGCGCGCGCGGTGATCCGGTGCTGCGCGGCCAATGCGTCATGCAGCATTCCAGGCGCACCCGGGAAGGGCAAGTATGGCGGCGAGGCCATACCGAACTGGCATATCCCGTCGGCCGCTGCCGACCGTGAAGGTGTGGACAGGAAGACCGAAGACATAAGGAAGCACGGGAATGACGAAACTCGCCTTCATCGGCCTGGGCAACATGGGCGGCCCGATGGCCGCGAACCTGGTGCGTGCCGGCCACGGCGTCGCCGGCTTCGACCTCTCGCCGGCGGCTCTGGACGCGGCGCGCGGGGCCGGGATCGCGGTGGCGGACAGCCCGGCCAGATGCGTCGCCGACGCGGACGCGGTGTTCACCATGTTGCCGGCCGGCCAGCACGTGCTGTCGGTGCTGGACGAAGCGCTGCCGCAGGCCGTGCCGGGCTGCCTGTTCGTCGATTGCTCGACGATCGACGTGGCCAGCGCGCGGCAGGCGCATGCGGCGGCGGAGGGGGCGGGCATGATGGCCCTCGATGCGCCGGTTTCCGGCGGCGTGGGCGGCGCGTCCGCCGGCACGCTCACCTTCATGGCGGGCGGCACGGACGAAGCCTTCGTCCGGGCGCGCCCCCTGCTGGAAGCGATGGGCCGCAGGATCGTGCATTGCGGCGAGGGCGGTGCCGGCCAGGCGGCCAAGATCTGCAACAACATGATCCTGGGCATTTCGATGATCGCGGTCAGCGAGGCGTTCGTGCTGGCCGAGCAACTTGGCCTGTCGCACCAGGCGCTGTTCGACGTGGCGTCCAACTCGTCCGGGCAATGCTGGTCGCTCACCACCTATTGCCCGGTGCCGGGCCCGGTGCCGGGCAGCCCCGCCAACCAAGGCTACAAGCCGGGTTTCGCCACGGCGCTGATGCTGAAGGACCTTCGACTGGCCCAGGACGCGGCCGCATGCACCGGCGTCGACACCCCGCTCGGCCGTGATGCGGCCGAAGCTTACGCGCGTTTCGCGGCCGAGGGACATGCCGCCCTCGACTTCTCCGCCATCATCCAGGCAATCCGCCAACGGGCCATCTCCGGCCAACGGCCGGACTGAAGGCAGCGCAGGCGGCGACCGTTTCGGTCGATTGCACGAAGCGGTGCTTTGCTGAACTCCGGCACCCGGACCGGCGTTCGCGTGATGAACTCCGTAACCTCGAGGGAACCATGCGTCTTGCCCTTCAAGCCGTGACCGCGGCAGCCGGCACATTCGCCGCGATGCATGTCGGTCTTGCCCAGCCGGCACCACCGGCGCCCGTCGGGGCGCCAACCGCACCCGTCACCGCTGCGGCACCGGGCGGTCCGCAGGAGGGTGGGACCCCCGATGGCAAACTGGTTCTGCTCTTCCAGACAGGACAGAAATCCCTGACGCGGGACAACGAGGCGGTGCTCGACAAGGCGGCCCGGCTCTACCGCGAGGCACGTCCGATCATCATGGTCGTCAGCGGCAGTTCGGATTCGGTAGGCCATCCCGTATCCAACCTGCTCTTGTCCAACCAGCGCGCCCTGGCCGTGGCACGCGGGCTTGTCGCACGCGGCATTCCGGCGGAGCGGACGCAGGTTCTCGCCAAGGGTGAGACGAACCCCGCGGTACAGACTGAGCACGGCGTGCCCGAACCGCAAAACCGGCGAGTGGAGATTACCTGGAGCGTCGCCAGGCAATAGGTGAACACGTGGCCTGCCTGAGGGATGCCCGCCGGGGGACTTGAACCCCCACGCCCGAAAGCTGCGGATTTTAAGTCCGCTGCGTCTACCGTTCCGCCAGGCGGGCAAGTCGCGCGCAACCTGCCAAGCCAGGCGCTGCCCTGTCCAGCCCGCGCGCCAGGCGGCGGAAGTATTGAAGTAAGCAAGGCCTGCTTTTTTGAAAAAAAGCAGCAAAAAACTTTTATTCATGCTGTCGCGGAGTTCCCACCAAATACGTGCCAATGAACAAAAGTTTTTTGGTTCTTTTTTTCGAAAAAGAACGGCTTTCCTTTTCTCACGACACCAGCAACCGCCGACACGCCGCAAACACGTCCGCCGGCCGCAACCCGGTCAGACACGCCAGGTCCCGCGGGCAATCCGACGCGAACTCGAGGTAACACGGCCCGCACACCATACGACGGCGCAGCGCCATCGCCTGCGAGCCCAGCGGCGCCCACTCCGTCGCGTCCACCACGCCGGAATGGATGCCGATGGCGGGCACGCCGAGCGAGGCCGCCAGGTGCTGGGGGCCGCTGTTGTTGCCGACGAACAGGGCGCAGGCGCGGATCACCTCGGGCAACTGCGCCAGGCTCACCCGGCCAACCAGCGATTCGACGCTGCCCGGCACGCTGACGCGGCGCAGCACCTCGTCGGCGATACCCGCCTCGTCAGGGCCGCCGATCAGCACCGCGTGCAGCCCCTCGGCCGCCAGCAGGTCGATCAGGGCCGCGTAGTGACCGGGCGGCCATTGCCGCACCACGTTGCCGACGCCCGGATGCACGCAGACCAGGCGGCGGTCCAGGAACCCGCCGGGCAGCGCCGCCAGGCAAGGCACGGCGGCGGGCGCGACCATGATCGGCTGGGGGGGTGGCGGGTCCGGCCGGCAGGCATCCTCGGCGGCGGCGACGAGGTCGACGAGCCGCTCGGAGATGTGGGCGCGCTTGCGCTCCAATCGCCGGTCCCCCTCCCACTCCAGCGCCACGTCCAGGAACGGGAAGCGGCCTTCATGGTCGTAGCCCACCAGGAAACCCGCCCCCGTGTACGGCAGCACCCCCCGGGTTTCCGGCTGCATGCGCAGGTCGATCGCCATGTCGTAGCTCGAAGGTCCCAGGCGCGTCCGCAACGCCTCGAACTCGGCGGCGCTCACCCCCTTCTGGCCGTCGCCGGACCGGGCATGGAAGAAGTCGAACACGATGGTCTCGCCGATCACCGGCTGGTGGCGCGCCAGCGCGGCGCTGGCCGACGGCGCCAGCAGGTCGATGCGGGCGGACGGGAACCGCGCGGCCAGGGCGTGCAGCGCCGGCAGCGCGGTCAGGAAGTCGCCGATATGGTCGAGCTTGACGGCCAGGATGCGACGCACGTCGCCGATGGCCGGCCCGCGTCGGCCGACATGCAGCGCGGAGGTGGGCTCCGGGTCGGCGCCGTAATGGTCCGCGTCCAGCCCCAGGCGCGGGTTGCGGAACGGGTCGCCGCGCAGGAAACGCTCGCGCCAGGCGCCGGCGAAGCGTGCCTCGTCGTAGCTGTCCTGCAGCGCCGCACGGCTGGCCAGCTCGTGGTGCACGAGCGTCGCGTGCGGCGTGTAGATCACCGACAGGCCGGCCCGCCCGCTGCGCAAGCAGAAATCGAGGTCGTTGTTGACGACGCTGTGCGCCTCCTCGAACCCGCCGAGCCGGTCGAACACCTCGGCCCGCACCATCTGGCAGGCGCCGGTTACCGAGATCACCTCGCGCGCGACGGTGGCCAGGCCGAACGGCCCAGGGCTCGCGCCGTCGGCGAAGCGGAAGGCGTGGCGCGCATGGGTGTCGGCCAGGTACTGCCCGCCATGCTGCACCGTGCCGTCCGGGTAGAGCAGCCGGGCGCCGACCACGCCCACCTCGGGCCGCTGCGCGTGTTCCAGCATGGCTTCCAGCCAGCCGGGCTCGCGCGCCTCGATGTCGTCGTTGAGGAACAGCAGCATGTCGCCGGTGGCGGCCTCGGCGCCGACATTGTTGAACCGCGACCAGTTGAACGCGCCCGGCATGTCGACCACCAGGTCGGCGTGACGGCGCAGCCAGGTGCGCGTGCGGCCCTCGCGCGGCGGCGTGTTGTCCAGCACCACGAGCTCCACCGACCAGCCGATCCGGCCGACCCCGGCGGTGGTGGCGCGCAGGGTCTTGATGGCGGTGCGCACCAGCCCGCCGGCGCCGCAGGTCGGCATGATGATGGACACGCGTTTGCCGGCTGGCGCCCTGGGCGAGCGGGTGGCGGGTACCAGGCCGCGCCGCACCCGCCAGGTGCCCGGCACGGCCAGCGACTCGGCCTGTCCGGCAATGCCCCGTCGTGCCAGGGCGGCGGCCAGGGCGGACGCCTCCTCGGCCGGCGTGTCGCCCGCTTCGTGTCGCTCGCACAATACGCGCGGCACCTGGCGGATCAGCCCGGCCTGCTCGGTCAGCCGCAGCACCGCGTCGTACTCCCCGGCATCCTGGGCGAGCCCCGCCCGGTCCACCAGACCCTGGGCCGCGCACCACAGGCGGCCGACGTAGTTCATCGCCAGCAGCAGGTCCGGCGACCAGCCGGGCTTGAGGAACGGTTGCACACGGTTCTGGGCCGGGTCGTGACGCAGTTCGTCGGCGTAGATGAAATCGGCCTGTCGCTCCGTCGCCGCCTCGCCGGCCAGCGCGAGCAGCGCGTCCGCGCCGAGCCGGTCGCCGGCGCGCAGCCGCATCGCGAAAACGGGCCGGGCCGGGGCGGCGGCCACACGGCCCCCGGCGG
>CAXTJP010000128.1:0-6607 GCA_964244615.1 uncultured Acetobacteraceae bacterium
GTGCCGGTGGCGGCCGCCCCGCTGCCCGAGCCGGAGCCCGCGTCCGAGGCCGACCAGCAGCAGCAGCCGATGCCGCCGCTGCCGCAGCCGCCGGTTCCGGTGCTGCCCGCGCTGCCCAAGGGCGTGGCGCCGCCCACCGTGCTGGTCGGCGTGCTTGGGGTGCCCGACGTGATGCGGCAATCCAACGCGGCACAGATCATCCAGCGCGTCATCGGCGCCCGCAAGGAGAAGCTGCGCGTCGACGTGGACCGCGACCAGGCCGCCTGGCGCGAGCTGGAGCGCCAGTTGCAGGCCGACGCGTCCAAGCTGACGCCGGAGCAGGGCCGCGTCCGGGAACGCGCGTTGCGCGACCGGGTGAACAACGACCGCAAGCAGCTGCAGGACCGCAACCGCATCATCAGCGAGGCCGGCCAGACCGCGCTGAACCAGATCGAGAGCACGCTGGTGGCGGTGATCCGCCAGGTGGCCGAGAGCCGCGGCATGAACGTGGTGCTGCATCGCAGCCAGGTGGCGCTGAACATGCCGGAGTTCGACATCACCGACCAGGTGGTGGGCCAGCTGAACAAGCTGATGCCGACCGTGCAGATCCCGGCCGAGAACGTCGATCCGGCGACCCTGCCCAAGACCTGGGGCTCGCCGCCTGGGACCGCCGCGACCCCCGCCGCCACGCGATAGGCGAACCGGTGGGCGGGCAGGCAGGCAGCGACACGGCCGGACCGGTGCTGGGCGACCCTCGCTTCTTCGAGCGCGCCGGGCCGTTCGCCCTGGCCGAACTGCTCGCCATCGCCGGCGGCACGGCCGAGCGCGATGGGTTGCTGGACGGGCGGCTGCTGACCGGCGTCGCCCCGTTGCAGGCGGCGCTGCCGGATCAGGTGGCGGTGCTGCACAACCCCCGTTACGGCCAGGCGGCCGAGCAGACGCGCGCCGGCCTCGTGATCGTGGGCGAGGCGCTGGCGTCGCGGGTGCCGCGGACGAGTGCGGCGCTGGTGGTGGCCGACCCGCATGAGGGCTGGGCCCGTGTCGCGCGGCTGTTTCACCCGATACCCCGCGCGGTGGCCGGCGTGCACCCGACGGCGGTGCTGCATCCCACCGCCCTGGTGGACCCGTCGGCCGAGATCGGCCCCTGCGCCGTGGTGGGCGAGGCCGCCGAGATCGGGCCGCGCTGCCAGGTCGGGCCCGGGGCCGTCATAGGCGCGGGCGTGATCCTGGGCGAGGGCTGCCGTGTGGGTGCGACCGCCAGCATCAGCCATTCCATCCTGGGAGCACGCGTCTACGTCTATCCGGGCGCGCGCGTGGGTCAGGAAGGGTTCGGCTTCGCCGTCACCAAGGCGGGCTTCGTCAGCGTGCCGCAGCTCGGCCGGGTGATCCTGGAGGACGACGTGGAGATCGGCGCGAACGCGACCGTCGATCGCGGCGCCAGCCACGATACGGTGATCGGGCAGGGTTCGCGGATCGACAACCTGATCCAGATCGGACACAACGTGAGCATGGGGCGCAACTGCGTCATGGCGGCGCAGTCGGGCCTTTCCGGCTCGTGCACGCTCGGGGATTTCGTCCAGGTCGGCGCGCAGGCCGGGCTCGCGGGCCATATCAGCGTCGGTGACCGGGCCAGGATCGGTGCGCAGGCCGGCGTGATGTCCGACGTGGCGGCAGGGGCAGACGTGATCGGCAGCCCGGCCTTGCCGCTGCGCGAGTTCTTTCGCAACGTGGCGGTGCTGCGCCGGCTCGCCCGTCGTGGCCCGGGTGAGAAGGCGGCAGGCTGAAAGCGATGGACGGCACGGCACAGAACAGCGGCATGGCGGCAACCGACACGGCGGAGGATGCCTCGACGGCGGAGCCGCAGGCGGGCCGCATCGACGTGCTCGACATCGCCCGCATCATGCACGCGATCCCGCACCGCTTCCCGATGCTGCTGATCGATCGGATGGTGGACGTGGTGCCCCACGTCTCGGCCATCGGCGTGAAGAACGTCTCGGCGAACGAGCCGTTCTTCCAGGGCCACTTTCCCGGCCACCCGGTGATGCCGGGGGTGCTGATCATCGAGAGCATGGCGCAGACCGCGGCGGTGCTGGTGGTGGAATCGCTGGGCGGGGATTCGGCCGGCAAGGTGGTCTATTTCATGACCATCGAGAGTGCGAAGTTCCGCCGCCCGGTGGTGCCCGGTGACCAGTTGCGCATCCATGTCACGCGCGAGCGGCGACGCGGCAACGTGTGGAAATTCTCCGGCGTGGCGCGGGTGGACGGCGTGTCGGTGGCCGAGGCGACCTATTCGGCCATGATCATGGATCACGCTCCCGCCGGCGTCTGAGGTCGGCCGCTTCCGTCAGCGCGCCGCGATCGCGCCCGTTTCGACAGCCCCGACCGGAGCCACGATGAACCATGTGCCCAGCCCCGTGATCCTGCCCGCATCTTCCCCGTTCGGGCGTGCAGGGGGCGGCGTGCATCCGACGGCCATCGTGGCCGAAGGCGCCAGCGTCGCCGCGGATGCCGAGATCGGGCCCTGGTGCATCGTCGGGCCGCAGGTGACGATCGAGGCCGGCGTGCGGCTCGTCAGCCATGTCGTGGTCGAAGGCGACACGACCATCGGCGTGGGGGCGGTGGTCTACCCGTTCTGCACCGTCGGCCTGCCGCCGCAGGACCTCAAATACCGTGGCGAGCCCACCCGGACGGTGATCGGGCCGCGCACCCAGCTGCGCGAGCACTGCACCGTGCATCGCGGCACCGTCACCGGGTCGGGCGTCACCCGCGTGGGCGCGGACTGCCTGCTGATGGCGGTGGTGCACGTGGCGCATGACTGCGTGCTGGGCGACGGGGTGATCGTGGCCAACAACGTGGTGATGGGGGGCCATGTGAGCATCGGCGACGGCGCGGTGATCGGCGGGGCGACGGCGCTGCACCAGTTCGTTCGCATCGGCCGGGCCGCCATGGTGGGTGGCGCCTCCGGCGTGGAGGCCGACGTGATCCCGTTCGGCACCGTGCTGGGCAACCGGGCAAGGCTGACCGGGCTCAACGTCGTCGGGCTGAAGCGGCGCGGGGTGGATCGGGCCGGGCTGCACCGCCTGCGGGCAGCGTTCCGGCTGCTGTTTGCCGCGAGCGACGAGACGGGCCAGGTCTTCGCGCGTCGCCTGGAGGAGGCGCGCGCGTTGGCGGACGACGCGCTGGTGGCCGAGCTTCTGGCCTTCATCGACGTGCCGAGCCGTCGCGGGCTGGTCCGCAGCGTCGCCCGCGTCGAGGACGATCCCGGCTGAACCCGCGGGGTTCCGGCCGGCACCGGTCAGTGAAGAAGGTGTCTTTCAGCGACCGGCTCGGCCTGCGTGTGCTGCATGTTGTCCCACGCTCCCTGCATGCCGCTCTCGCGCGCGGCCGTGGCCAGCGCGGCCTCGATGGCGGAGAAGGTGCCGGGCAGGTTCAGCGCCGCGGCTTCCTGCGCCAGCAAGCTGAGGCAGTGCAGAATACCGCTGGCACTTGGCTCGGCCGAAAAATCATCGTCCATGCTTTGAACTTCCTCTCACAAGCCTGTGAGTTGCACCTCTTCAACTATCTTCGCGCAATGGTATGCGCAAGCACGCAATCTGTATTTTTGACGTGCACACGCCAAAAACTGCGAATCGTGTGTTTGCGGCCACTCCTGGCCGGCCGACACACGGTTTCGACCCGGTCGCAGTGACGGCCGACGCTCTCGGAATCCTGGCGGGCGGTGGGCCGTTTCCCGGCAGGGTGGCCGAGGCTGCGACCCGGGCCGGACGGCGCGTGTTCATCATCGGCTTCGAGGGCTTCGCCGAGCCCGCGGTGATCGGCCCCTACCCGCATTGCATCGTCCGGCTCGGTGCCGCCGGCGAGATGCTGCGTCGGTTGCGGGCGAATGGCTGCCGCGACCTCGTTCTGGTCGGGCCGGTGCGCCGGCCATCGTTGCTGAACCTGAGGCCGGACGCGGAAGGGATGCGCATCGTCGGGCGGATCGGGCGCGCCGCTTTCGCCGGCGATGACGGGCTTCTGGCGGCCCTGGTCCGGGTGCTGGGCGAGGAGGGGTTTTCCGTCGTGGGAGCGCACGAGGTGCTCAGCGAGGCGCTGGGGCCGGCGGGGTTGCTGGGCCGCGTGGCGCCGGACGCGCAGGCGGAGCACGACATCGCGCGCGGCGTGGCGGTGGCGCGCGCGCTCGGCAGCGCCGACGTGGGCCAGGCCTGCGTGGTCCAGCTCGGCTGCGTGTTGGCGGTGGAGGCGATCGAGGGCACCGACAGCATGCTGCAGCGGGCGTCCGGGCTGGCCAGACCGGGGCCGGGCGGAGTGCTGGTCAAGCTGGTCAAGCCGGGACAGGACCGCCGGGCCGACCTGCCCACGATCGGTCCGCTGACGATTTCGGGCGCGGCCGCGGCCGGCTTGCGCGGCGTGGCGTTCGAGGCCGGCGGCACCCTGTTGACCGACCGCGCCGCCTGCGTGGCCGAGGCGGACCGCCTGGGGGTTTTCCTGCTGGGACTGGATGCCGATCTGCTAGCCCGCACATGAAGAGAGTGGAGTCCGCCGATGGGCAAGTTCTTGCACACGATGCTGCGGGTCAGGGACCTCGATGGCAGCATCGCCTTCTACGGCGACCTGCTGGGCATGCACGAGTTGCGCCGGAATGTCGTGCAAGCAGGGCGTTACACGCTGGTGTTCATGGGTTATGCGAGCAACGCCGAGGGTCAGGCGGAGATCGAGCTGACGCATAACTGGGACCAGGACACACCCTACGAGCTAGGGACCGCGTTCGGGCACCTCGCGGTCGGCGTGCCCGACGTTGCGGCCGCCTGCGAGACGGTGCGCGGCGGTGGTGGCCGGGTGGTGCGCGAGGCCGGGCCGGTGAAGCACGGCACCACGGTGATCGCGTTCGTGGAAGACCCGGACGGCTACAGGATCGAGCTGATCGAACGCGCTTGAGCGTGCTCGGCGGGTTGGGTCGCGGGCTGCAGCGGCTGGCCTCGGCCGGGGCGCAGGGCTGGCCGTTCGCCAGCGCCGTGGTCCGCATCGGCGTGACCGGCCTGTCGCGTGCCGGCAAGACCGCGTTCCTGACCTCGGTCGCGTCCGCCCTGATGGCGCGTCGCTTCGCGCTGGCGCCGGTGGGCGCCAGCGACCTGCCGCGCTTCGACCAGGCGCGGCACCTGGCGCGCCTGGCGGCCGATCCGCCGGCGTGGCCTGAGCGGACCGACGCGGCCTCGCTGCTGGCGCTGACCACCAGCCTGTCGCGCGGCGTGCTGCCGGCGCGCCATCTGCGGCTGGAGTTCCTCGACTACCCGGGCGAATGGCTGATCGACCTGCCGATGCTGCGCCAGTCCTTCGCGGCCTGGTCGGCGGCGACGCTGAAGCGCCTGGCGTCGCCGGAGCTGGCGGACGATTGCGGGCCGTTCCTGGCGTTCGTGCGTGGCGTTCCGGCCAGGGCCGCGGCCGACGAGGCGTTGGCCCATGCCGGGGCGCGGCTGTATCGCGACATGCTGGGCCGGCTGCGCGGGCGGGGGCTCGCCTTCTTGCAGCCTGGCCGGCACCTGATGCCGGCGCCCGGGCCGGAACCGCCCTGGATGGCGCTCTTTCCGCTGGCCGGCAGCGGCGGGATGCACGCCCTGCTCGAGAGCCGCTACGAGGCCTATCTCGAGGCGGTGCGGCGCGACCTGGCCTCGCCGCTGTTCGCCAACGTGGACCGGCTGGTGATCCTGGCCGACGTGCTGAGCGCGCTGCACGCGGGCGAGGCGGCGTTCGCCGACATGCGCTCGGCGCTGTCGGCGGCCTCGGGCTCGCTGCGCTGGGAGTTTTCCTGGCTGGAGGCGTTCGCCGCCATGGCGGCGCTGCGGCTGCCGCCCCAGGTGATCACGCGTGTGGCGTTCGCCGCCACCAAGGCCGATCACGTGGCCGACCGGCAGCGCGGCAACCTCGCGGCGCTGATGCGCGCGCTGACCCCGGTGCCGGGGACCGACGTCGCGACCGGGCATTTCGCCATCGCGTCGGTGCGCTGCACCGAGGATTTCGTCTGGACGCTGGACGGCCGGCCGGTCTCGGCGGTGCGCGGACGCATCCTGGGCCAGCAGGTGATGACGCGGTCCTACCCCGGCGAGGTGCCGGACCGGCTGCCGGAAGGGGATTTCTGGATGCACCCGTTCCTCGCCTTGCCGCAGTTCGAGCCCATGCGGCTGGCCGATGGCGGCCGCGCCGGCGTGCCCAATGTCGGGCTGGACGCGCTGCTGGGCTTCCTGCTGGATGAGCTGCTGTGAGCCACACGGCCGAGCGCACCCCGGCACCGCGCATCGAGACGGAGGCGCTGCCCGCCCCCCGCCTGGAGCCGGCCGTGATCCTGGCCGAACCCGCCGAGCCGCCGCGGCGATGGGCGATGCCGGCCCTGGTTCTGGCCGGCGGCTCGGTGCTGCTGCTGGGCTTCTCGGCACTCGGCGCGTTCGAGCTGGTGGCCGAATTGTTCGCACGGTCCGCGCTGCTGGGCGGGGCGGCGGCCGGGGTGGCCGGCGTGGGCTTCTCCATGGTGGGGCTGGGCTTCTGGCGCGAGGCCTCGGCGCTGTCGGCCCTGCGCGGCGTGGACCGGCTGCGCGCCGACCTGGCCGGCGCCGACCCGCGGCTCCGGGCGCAGGCC
>CAXTJP010000129.1:0-6604 GCA_964244615.1 uncultured Acetobacteraceae bacterium
GCTCGTTGCTCTGCGTCGCGTCCAGCACCACGGCCATCTGCTTGGACTTCTCCTTGACCTCGATCATGTCGCCATCTTTCACCTGGAAGCTGGCGATGTTCACGCGCCGGCCGTTCACCATCACGTGGCCGTGGTTGACGAACTGGCGCGAGGCGAAGGGCGTGATGGCGAACTTCAGCCGGTAGATCACCGCATCCAGCCGGCGCTCCAGCAGCTCGATCAGGTTCTCCGAGGTGTCGCCGCGACGGCGCACCGCCTCCTCGTAGTATTTGCGGAACTGCTTCTCGCCGATGTTGCCGTAATAGCCCTTGAGGCGCTGCTTCGCCTTCAGCTGGATGTTAAAGTCGCTGGGCTTGCTCTTGCGGCGTTGGCCGTGCTGGCCGGGGCCGTATTCCCGCTTGTTGATCGGGCTCTTGGCCCGGCCCCACAGGTTGACGCCCAGGCGCCGGTCGATCTTGAACTTGCTTTCGGTCCGCTTGGTCACGCGGAATACTCCTGTTGCCGGCGGGGTGTGCCCTGTTCGGCGTGTTGCACCGGTAGGCCATGCGCAAACGCGTATGGCGGGAGCAGGCCCCGAAGGCCTGTCCACGTTCCCGGCAGTGGATGGCCTGTACGGGCGGGCATGGGCGATGTCAAGAATGGGCCGGGCACGCCGCCCGACCTCGTCCGCCTATCCCTGCCGCGTCGCGTACAGCGCCGCCTGTATCCGGCTTCTCAGGTTCAGCTTGCGCAGGATCGCGGTCACGTGCGCCTTGACCGTGCTCTCCGAGATCGAGAGCTCGTAGGCGATGATCTTGTTGGCCTTGCCGGCGGAGATCATCTCCAGCACCCGGCGCTGCTGGCTGGACAGGGCCGAGACCGCGGCGTGTCGATCCGGCAGGCCGTCGAGCGGCACGTCCTGCGGCAGGCTGATCTCGCCGGCCAGCACCGCCCGCAACGCCGACCGCATGCCGTCGCGCGAGAGCGATTTCGGAATGAAACCGGCGGCCCCGCAGCCCATGGCCAGGTCCACGGTGTCGCGGTCCTCGCGGCCCGAAACGATCACCACCGGGGTCGCCGGCGCCGCGTTGCGCACCGCCAGCAGTCCGGCCATGCCGTTCATCCCGGGCATGTTCACGTCCAGCAGCACCAGATCGAAATCCTGCCGCGTCAGGGCCGCCTGCGCATCGTCCAGCGACCCGCATTCCACGACGCTGGCCAGCGGCAAGGTAGACCCCACGATCTGCGCCAGCGCGTCGCGGAACAGCGGGTGGTCGTCGGCGATCAGCACGGCGCACGTTTCGGCCGGGTGGGCGGAAGCGGACTGCGACGGGCTGCCGGCGATGGGCGAACTGGGCATAAGCCACCCTAGCGTGCATGGGCCAGGCGATGCCACCGGGACGATCGTCGCGTCGCGTCCGATGCCGGACCGTTCCGGGCCCGTCAGTCGCCGCGTGACTGTCTCGCAGAAGTCACAAATGGACCAAGGTCTTAGCAACACAACCGGAAAAAGCGTGGCAACCGCTTGATTCGGACAGTAGCTTCCGTGCGTATTGGTGCCGACACGAACGGCGCTCGGCCAGAAGAGCGAGAGGCGGCGGACAACGCCGCCCTTGGGGGGAATACACATGAAAACGACGATCGTCACCTTACTGACGTCAGCATCCATACTGGCGATGTCCGCCGCGATCGCGAGAGCCGACGACTACACCGACCTGCTGGAAATCCTGCACGCGCGCGGCAGCCTTTCGCAGTCGGAGTACTCCTCCCTGCTGCACAAGCACGTGCGTGGCGGCGCCCGCAGCACCGGCCGGACACGCCGCTCGGCGCAGGCACCGGTCGAGATGGCGCCAGACGAAGGGGCGGAGGCGCAATCGCGCCGCGACGCGCTGACCGCCGCGTCCGCCGCCGCTGCCGCGCAAGCCTCCGAGCACAAGATGGAGGCGATGCAGCAGGAGATGGAGACCAGCCCGGACATCGTGCACGTGCAGCCCTACAAGCCGGGCGCCGGCGTGACCATGCGTGTGGGTGCCGTGGACCTGAACTTCTCCGGCATCGTCAACGGCTTCTACACCTACTCCAGCGCCGACAGGGGCGTGAACACGATCGGCGGCGGCCTGGCCGACAACAGCGGCTTCGACTCGTCGTCGATACGCAACGGCCTGCTGCCGGGCGCCTTCATCTTCACCGCCAACACCACGCAGGAGGGGATCGACGTGTCGGCCACCTTCGGCGTCTATCCCGGCATCAACTCCGCCAACGTGGGCGTGCTGAACGCCAACAGTGGCGGCGCGTCCGACGCGCTCGGCACCGCCGGCGGCGACTTCCGCAAGACCTTCATGACGTTCGGCACCAAGCAGCTCGGCACCATCAAGATCGGCCGCGACATCGCGATCTTCGGTTCGGACGCGATCCTGAACGACATGACGCTGCTGAGCGTGGGCGCCACCGGCGGCAACGCCGACCCTGCCAACACCTCGCTCGGCCGGATCGGCGTCGGCTACATCTACACCGATTTCCAGCCGCAGATCACCTATATCAGCCCGGTCTTCGCCGGCTTTCAGGGCACCGTCGGCGTGTTCACGCCGTATAACGAGTTCAGCTTCAGCGGCCTGTCCGGCACCGCGGACGCGCACAACGCGCCCGAGTTCGAAGGCAAGCTGACCTACGATTACAAGTCGGCCGCCTTCTCGGCGCATCTCTGGGCCGGCTTCATGACGCAGTCGCAACAGGACATCAAGCTCCTCGACGCGAGCGTCTCGCTCAACCCGCACAAGAGCAAGCTGGCCGGTGCCGGCGAAGCGGGCGCGGTGCTGACCGTCGGCCCTGCCAGCCTGATGGCCTACTACTACCGCGGCAGCGGCGTCGGCACGACCGGCAAGTTCTTCGACGGCATCGGCAACAACGGCGAGTTCCGCGACTCCGAGGGCGGCATCCTGCAGGGCACCTACAAGCTGACCCCGAAGCTGAAAGTGTCGGCCAGCTACGGCGTCAGCAACCTGTATCTGGCCGATGACGAGTACAACCCGGACCTGGTGCGCCGCAACCAGTCCGAGGACGGTGCGGTTTACTACGCGCTGACCGACTGGGTGACGCTGGTCGGCGAGTACGCCCACCAGGAAGCCAAGTCCCACAGCGAGATCGGCACGACCTCCAACGCGTTCACCGCCGGCGCCATCCTGTTTTACTGAGCGGCGATCATCGACCTTTGTGGGGGTGATCTAGCGAAGGCAAGCAGTCCTTTTTTGAAAAAAAGACCAAAAAACTTTTTGGTTATGGTCAGGTGTTTGTAGTAATTTCCGCGACAGCACGACCGAAAGTTTTTTGCTTCTTTTTTCAAAAAAGAAGGCCTTCACTAGGGCGCACCCGCCCCTCTCACAACGTTGCGCCTGGGGCGTCTCCATGTTCTCGAACGTTGCGCCGGCGATCGCGGTATCCCACCCGCCGGTCTGCGCCTTGGCGGTCGACGCGGAGGAGGATTTCGACTGGGACAGGCCGGTGGCGTCCACTGCCTATTCGACCGAGTGCATGCGCAACATCTGCGACCTGCACGAGATCGTCGGAGCCTACGGGCTGCGCCCCACGTACCTGCTGACCTATCCGGTCCTGCAGGACGACGCCGTGGTCCACCTGCTGCGCCGCCAGATGGACCGCGGACGATGCGAAGTCGGCGTGCAGCTCCACCCCTGGGTCAACCCGCCCTTCGACGGCCCGCCCGACGGCCAGGCGGCCCTGGACACCTCCTATTCCGGCAATCTCGCCCCCGGGTTGGAGCGTCGCAAGCTGCTGGCGCTGTCGCGTCGCTTCGAGGACCGTTTCGGCGTGCCGCCACGGATCTACCGGGCCGGGCGCTACGGCCTCGGCCCGGAAACGGCGACGCTGCTCGAAGAGCAGGGTTTCACCATCGACACCAGCGTTGCGCCACGCACCTCGTCGGACCAGGGCGGGCCGGATTACGCGGCGTATGACTACCGCCCGTTCTGGTTTGGCGAGCACCGTCAGTTGCTGGAGCTGCCGCTGTGCCGCAGCATCGTCGGCTGGGGCGGAAGGCTGGCGCCGCCGGTGTACCGCGCCCTGTCGACGCCCGCGCTGCGCCGGCTACGCGCGCCGGCGATCGTCACCCGCCTGCGGTTCGCGGAGCGGATCACCTTGTCTCCGGAAGGCAACGACCTCGGCGCCATGACCCGCCTGCTGCGACACCTGCGCGCGCGGGGGCAGACGATGTTCGTGCTGAGCTTCCACAGTTCGTCCCTGGCCGTCGGCCGCAACCCTTACGTCCGGACGAAGGCCGAGCTGCACGGCTTCTACGACCGTCTGTCGGGCGTGCTGGACAAGATGGCGACGCGCATGCAGTTCCGCTTCGCCAGCCTGTCCGAGTTTCCTGGCCAAATGAGGGCCGCCCCGGTTTGAGCCGGCAGGTTTGAGCAGCCCGTCTTGACCGGGCCGAGGCCGGCGTCGGTGGCCCTGGTCGTCAACAACTTCCCACCGGTCCGCGGCGGCTCGGCCGTCGTCTACGCCAACCTGGCACGGTGCGCCGCCGGCCGCATCGTGGTGGTGGCGCCGCGCGTCGGCTACGCGGACGGCCTGCCGGTCATCGGCTGGCGCGAACACGACCGGCAGCAGACCTACCGCGTGGTCAGGCTCCGGCTGTTGCGGACCATGATGTCGAACGTGGCGCCGCGGGGCCTGGGCAAGCTGCTGTTCCTGCTCGGTGATGCCGTCATTCGGCTGCGCCTGGCCTGCGAGCTGCTCTGGCTCGTCGCCCGGCGGGGCGTGCGAACCATCTGCGTGGGCGAGCTGTCCGCCAGCGGCTGGATCAACCACCTGTTCGCCCGCATCCCCGGCATACGCACGCTGACCTACGTGCATGGCGAGGAGATCACCACCGAGGATGATTACGATCCCGGCCACCGCCGCCTGCGCCGGGCGCTGCTGGCGAGCGACGCGATCGTCGTGGTCAGCCGCTTCACCGAGCAGTCGGTCGACAGGCTGCTGGGCGAGCAAGGGCGTGGACGCGTCAGCCTGATTGAAAACGGGGTCGATGGCGGCCGGTTCACGCCCGCCGCCAAGGCGCCCGACCTGGTCGAGCTCTACCGGCTCGGCGGCTGCTTCGTGTTCGTATCGGTCTGCCGGCTGCTGGAGAAGAAGGGCGTGGACCAGGCCCTGCGCGCCTTCGCGCTGGTGCGGCGCGAGGCGCCGGACAGCCGCTACCTGATCGTCGGTACGGGACCGTATCGTGCCGCGTTGGAAGCGCTGGTCGTCGAGTTGCAATTGGCCGACGCCGTGGTGTTCGCGGGGCAGGTCGCCGACGACGAACTGGTCGATCACTACCGGCTCGGCGACGTGTTCGTGATGCCGAACCGCGAGCTGCCCAACGGCGACACCGAGGGCTTCGGCCTGGTGTTCCTGGAGGCGAACAGCTGCGGCCTGCCGGTCATCGCGGGCCAGGATGGCGGCAGCACCGATGCGGTCCGGCACGGCGTCAACGGCCTGGTGGTGGACGGGCGATCGGTGCAGGCGGTGGCCGACGCCATGGTGCTGCTGCGACGCGACACGCTGCTTTACGCGACGCTGCGCCGACAGGGCCTGGCGGTGGCGGCGGCCGCCGGCTGGGCGGAACGGACGGCTGCCTTTTTGCGTCTGTGTGGTCAAAGGAAGGCAAGGCCTTCTTTTCTGAAGAGAAGCAAAAGACTTTTGGTCATGCTGTCGCGGAAGTTTCTGCAGACACCCGACAAATGACCGAAAGTCTTTTGGTCCTTTTTTCCAAAAAAGGACTGCTTGCCTTAATGACTTGCCCCTTCGGCCCCGATGCCGGTTTGCGAGCGCAGGTACAGTGCCTCAAAGCGTCCAGCCTCGGCCGTCGCCTGAATCGAGCCCCGCCCCAGCACGCTGCCCAGCCAGCATCCGAGGAAGCCCAGCGGCATGGAGAACAGGGCCGGGTTGTCGTACGGAAACACCGCGTCGTGGTGGCCCAGAACCTTCACCCAGATGCCGGGGCTGAGCACGGTCAGCGCCACCGCCGAGATCAGGCCGAGCCAGCCGCCGAGCACCGCGCCGGTGGTGTTGAACCCGCGCCAGTACATGTTGAGCAGCAGCACCGGGAAGTTGGCGCTCGCGGCCACGGCAAAGGCGAGGCCGACCATGTAGGCGACGTTCTGCTTCTCGAACGCCAGCCCCAGCCCGATCGCCAGCACGCCAAGCGCCACGCTGGCGTAACGGCTGACCACGACCTCGCGGCCTTCCGTCAGCCGGCCGCGCATCAGCACGTTGGCGTAGAGGTCGTGACTGACCGCGGTCGCCCCCGCGAGCGTCAGCCCGGACACCACGGCCAGGATGGTGGCGAACGCGACGGCGCTGACGAAGCCCTTCAGCACCCCGCCGCCGACGGCGTCGGCCAGATGGATGGCCACCATGTTGCTGCCGCCATGCACGACGCCGTTGGTGACGTAGGCCGGGTCCTGCCCGACCATGCTGATGGCGGCAAACCCGATGACGAAGGTCAGCACGTAGAAGTAGCCGATCAGGGTGGTGGCCCAGAACACCGATTTGCGCGCCTCCCGCGCGTCGGACACGGTGAAGAAGCGCATCAGGATGTGCGGCAGCCCGGCGGTGCCGAACATCAGCG
>CAXTJP010000130.1:0-6531 GCA_964244615.1 uncultured Acetobacteraceae bacterium
GAAGAGACCCACCCGGGATGTCAGCCCCGGTGCAAGCCCAGTACGGCATCTACCGGACCCCAAAATTATCGAAAGCTTGGTCATAGCATCCTGTAGAACCTGAAATCTTCTGGGATGCCCGGGACGTGAATAGCTGAAAAGCCTGTTATCCGACGGGGCCGATAGTTCTGCACCGGCTTGCCGTTCTCATAGATGCCAGGAGTGCTTCCCGATCCTCCGCCTATATCGACACCGGAATCGCGTCATCCCGTCTTCGGCATGATATTCGAGCTTGGAAGTGCGTGGCACCCTGGCTGATGTCCATGGCGGTTCCGCCAAGGATACCCTCGGCAAGCCGGAGGCTGGCTATCGGAGCCGCTCCAGGAGCGGGTTGGCACAGCATAGCTGTCCCAACCGCCGGCGACAGGCGTGACGCACCAGTGCCTATCATCGCTGTCCCGGGTATGCGGCGAAACCGGTCGAGCGGCTGGCAACGACCCCTGCGGCATCGTCGGTGTCGTGTAGGGGATCGCAGTCGTGAGGTGGGGCCATCATGGCCCGGACTGGGCCAGGATCGAGTGCGACGCCGCATCCTGCTCGGCGGCGCAGGCGGCGTCCGGCGGTTTCGCGCCGCGCGCGCGGGCCTGCGCGATCTCACTGCGGGTCCGCTCCAGGTCGGCGCGGAACGTCGCACTCGCGTGCAGTGCCGACACCAGGGCGGCGGCATTCAGCCAGCCGGCCTGCACGTCGCTCAGCCAGTGCACCCCGCAGACGATCCGGCTCTCGCCGAAGCTGCGCCCGCGCGCGAGCAGGGCTGCCGAGCGATCGGGTGCCAGCTCCGCCAGGATCAGGCCAAGGCCCATACCGAGGGTGGCGTGCCCGGACGGGTAAGCGGGGCTGCGATCCAGGCTGGTGAAGCGGGGCACGCAGATCGGCTGGTGGTTGTGCAGATACGGACGCGGCCGGGCGAAATGCGTCTTGGCGGCATCGGTTTGCGCACGCGTGTCCGGGCCGGCGCGATCCAGCAGCCGGTACAGGCTCGGCATCGTGGCGCGCTCCGGCACGATCCCGAGCGCGCAGGCGAATGCGGCCAGCAGATGGTCGTCGTCGAGCCGCGCGTCGCTGGCGGCGAGCGCCCAGCGTGCCGGGTCGCGCTGCTTGACCGGGCGGCTCCGCAGGAACGCCTGCTGGTCCAGCAGCCAGGCGCCGGAGCCGTAGGGCGGCGGCGGCGGCAGGAAGGCCGCCCCCTGCGGGAGTGAAGCGGGATCGAGGTAGGGGGGCGGCGTATCGGCTGCCGGTCCGGAAGCCGCCTTGTCCGGAGCGGCCGCGATCAGGCAGGTGGCGGCCGCGATCGCAGGGGCCGCGTGTCGCCAGCCCATCACGCGAGCGGGTTCTGTCTGGTCTGCGGCGGCAGCCGGTTGCCGACGAAGAAGTCGCGGAACGCGGCGGCGACCATGTCCGGCGTCTCCTCGGCCAGGAAATACCCGGCCGGGACCGGGCCGCCGCTGACCTCACCGTCGACGCAGGCGCGCCAGAGCCGCAACGGATCGTACCAGCCGCCGATGCGGCCGCGGCTGCCCCAGATCGCCAGCACCGGGCAGGTCAGGCGCAGCCGGTGCCCCGCTTCCGCCGGCTGCGGCGAGGCGGCCCGGTCATCCTCCGGCAGGCCACCCTCCGGCCGCTCGTTCAGGCGGGCGGCGGCGCGGCGATAATCGGCCACGGCGTCGGGATGGAAGAAGTCGGCCTGCGCCCCGGCCTCGGCGCCGAACCACGCTGCCGGCGCCTGCGTCGCCCGCGCCTCGGGCAGCGGGTGCAGCTGGCCGAACCAGCAGTTCGGGTAGCGCGACAGCGAATACGACAGATCGGCGCGATTGGTGTGCTCGGGGATCGGCACGATCTCCAGCGTCGCCAGCCGGAGCACCTGCGATGCTGCGTCGAGGGCCATCCGGCAGGCGACGTGGCCGCCCAGGTCGTGCCCGGCGACGCCGAAGCGCTCATGTCCCAGGCGGCGCATCAGGGCCAGCATGTCGGAAGCCAGGGCCGCCTCGGAACGATGCGGCGACAGGTCGGGGCAGATCAGGGTGAAGCGGCCGGCCAGCCGGGCGGCGACGGCATGCCACATCGCGTGGGTCTGCGGCCGGCCGTGCAGCAGCAGCAGCGGCGGGCCCTGGCCGCCGCGTCGCATTCGGACCGGGCCGGTCTCGTCGAGGGTGAAGCCGTCGAAGAACATCGTCACCACATATCCCGTGCCTCGGCGCGGGGTCGAGCCTCGCGGCGTGCATGACCCCGGTAATTGTGCCAGAGCACGTCGCCGTCATTTGGAGTGCTGCGCATGTCCGGCCTGGATCCCGACGACTGGAGCGAGCTGCGCTCGCTGGGGCACGTCATGATCGACGACATGTTCGACCGGCTGCAGGGCCTGCGCGAGACGCCGGTCTGGCAGCGCATGCCGGACGCGCGGCGTGCGGAGCTGCGCGAGCCGTTGCCGCGCGAGGGGATGCCGCCCGCGCGCGTCTATGACGAGTTCCGCCGGCTGGTAGCGCCGTACAGCGTCGGCAACACCCACCCGCGCTTCATGGGCTGGGTGCATGGCGGCGGCACCGGCATCGGCATGCTGGCCGAACTGCTGGCCGGCGGGCTGAACGCCAACCTGGGCGGACGCGACCACGCCCCGATCGAGGTCGAGCGCCAGGTGGTGCGCTGGGCGGCGGAGATGGTCGGCATGCCGGCCGAGAGCGGCGGCCTGCTGGTCACCGGATCGTCGATCGCCAACATGATCGCGGTGCTGGTGGCACGGCGGCACGTCGCGGGCCTCGCGGTGCGCACCCGCGGCGTCGGCGGCCAGGCGCTGGTCGGCTATGCCGGCACCAGCGCGCATGGCTGCGTGCCGCGCGCCTTCGACATGGCCGGGCTCGGCAGCGAGGCGCTGCGCCAGATCGAGTGCGACGCCGCGCACCGCATCAGCCTGCCCGCGCTGCGACGCGCGGTGAGCGCCGACCGCGATGCCGGGCTGCAGCCGTTCCTGGTGGTCGGCACGGCGGGTGCCGTCGATACCGGCGCGGTGGACGACCTCGCCGCCCTGGCCGCGTTCTGCCGGGCGCAGGGCTTGTGGTTCCACGTCGACGGCGCGTTCGGCGCCCTGGCCGCGCTGTCGCCGCGCCTGCGCGGGCAGCTCGCCGGCATCGAGGCGGCCGACAGCCTGGCGTTCGACTTCCACAAGTGGGCGCAGGTGCCGTACGACGCCGGCTGCATCCTGGTGCGCGACCCCGCCCTGCAGGCCGACACCTTCAGGCAGAGCCTCGCCTACCTCTCCGGCGCCGACCGCGGCGTGGCGGCAAACGCGCCGTGGCCCGCGGATCTCGGCCCGGACCTCTCGCGCGGCTTCCGCGCGCTCAAGGTCTGGATGACGCTGAAGACCTACGGTGCCGACCGCCTCGGCCGCATGGTCGAGGAATGCTGCGACGTGGCAGGCCATCTCGCCGCACGCGTGGCGCGCGAGCCGCTGCTGGAGCTGCTGGCGCCGACGCGCCTCAACATCGTCTGCTTCCGCCTGCTCCGCGACGGCGCCGATCTCGATTTGCTGAACGACGAGCTGGTGAAGGATCTGCACGAGGCCGGGATCGCGGTGCCCTCCACCACCACCATCGACGGCAGGCGCGCAATCCGAGCCGCCATCGTGAACCACCGCACCACCAGGGCCGACGTGGACGCGATGATCGACGGGCTGCTGATGCTGGCGCGCAGACGCTAGCTTTCGCGCGCGGCGATCTGGTCCGCTGCCGACCGCCATCGCGCAGGGCTTCCGGAGGTCCGACGTGAAACACGAAGTCCAAACCACCTACGATGATGAATGCGTTAGTGTTTATGACATTGCCGGGGAGGGCTTCGACTGGCTGATACAGCACGCGGTCGCCGGGTATTTCAATGCCGCCGCCCATGTGTCGCCCAAAGCATGGAAGGAAGCGTTCCTTGCAGGCAATTTCAGGGTCCAATGGGATTCGGAACGGGACCGGAAGCTTGATGTCGTTCCACCTATCGGAATAATCCAGTTGGGCCTGTCTGGAAGCGCACTGGCAGATATGTTGGCGCCTGGACGGTCCGGATCTCGGATGTGACCGCGTTGGCGCGGGCACAGCGGCAAGCCGTCATCGATGGTTGCCCCGACACTTGGATATCCGCCGCACCAGGAGCGATCTTGTCCCGTCCGCTCGCGGCCATGGACTCAGGCGAAGCTGCTAGAGGTGAGGAGGACGCAGTCATCTGGGGAGAGGGGGTCCGGCAGCAGCGGCCTTACCGCAGGGTATCGATCCAGCGTGCGACGGAAGCATCGGTCATGTCGCGTCCCTCCCAAGCGATCATCGGCTTGTAGCTGACGTTCGCGCCGCGTTTTCGCTGGCGGAATACCTTCATCGCGTAATGAAGCGTGGCATGTCCGCTGGGCAACTCGGCCTCGGCCAGTTCGAGATAGTCCGTGTCGGACGAGGTCTCCAGGCCGACACGGCTCACGCCGGGAAGACCGTTCAGCAGATCGACGAAGTCCAGACAGGCGCTTGCGCAATATGGAGAGGTCAGGACGTAGACGGGATGGGAAAACGGCGAAACGAGCCGTGGTGCGGCAGCCGGCGCGTCGCCCGGTTCCCGCATGAAAGTCTGGTGCTGTTCCAGGGCGCTCTCCATGCGCCCGGCGAGTTGTCTGAACTCGGCCGCAGTCGCGCCGTGGCCCTGCGCGTTCATGATCGCAGCGTCGTGCTCGATCGCGGCCAAGTTGCGAGCCGAAACGCGCCAGTCGACCGAGGACGACAGGGTCGCCTGCACGGCGTCGACCGCTTCCTTACCCCAGAGGGCCTGGGCCATCTCGCGACCCCAATCGTCGTCCCCCCCATCATTGCCCCGCAGATCCAGGACGACGTGACGGACCGCATGGAGCGCTGTCGCCTGCGCCTTCACCTCGGCTACCAGATGTTGCAGCCGTGCGGTCGCATCGGCGTCCTGGGGATGGAAGCTTGGCATTGAGATAAACCAGACGTCGCCGATCCGGCGAAGCCCGGTCTGGGGCAGGTCTATACCGCTGCTGCGCGCACGCTCCGCTGCCAGCGCCGCCTGCGTGATGGAGCGCCAGCGCAGCGGGACGGCGTGGCGAACGCCATCCTCTGAGGTCACGCAACTTTGCCAGCGGTCATTCGGGGCATCCTCGTCCGCGACCATCAGCCATGCGGACGCCAGGCGCAGCCGTTGCGGCACATGCGGGTTGAGCCTCGGACGGAGCACCCGATCCTCCAACAGCGTTCGCGCCGGTATCCCACCGCATCCTTCGACGACAGCGCCGAGACGGACACCCGCTGGCACATGCTGCCCCGTGTCGAGCACGGACACGCGGAGCGGCGCGTCGGGCGTATCGGCGCGGACCAGGAAGCCCGGCCATAGTTGCGCGTTGGCGTCCTTGAGGACCACGCCGAGATGGCCGTCGGCGAAGCCGTTCGCGTACTCGCGCAGCACGAGCTGGTAGTCATGCAAGGTGGCGGCCTTGCGTGCCTGGGGCAGCAACGCGGCCTTGCCGTCATCGAGCCAGTGACTGAAACCGGGGTTGCGGGCGTCGACCGGCCCAGGATGATTGTCGCGGATGAGATCGTGCATCGCGACGAGGTCCCGCATCGCGGCCTGTACCCAAGGCGATGGCGACGGTGGCGCAGCAGCGGTCAGGCCGAGAAGGCCGATCAGGCGAAGCAGGCCGACCAGCTTGATCTTGTTTCCGATCATGCACGGATCCCGGTTCACAACATGCGGCTTTCGACTAGCCCGCCCCGTCCGCGCCCCTGGCACGGCGGCACTTGCAGCCGGCCACCGAAACAGGGCGCCGACGCCGATAGCGGCCCCTCCCGCCTACGGAGATGGCGGCCGAGGGGACGTCGTCATGGGGGGCGAGCCGCCGGCGCCTCACGCCACCAGCGGGCCGATCCGTTCCTGCTGGCGGCGCCAGCTGCTGCGGGCGTCCTCGTCGAACAGTTCGGAGAGCTTCTGCATCATGGTGCCGCCGAGCTCCTCGGCATCGGTGATGGTGACGGCGCGGTGATAGTAGCGGGTCACGTCGTGGCCGATGCCGATGGCGATCAGCTCGACCGCGTCGCGGCCCTCGATCTCGTGGATCACCTCGCGCAAATGCCGCTCCAGGTAGGAGCCGGCATTCACCGACAGCGTGCTGTCATCGACCGGGGCGCCGTCGCTGATCACCATCAGGATGCGCCGGCTCTCGCGCCGTCCGAGCAGGCGCCTGTAGGCCCACAGCAAGGCCTCGCCGTCAATATTCTCCTTGAGCAGGCCCTCGCGCAGCATCAGCCCCAGGTTGCGCCGCGCGCGCCGCCACGGCGTGTCGGCGGACTTGTAGATGATGTGGCGCAGGTCGTTCAGCCGGCCCGGCTCGCGCGGCTTGCCCTCCGAGACCCAGCGCTCGCGGCTCTGGCCGCCCTTCCAGGCGCGCGTGGTGAAGCCGAGCACCTCGACCTTGACCGCGCAGCGCTCCAGCGTGCGGGCCAGGATGTCGCCGCACATCGCCGC
>CAXTJP010000131.1:0-6445 GCA_964244615.1 uncultured Acetobacteraceae bacterium
GGCGCCGGCGCAACAGGGTCAGCAGGCCGGCCTCGCTCGCGTCCACGACCAGCGCGTCGCCGTCCGTCCCCCGGCGCGCGAGCCGCGCCGGCACCAGGCTGAGCAGCTGATGACCCCACCAATCGAAGAATTCGCCGAGCAAACGCCCTCCGCCCCGCCCTGTCGGCAGTCGCGAACGCGTTACCCCGGGTCCGGGGGGAAAGAAAGTGCATCTGCATGGGGTTGCCGCTTCTTAACCTGACGGGGTGCCCGCAAGACCCAGCAGCCAGGCTGGGGTGGTCGGGCCTGTGCGCCGGCTACACAGGCTGTTGCATTGCAGCACCAGGTCTTGGAACCGGCAACTAGCAAGCCACGTTACGGTTTCCAGCCACGGTTCGGAATGACTGCCGATGGGTATCGTCAAGTTCGCCCTGAAATACCCCCACACCTTCTACGTTGTGGCGATCCTGATGCTGTTCCTGGGTGTCAGCACCATCGTCGTGACGCCCAAAGACATCTTCCCCGGCATCAACATTCCCGTGGTCTCGATCATCTGGCAGTACACCGGCCTGACGCCCGAGGAGATGGAGCAGCGGGTCAGCACCTACAGCGAGTACTCGATTAGCTCGTCGGTGAACGACATCAAGAGCATCGAGAGCCAGACGCTCTCGGGCATCTCGGTCGAGCGTATCTATTTCCAGCCGAACGTTAACGTCGACCTCGCGATCGCGCAGATCGTCTCTGCCTCGAACTCCATACGCGCGCTCATGCCGACGGGGATACAGCCGCCGGTCATCGTCCAGTACAACGCCTCCTCGGTGCCTGTGCTGCAGATCAGCCTCAGCTCCGACACGCTGAACGAGCAGCAGCTCTACGATTACGGCATCTACCAGATGCGCCAGCAGCTGGCGCCGATCCAGGGCATCACCCTGCCCACGCCGTATGGCGGCAAGTATCGCCAGATCATGGTGGACCTCGACCCCGACGCGCTGCGGGCGCAGGGGCTCACGCCGTACGACGTGGTCACCGCCGTCAACGCGCAGAGCCTGACGCTGCCCTCTGGCGACGCCAAGATGGGCGACCGCCAGTTCATCATCCGCGTCAACGCCTCCGCCCAGTCGATCGAGGCGCTGAACAACGTGCCGATCAAGCAGGTCGGGGGCACCACCGTGTACCTGCACGACGTGGCGCATGTGCGCGACGGCTGGGCGGTGCAGCAGAACGTTGTCCGCACCGAGGGCAAGCGCTCGGTGCTGATCACCATCATCAAAAACGGCGACGCCTCCACGCTCGACGTGGTCAACCGCGTCAAGGCGGCAATGCCGACGATTCAGAAGGCGGCGCCGCCGGGCATGCGCATCGAGCTGCTGTTCGACCAGTCGGTGTTCGTCTCCGCCGCCATCAACTCGGTGCTGCGCGAGGGCGCCATCGCCGCCGGACTGACCGCGCTGATGATCCTGGTGTTTCTCGGCTCCTGGCGGTCGACCGTGGTGGTGATGGTGTCGATCCCGCTGTCGATCCTGACCTCCATCGCGGTGCTCTCGGCGCTCGGCGAGACGATCAACACCATGACGCTGGGCGGGCTGGCACTGGCCGTCGGCATCCTGGTGGATGATTCCACCGTCACCATCGAGAACACGCACCGGCTGCTGGACGAGGGCGGCGACTTCGACGAGGCGGTGCTGGAGGGTGCGGCCGGCATCGCCATCCCCACGCTGATCTCCACGCTGGCGATCTGCGTCGTGTTCGTCAGCGTGTTCTTCCTGCAGGGCGCGGCCAAGTACCTGTTCACGCCGCTGGCCGAGGCGGTGGTGTTCGCCATGCTCGCCTCCTACGGCATCTCGCGCACGCTGACGCCGATCGTGATCCGGCTGATGCTGCGCCGCGAATACCAAGGCGGCCACGATGACAAGCCGAAGAACTGGTTCGGCCGCTTCCACGCGGGCTTCAACCGCGGCTTCGACGCGTTTCGTGCGTTCTACGGCTGGCTGCTCGCCGCCATCCTGGCGCGACGCATCATCACCCCGATCGTGGCCGTCTGCGTGGTGGCGAGCGCCGGCGTGCTCAGCCAGTTCGTCGGCAGCGACTTCTTCCCGCAGGTCGATGCCGGCCTGATCCAGCTGCATGTCCGCGCGCCCGCCCGCACCCGGATCGAGACCACGGAGAAGGTGTTCCAGGCGGTCGAGGACAACATACGCAACCAGATCCCCGGCGGGGAGATCAAGCTGATGCTGGACAACATCGGCCTGCCGCAGCGCACGTACAACCTCGCCTTCACCGACGGCACCACGATCGGCGTGAACGACGGCACCATCCAGATCCAGCTGGCCGAGAACCGGCACGGCACGACGGCCGCCTACATGAGACAGTTGCGCGACAGCCTGCCCGCCGCGTTCCCCGACGTGCAGTTCTACTTCCAGCCCGCCGACCTGGTGACGCAGATCCTCGATTTCGGCGTGCCGTCACAAGTGGACGTGCAGGTGCAGGGCAAGGATCGGCTGGACAACCAGAAGATCGCCAAGGACATCGCGCGGCGCATCTCGGCCGTGCCCGGCATCGTGGACGCGCACGTGCAGCAGGAGCTGGACGCGCCGGAGATGTACTACACCATCGACCGGACCAGGGCGCAGGAGCTCGGCCTGACGGTCAACCAGGTGGCGCAGGACCTCAACATCAGCCTCAGCTCGTCCGAGCAGGTGTCGCCGAACTTCTGGACCGACCCGAAGAACGGCATACCGTACTACATGGCGGTGCAGACGCCCGAGTACAAGCTGCACAACAAGAACGACCTGGACAACACGCCGATCGCCGGCAGCCCCGGCACCGTGGCGCAGGGCGGCACCGCGACGCCGATCCCCGACCTGTTCGGCAACGTCGCCAGCGGCCACCGCCAACAGGTGCAATCGGTCTACAACCAGAACAACATCCAGCCCGTCTACGACGTGTATGCCAGCGTGCAGAGCACCGATCTCGGCACCGCCGAGACCGCCATCCGCAAGGTGGTGGCCGACGAGCAGCACCACCTCAAGACCGGCGACACGATCAACATACGTGGCCAGATCAGCAGCATGGACGATGCGTTCACCAACCTGACGATCGGCCTGCTGTTCGCAGCGGTGTTCGTCTATTTGCTGATGGTCGTGAACTACCAAAGTTTCGTCGATCCGCTTGCCGTCATCCTGGCCCTGCCGGGTGCCGGCTCCGGCATCCTGCTGCTGCTGTTCGTGACCGGCACCACGCTGTCGGTGCCATCCCTGATGGGCGCCATCATGTCGGTGGGCGTCGCCTCGGCCAACTCCATCCTGCTCGTGACGTTCGCGCGCGAGCAGCGTGAGACGGGGATGGGCGCGGTCGAAGCGGCCCTGTCGGCCGGCACCACGCGGCTGCGCCCGGTGCTGATGACGGCGGCGGCGATGATGGTCGGCATGGTCCCGATGGCGATCGGCGGCCCCGGGGAGGAGCAGAACGCGGTGCTGGCGCGCGCCGTGATCGGTGGCGTGCTGGTCGGCACGCTCACGACGCTGCTGTTCGTGCCATACCTCTACTCGGTGTTCGGTGCCTTCGAGCGTGCGCCGGAGAAGCCTGAAGAACGCGCGGATCGCGACTCACGTGGCGGCCAGCGCGGCCTCGCGCAGCAGGGAGCCTGAAATGAACCAGATGAACCGCCCGGCCGCCGACACGAACCCGCCGCAGACCAGCCGCCCTGGCCCGTCCGGGCCGCCGGGTGGCCAGGCCGCGCCCGAGGCGAAGTCCGGCCAGGACAAGCCTGATGCCAGGCACGAAGCGCCGGCCGACCCGGCGACCGAAAAGCGCCGCGGCCGCATCGCCCGGCTCGCCGCACTGGCCGTGCTCGTGTTGGTATTGGCCATGGTCGCCTGGGGGGTGTGGACCCACATCGCCAGCCGGCAGGCCGCGCGCACCGCGTTGCAGACCCGACAGGACTCCGTGCCGAGCGTGCGCATCGTCACCGTGCATGCCGATAACCGGCCGCAGACGATCGATCTGCCCGGCACCATGCAGGCCTACGACGCGGCGACACTCTACGCCCGCGCGACCGGCTACATCGCCAAGCGAAATGTCGACATCGGCAGCCAGGTGCATGCCGGCGACGTTCTGGCCGTGATCGCGGCCCCCGACCTCGACCAGCAACTGGCCCAGGCACGCGCCCAATTGGTGCAGATGCAGGCGGCGCTGACCCAGGCCGTCGCCACGCGCGGCCTGGCCAAGGTGACCAACCAGCGGACGTCTCGCCTGGTCAGCGAAGGCTGGGACAGCCGTCAGCAGGGCGACCAGGACCGCACCAACTTCAACTCGCAGACTGCCGGCGTGGGCGTGGCCCAGGCGAACCTCGCGGCCCAGCTGGCACAGGTGAACCGCCTGGTCGAGCTGACCGGCTTCGAGCGTGTGATCGCCCCCTTCGACGGCGTGATCACGGCCCGCGCCGTCGATGTCGGCACGCTGGTCACCGCGGACGCGTCCAGCGGCACGTCGCTGTTCTCCATCGCCCACACCGCCACCCTGCGCGTGCAGGTCTACGTGCCGCAGGAGTATTTCTTCGGCCTGAAGGACGGCCAGGACGCGATGATCACCGTGCCGCAGCTGCCTGGCCGGACGTTCCACGGGCGGGTAGCGCGCAACGCCGCGGCGCTGGCCACCAACACGCGCACGCTGCTGGCCGAGGTGGACGTCGATAACCGGGACCATGCCCTGTCGGCGGGCCTGTACGGCATCGTTCACGTGCAGGAGCCGCGGGCGCAGCCCGTGGTGACGGTGCCGACACAGTCGGTCATCTTCAACAAGGACGGGCTCAGCGTCGCCGTGGTGGAGAACGACCGTATCGCCATACGCCACCTCGACGTGGCCGAGGACGACGGCGCGCAGGTGCAGGTCCGCGCCGGCCTCAAGGACGGAGACAAGGTGATCCTCAGCTTGCCGGTCGACCTTACCGAGGGCATGAAGGTCAAGGTTTCGGATCATTAAGGCCGTTCATCCATGAACCTGACCGCCGCTTTGCCGCCCGGACTGACCGGCCTGGAGCAGCTTCGGGCGCTGCTCGGCCAGGACATGGTGGCGATCGGCAAGACGATGGGCTTCACCATCGTGGCCGTCGAGGATGGCAGCGTGACGTTCGAGGCGGTGCCCAGCCTGAGCGTGTACAATCCGATCGGCACGGTGCATGGTGGTTTTGCCGCCGCTGTCCTCGATTCGTGCTGCGGCTGTGCGGTGCACACGAAGCTCTCGCCGACCCAGGGCTACACCACGCTCGAGCTGAAGATCGCCTATCACAAGGCCATCACGGTGCAGACCGGGGTGATGCGCGGCGTCGGGCGCGTGGTGCAGTTCGGGCGTCGTGCCGCGTTTGCCGAAGCGACGATGGTGGACGGTGCGGGGCGGCTTTATGCTTCGGCGACTTCGACGTTGCTGGTCATGGAGAAGTAAGGAAAGTCTTCTTTGAAGAAAAAAGCAAAAGACTTTTTGTCGTGCTGTCGCGGAGGTTTCTGCAAACACCCGATCAATAAGCAGAAGTTTAACCCCCCGTCACGCTCATGTGCCGCTTGACCGAAGCCGCCGGCCGGTGCCGATCGATAACGAAATCATGTCCTTTCGGCTTGCGCGCGATTGCCGCCTCGATCGCCTCGTGCAAATTCTCGCCGCGACGCAGCGGCCCGCGCAGGTCGGCCGCATCGTCCTGGCCCAGGCACATGTAGAGCGTGCCGGTCACGGTCAGCCGCACTCGGTTGCAGTCCTCGCAGAAATTATGCGTCATCGGCGTGATGAAGCCGAGCCGCCGCCCGGTCTCCCGCACCGTCACGTAACGGGCGGGGCCGCCGGTGCGATACGCAGTCTCGTCCAGCGTCCAGCGCTGCCGCAGCCTAGCGCGCACCAGCGACAGCGGCAGGTACTGGTCGGCGCGCGCGGCAACCTCGCCCATCGGCATCGTCTCGATCAGGCACAGGTCGAAGCCGTGCCGGCCGCACCAGCCGATCAGCTCGTCGAACTCGTCCTCGTTCTCGCCGCGCAGGGCCACAGCGTTGATCTTGACCTGCAACCCGGCATCGCGCGCCGCGAATATGCCTGCCCGCACCTGGTCCAGCCGGCCCCAGCGCGTCAGGCGCGCGAAGCGGGCCGGATCGAGCGTGTCCAGGCTGACGTTGATCCGGCGCACGCCCGCCCGTGCCAGTGCCTCGGCATGCCGGGCGAGCTGGGTGCCGTTGGTGGTCAGGGTCAGCTCCTCCAGCCCATGGCCCAATTGCGTGCCCAGACGCTCGATCAGGCCGAGCACGCCGCGGCGCACCAGCGGCTCGCCGCCGGTGATGCGCAGGCGGGTGACGCCGGCCTCTACGAACGCGCCGCACAGACGCTCGATCTCCTCCAGCGTCAGGATTTCGGCCTTTGGCAGGAAAGTCATGTCCTCGGCCATGCAGTAGACGCAGCGAAGGTCGCAGCGGTCGGTGACCGAGACGCG
>CAXTJP010000132.1:0-6418 GCA_964244615.1 uncultured Acetobacteraceae bacterium
CCTCGGGTGCCGCCGCCCTGGCGCTGGGCGAGCGCTCGCGCCGGTCGCGTCGGGCGCTGGACGCGCTGGCGGTGGCTGCGCTGGCCGTCGAACTCGCCTCCACCCTGCGATCGCACGAGACCTATCGGGCGAAGGGCGTGGACGAGGCGCTGGACGGCCGTTGGGGCCAGGTCGAGAGGTACGGCGCCACCGGCGGCGGGGTCATCCTGCCGCTCGCCCTGAAGCTGGCGGGGCTGGCGTTCGGCGGCCGCGGCCGCGTCGGCGGGCTCGCGGTGCTGGCCGGCAGCCTGCTGTTCCGCGTGTCGATCATGGGCGCCGGCGACGATTCCGCCGAACGGCCCGAGGTCAGCTTCCGGTTCTCGCAGCCGGAGAACCTGCCGTAGGCGGCAGCCCCGGCGAGCGGGCGTTACGGGAGATCGTCCTGCGGCGCCGCTCCCTCGAGTCCATCGCCGGCGATGGCGACCGGCTGGACCCGAACGCCCGCGTGTTCCACGCGACCTCGCTGGGGGCCGTGCGTCAGGCCCTGCCGCCGCTGCCGATCGGGTCCACCTTCCTGGAACGCTGGCCGATCCGGCAGCCGGGCGGAACCGATTGGCGGGCCGAACACTACGATTCGGTCTCGCCCGCGGTGTTCGTGTTGCGCGACGTGCTGGTCCACGGCGCGGCGGGAATACTCGGCATCGAGGGCGACGTCGTGGACGAGACCCTGGCGCACACCGATCCCGACCGGCATGGCTACCGGCGCCGCGAAGGCAGCATCGCCTTGACCGCCTGGCCGCAGAAGCTGGCCGGCACGCACGTCGCCGTGCTGGCCGGGGGCGCCGAAAACTACTTCCACGCCATGATTGAGGGCGTGATGCGTCTGGCCTGCGTGCCGGCCGTCCTGCTGCACGGTGCGCAAGGGTTGCTGCACGCGGCCGGTGGGGCCGGGCAGGACGCGATGCTGCGGCTGATGGGACTGCCCGGCACCCTGGCGCCGCGCGCCGTGCGGACCGAGGAAACCCTGCTGGTGGAGACGCTGGTGCTCCCCTCAAGCGTGCACGGCCTGTTCAGCTACCACCCCTGCCTGAGCACGTGGTTCGACCGTATGTCCGATCGCGTGCCCGGCGGCGGCGCGTCTCCGCGTCGCATCTACCTGGACCGCCATGGCTCGCCGCTGCGCCGGCTGGTAGACGAGGACGCGGTCGTTGCCGGCTTGGAGCCGCTCGGCTTCGTGCCGGTCAGGCCGGAGAGGCTGTCCGCCGCCGACCAGCTACGGCTGTTCCGCTCGGCCGAGATGATCGTGGCGCCGCACGGCGCCGCCCTGACCAACCTGGGGTTCTGCCGACCCGGCTGCCGGGTGCTGGAACTGCACATGGACGCTTACGTGAACTGGGGTTTCCGGCACCTGGCCGCGCTGCGGGGGCTCAGTTACGACTGCGTGCTCGGCCGGGCGGAGGGGGCATGGACCGACCTGTCGCCCGCGGTGCATGGGCTGAGCTGGCGGATTTCGCCGCAGCACGTGGCAGCGGCGGCGCGGCGGATGCTGGACGTGTGATCAGCAAGGAAAAAACTTCTGCTTATTCTGCCGGATGTCCGCAGAAACCTCCGGGACAGCATACCCGAAAGTTTTTTGCTGCTTTCAAAAAAGCAGGCCTTGCCTTCCACTATTGCTTACGCCTGTTCGCCGCCAGCTCCTCCGGCGTCAGTTGCAGCCAGAAATACAAATGGTAGCTCGGCCCGGTCACGCCCTTCCGCGTCGGCAGCTTCAGCTTCACCTCCTGCCCCGTCACCTGCACCGTGTTGACGTTCGGCGGGAACACCACGTGCTGCACGTAGCGGGCCTCGTCCAGGATGCGGCCGTTGCGCAGCACGCCCAGGCCATAGGGCACGTCCGCCTCGGCGGTGGCGGCGGCCGGGCCGCGGCTGACCACCATCACCACGTGGGCGTGCGCGCCCTCCAGATGCGTGCCGAGCGCGCCGGCGCAGGCGCCCTGCACGTCGGTCAGCCGGGCGGTCAGCACCAGGTCGGACAGGTCCTGGCCGCCGCCAGGGCGATAGCGGGCGAGCGTCGCGGCGTCCGGCAGCAAATAGGGCCGGGGACACTCCGCCGCCGTCTCGTTCGGGTCGGCGCCGCAGGCCGAGAGGGCCAGGCAGGCGACCGGCACGAGGAGGGCTGGAAGGGCGGGTAGGCGCATGGGTCTCTCCATCGCGGCGGGGCGACCGCGCCGTGCACAGGCCGCTTGTCGCGACACGGCGCCTGCTTGCCACACGAGGCCGGCTTTGCACCAGAACCCAGCCGCGCCATATACCCGGCGGAGTGTCGGGCGACCGTCACCCGCCGCCACCGACGAGGGATCAGATCGACCCATGCCAGACAGCCCGACCGACCTGATGGCCTTTCAGTCCCCCGCCGCCCTGCGCCCGTTGCGCGTGGTTCTGGCCGGCCCGCGCGGCTTCTGCGCCGGTGTCGACCGCGCCATACGCGTGGTGGAGGAGGCGCTGCGCCGCTACGGCGCGCCCGTCTACGTCCGCCACGAGATCGTGCACAACCGCACCGTGGTCGAGACGCTGGAGGCGCAGGGTGCGATCTTCGTCGAGGAGCTCGACGAGGTGCCGGAGAACGCCCACGTCGTGTTCTCCGCCCACGGCGTGCCGAAATCGGTGCCGGAGGAAGCACAGCGCCGCAACCTGGCCTACCTGGACGCCACCTGCCCGCTGGTCAGCAAGGTGCATCGCGAGGCCGAGCGCCACTTCTCGGAAAACCGCCACATCCTGATGATCGGGCATACCGGGCACCCGGAGGTGGTGGGCACCATGGGCCAGCTGCCGCCCGGCACGGTCACGCTGGTGCAGAACGCGACAGAGGCGGCCGAGGTGATGCCGGTCGAGACGGGGCGCCTCGCCTTCATCACCCAGACCACGCTGAGCGTGGACGACACTGCCGAGATCGTGGAGATCCTGCGCCGCCGCTTCCCCGACATCGAGGGGCCGCGGCGCGAGGACATCTGCTACGCCACCACAAACCGCCAGGCCGCGGTCAAGGCGATCGCCCGCGGCTGCGACCTGCTGATCGTCATCGGCAGCCCGAACAGCAGCAACAGCCAGCGCCTGCGCGAGGTGGCCGAGCGTGCCGGCGCGGGCCGCGCCATCCTGGTGCCGAAAGTGTCGGAGATGGATTTCTCCCTCATGGACGGCGTGAGCACGGTCGGCATCACCGCCGGGGCGTCGGCGCCGGAGAGCCTGGTGCAGGAGGTGCTCTCCGAACTCGCCACCCGCTTCGCGCTGGAGATCGAGGAGCGCCAGGTGACGACCGAGGACGTGATCTTCAAGCTGCCCTACCCGCTGGCCTAGGCCTGCGTCGCAATGGCCCAGGTCAGCGTGGCCGTGCCGGAGCGGGCGCTGGGCCGCCTTCGAACCGGCCTGCGATGCTTCGCGATCGCCCGGGACACGCCGTGACGGCACTCGCCATCGCGCCCGAGCATCGCGCGATCGTCTACGTGATCCTCCAGCGTCTTCTCCCGCCGGACGCCGAAATCCGGGTTTACGGCTCGCGGGCGACCGGCCGGCATGTCTGGCGCGGCTCCGACCTCGACCCCATGGTCCGTGCGAAGGAACGTCTGTCGCTGGACCTGTGCGAGGTGTTGGCCGAGGCGTTTTCCGAATCGCTGCTGCCCTACATGGTCGACCTGCACGACTGGCACCGCACCAGCGCCGATGTCCTCGCCCTGGTCGCGCCGGACATGGCGAAGCTGCCGATGACGGCCGACACCGCGCCAGGTGTGATGGAATGACGCGGGACATCGCTTCAGGCTGGGCGCGTCCGTGCATAGGCCAGACCGACCAACGCCCCGATGCCGAGGCACCACAGCGTCGAGACCCAGGCGGCGTGGTCGGCCTGGGCCATCAGCCATAGGCACAGCACGGCCGCGGTCACCGCGATGATCGCGCCACCGGGCAGTTCCAGGGGCCGCGCCTGCTCGGTCAGGCCGCGGCGGCGCAGCACCGGCACGGCGGCGGCGGTCAGCGCGTACAGCATCAGCCGGGTCAGCGTGCTGGCCGTCAGCGCACCGAGGAACGTGCTGGCCACCGCCAACGCCCAGGCGAGCGCCGTGTGCAGCAGCACCGCCGCACCCGGCGTGCCGAACCTTGGATGCACCCGGGCGAGCACGGCGGGCAGTTGGCGCGCCTCGGCCAGGGCGAAAACCAGCCGCGGTCCCGTGAACAATATGGTGAACAGCGTGCCAGCCATGCTCAGCACCGCGCCGCACGCCACCAGGCTGCCGGCGCCGGGGCCGAGCATGGCCACCGTGCCGTCGAACACCGGACGGGCGCTGGCGGCCAGGTTCGGCACCACGCCGGCGCAGACCAGCAGGATGCCCGAATAGAGGGCCACGACCGCCAGCATGCCGACACCGAGCCCGAACGGCACGTCGCGCCTCGGGTCGCGCATCTCGCCGCCGTTGACCACCGCCGAATCCATGCCGATCAGCCCGAACAGCAGCAGCACCACGGCCGGCGCCCAATGACCCAACGGCGGCAAGGGCGGCAGGGCCTGCGGATGCGGCGGCCACAGCAGGGTTGCTCCGACCAGCACGAAGCCGAGCAGAAGCGCCAGTTTCGTCCAGGTGAACGCCGCGTTGGCCTTGGCGGAGAGCCCGACCCCGGCATAGATCACGGCGCCCAGGCCCCAGCTCAGCCCGGTGATGGCCAGCACCCGCCACAGCGGCTGGACGATGGCGGGCACCACGCCCGCGGCGTAGCCGACGGCCAGGTTGGTGATGCTGGCATAGGCGAACAGCCGTGTCGCGATGGCGAGCCAGCCCGCCGCGAACCCGGCCCGGCGGCCGAACGCCGCGCCGGCGTAGAGGATGGTGCCGCCGGTGCCCTGGAACCGGCTGGACGCCTCGGCGTAGCAGGCCGCCACCAGCCCCATCAGCACGCCGCCGGCCAGGCACGCCAGCACGCTGTACGGCCCGAGCAGCGCGTAGACACGGCCTGGCAGGCCGAGGATGCCGGCGCCCACCGTGCTGTTGATGGTGATGCCCACCAGATCCCACCGCCCGAGCACACGGTGTAGGCGCGAGCGGTCGGGTGCCACGTGTCGGTTCCAAGAAAGAGGGACGGGTGCGATACAGCCACCTTCCCTGCAAACCGGCGCGTGGCAACCAAAAACCGAATGGCCGTCTACACCGACGTTTCCGACGAGGCGCTGACCGCCTTCCTGGCCGAGTACGCCATAGGCGGGCTGGTCGCCTTCCGCGGCATCGCCGAAGGGGTGGAGAACAGCAATTTCTCGCTGCGCACCACCGGCGGCGACTACATCCTGACGCTCTACGAACGCCGTGTGGACCCGGCCGACCTGCCCTGGTTCCTGGGGCTGATGCAGCATCTCGCCGCGCACGGCATCACCTGTCCGCTGCCCGTCGCGGGCCGGGACGGCGACACGCTGCGCATGCTGTGCGGGCGCTTTGCCGCGATCACCACGTTCCTGCCGGGCGTCTGGCCACGCCGGGTGCAGCAGGTGCATTGCGCCCCGCTGGGCCAGGCGCTCGCGCGTCTGCACCTGGCCGGTGCGATCTACGCCCCCGCTCGCGCCAATGCGCTCGGCCCGCGGGCGTGGCCGCCACTGCTGGACCAGTGCCGCGCCAGCGCCGACACGGTGCAGGACGGCCTGGCCGCCGAGCTGGACCGCGCGCTCGGCCTGATCCTGGCCGCCTGGCCGCACGATCTGCCTGTGGGCCACATCCACGCCGACCTGTTCCCGGACAACGTGTTCTTCCTGGGCGGCGCGCTGTCCGGCCTGATCGACTTCTACTTCGCCTGCACCGACATCTTCGCCTACGACGTCGCGATCTGCCTCAACGCCTGGTGCTTCGAGCCGGATTTCTCGTTCAACGTCACCCGTGCCCGCGCGCTGCTGCGCGGCTACGCCGCCATCCGGCCGCTCTCGACGGCCGAGTCTGACGCACTGCCGGTGCTGGCGCAGGGCGCGGCGCTGCGCTTCCTGCTGACCCGGCTGTACGACTGGCTGAACACGCCGCCAGGCGCGATGGTGGTTCCGAAGAACCCGATCGAGTATCTGCGCCGCCTGCGCTTCCACCTCGGCGTGAAGGATTGCCGCGATTACGGACTCTGAGCCCTCCACCGATGCCACCGCCAGCCCCGAGCCGGTGCGCATCTGGACCGATGGCGGCTGCAAGCCCAACCCCGGCCCGGGCGGCTGGGGCGCCGTGCTGGTCTTTGGCGGCCGCGAGCGCGAACTGTCCGGCGCCGACCCCGCCACCACCAACAACCGCATGGAGCTGACCGCCGCCGCCTGCGCGCTGGAAACGCTGACCCGACCCTGCCGCGTCATCCTGCACACCGACAGCGAATACGTACGCAACGGCATCACCCGCTGGCACACCGGCTGGGTCCGCCGCAACTGGCGCAACGC
>CAXTJP010000133.1:0-6386 GCA_964244615.1 uncultured Acetobacteraceae bacterium
GGCCGAGGCGGCCCCTGCCGAGACGCCGCGTCGTGATCGCGGCCGAGGCGGCAAGGGCCAGCGTTCCGGCCGTTCGGCCGAGCGCGCCGTGGTGGTACGCGCCGTCCCGGATGCTGGGCCCGACCTGGCCGAGGCCGCCCGGGAGCCAGCGCGCGGCAACGCGCGACAGGACGTCCGGCCGGAACGATTCGACCGTAGCCAGGGCCGCGAATACCGCCGACGCGACGAGGATCTCGGACCTTCGGTGATGGGGTTCGGGGATGACGTGCCCGCCTTCATGACGCTGCCGCGCCGGGCAGCCCGTTCGGCCGATCCCGACCTGACCGAAGCCTGAGCCGCCGACGATGAGGCGTGCCCCGGCGCACGCGTCGGCGCCGGAGGCGACCGTGACCATCGACCGGATCGGCAGTGCGGGGGATGGCGTCGCCGCGCGGCCGGATGGCGGCTCGCTGCACGTGGCCCGCAGCCTGCCAGGCGAGGTCGTGCGGGTGCAGCCGGGGCAGCCCGGCGGGTCGGTCCGGGCCGAACTGCTGGAGGTGGTGACGCCCAGCCCCGACCGTGTCGCGCCGCCCTGCCCGCATTTTCTGCAGGGTTGCGGCGGCTGCGCGCTGCAGCACTGGGACGATGCGCGCTACGCCGCCTGGAAACGCGGCCTGGTGGCCGCGGCGCTGCAGCGCGCGGGCTACGCCGACCCGGATCTGGGCGCGCTGGTGCGCACGCCGCCGCAGTCGCGCCGTCGCATGGATTTCGCCGTGCAGCGCCGCGAGGGCGGCGTGCTGTTCGGCCTGCATCGTGCGCATGGGCGGGAGATCGTGGACCTGGAGGTGTGCGCGGTGCTGCACCCTGCCCTGTTCGCCCTGGTGGCGCCGCTGCGCGCGACCCTGTCGGGCCTGGCGGCGCTGCGCCGGACCGGCTCGGTGGTCGCCAATCTGCTGGACGGGGGTGCTGATTTGCTGATCCGCACCGACGGCCCGCTGGCGCCCAGCGACCGCGGCAAGCTGGCCGGGTTCGCCGCCGCGCATGGCGTGCCGCGCGTCGCCTGGGCGCTGGGCGACGGGATGCCGGAGACTGCCTGCCTGTCGTCCGCGCCGTTCGTGCCCTTCGCCGGACACCGGGTGGAGCCGCCGCCCGGGGCTTTTCTGCAGGCGTCCGCCGAGGGCGAGCAGGCGATCGTGCAGGCGGTGCTGGCCGGGCTGCCGGAGCAGATCACCGGACGCAGCAAGGCCGTCGAGCTGTTCGCGGGCTGCGGCACCATCAGCTTTCCGGTTGCCCGGCGGATGCGCGTCCTGGCGTTCGAGGGCGATGCCGGGGCCGCGTCTGCCATGCGCCATGCCCAGTCGGGCAGCCGGGTGGAGGCGACGCAGCGCGACCTGGCCCGGCAGCCGCTCTCGGCCAAGGAGCTGTCCGGGGCGTGCGTGGTCATCCTGGATCCGCCTTACGGCGGCGCGGCCATGCAGATGCCGGCGATCGCGGCTTCGGGCGTGGGGCGGGTGATCTATGTCAGCTGCAATCCCGGCGCGCTGTCGCGGGACTCGGCGGCGTTGGCCGGGGCTGGGTATCGCCTGGTGACGGCGACACCGGTGGACCAGTTCCTGTGGTCGGCGCAGGTGGAGTGCGTAGCGGTGTTCGAGCGGGCGACGGGCCGGCGGTAGGGTCCGCTGCCACAAACCGTGTGCCTGCCTCCCGGGCTGATCGTCTTTCGTCCGCCCGGCGCGGTTCAAGGCCAAGCCGTCTTCGGCGGTCGCTTCGCGAGCGCGGAGCCGCGCCGGGCGGACGAAAGCGGGGCTGACATGAGGCAAAGGGCAAGGTGTGCAGGCCTGTTGCTTCTTTGCGTCAGGCCGCCGAACGCACGATGCGCAGCAGAGTAGGGACACCGTCCTTGGTGGTCGCGCGGCGCTACTCCTCCGACCAGACCCGGTCGCGCAGGACCGGCACCGGGCCGTCGTGGTTCTGGTGGGCGAGCCAGCGTTGCAGCTGGCCGAGCACGGCGCGTGTGGCCGCGGCGATCTCGGCGGCGAGCGCCGTCTCGATGTCGACCCACCCCGGATCTTCCAGCTCGCGCGATGCCGTCGGCGTGCCGGTCACGCGGTCGGCATCGACGAGGAAGAAGCGGGCGTCGAACCGCATGGCCCGGTCGGGCGGCGTGATGGCGCGGCACAGGTAGCCGAGCCCGTCGAGCGCCGGCGGATCGCCGAGCGAGAGCCCCACCTCCTCGGTCAGCTCGCGGGCGGCCGCTACCGCCAGCGCTTGGGCGAGCCGAGGCGCGGCCGAGCGTTCCAGCCGGCTGCGCACCTGCGGCGGCAAGGGGGTGGCGACGCGCGCGTGGTAGTCGGCCTCGTCCACCGCGCCGCCGGGGAAGACGAGCACGTTCGGCATGAAGCGATGGCCCGCCGAACGCCGGCCCATCAGCAACTCCGGCGCCGCACGCCCGCCGCGCAGCACCAGCAGGCTGGCTGCCGGCCGCGGTTCGCGGCCCGGATCCCGTGGGTTGGACATGCCCGCCAATGGGCGAAAAACCGGGGCGCCGCAAGGCCCGCGCCCTTGACGCCCGCGGTCACGCGCCGCATCTGGGGTAATCAGGACCGGCGTGGTCCGTTTGTTCTCCATCGGGTGCCCGGCGATGTTCAGGCTGTCCAAACTGGCCGACTACGCGACCGTGGTGCTCGTCCGCCTGGGCCAGGCCGGCGCCGACGGGGTGCAGACCTCGCCGGGCATCGCTGCCGGTACCGGCATCCCGGAGCCGACGGTCGCCAAGGTGCTCAAGGCCATGGCCGGGCACACGCTGGTGGTGTCGCAACGCGGCGCGCGGGGTGGCTACCGGCTCGGCCGGCCGCTCGGCAGCATCACGGTTGCCGACGTGATCGAGGCGATCGACGGGCCGATTGCACTGACCGCCTGCGTGGATGGCGGCGGCAGTTGCGAGAGCGGCTGCCTGTGCGCGCTGCGCGGGCGCTGGGACCCAGTGAACAGCGCCATACGGTCCGCGCTGCGCGCGATCACCTTGGCCGACATGCAGCAGGCGGCGGTGGCGCCCGCCTTCCTTGGCGCATCGGCCGAACCACATCGACACCACGCCGAGACGACGACCCAATCCCTGCCTGTTGCCTGAGGACATCGTATGCCAGCCATTGCCGAGACCCTGAACACCGTCCAGTCGGTTGCCGATGGCGGCTACAAATGGGGTTTCGAAACCGACATCGAGATGGAGTTCGCCCCGCGCGGGCTGAACACCGACATCGTGCGCCTGATTTCCGAGCGTAAGGGCGAGCCGGCGTGGCTGCTGGAGTGGCGGCTGCGTGCCTACTCGGCATGGCTCGACATGGAAGAGCCGAGCTGGGCGCTGCTGAACTACCCGAAGATCGACTACCAGGACGCGTACTACTACGCGGCGCCGAAGCGCAAGGCGGGTCCGCAATCGCTCGACGAGGTCGATCCCGAGCTGCTGCGCATGTACGAGAAGCTTGGCATCCCGGTCAGCGAGCGCGCGATCCTCGCCGGCGTGGAGGGTGTGGAGGCGCGGCCGCCGATGGCGGTTGACGCGGTGTTCGACAGCGTGTCGGTGGCGACCACCTTTCGCAGCACGCTGGCGAAATCCGGTGTGCTGTTCTGCCCGATCAGCGAGGCGGTGCGCGACTACCCCGAGCTGGTGCGCAAGTACCTCGGCAGCGTGGTGCCGCCAACCGACAACTACTTCGCCGCGCTGAACTCCGCCGTCTTCACCGATGGCAGCTTCGTGTTCATTCCCAAGGGCGTCGCGTGCCCGATGGAGCTGTCCACCTATTTTCGCATCAATGCGAAGAACACCGGCCAGTTCGAGCGCACGCTGATCGTGGCCGAGGAGGGAGCCTCCGTCAGCTACCTCGAAGGCTGCACCGCGCCGATGCGCGACGAGAACCAGCTGCACGCCGCCGTGGTCGAGCTGGTGGCGCTGGACGATGCGAAGATCAAGTACAGCACGGTGCAGAACTGGTACCCCGGCGATGCCAACGGGCGCGGCGGCATCTACAACTTCGTCACCAAGCGCGGCGCGTGCCGCGGCGCGCGCAGCAAGATCAGCTGGACGCAGGTGGAGACGGGTTCCGCGATCACCTGGAAATACCCGTCCTGCGTGCTGCAGGGCGAGGGCAGCGTCGGCGAGTTCTACTCGGTGGCTCTGACCAACAACATGCAGCAGGCCGATACCGGCACCAAGATGATCCACATCGGCCGCAACACGACCAGCACGATCGTGTCCAAGGGCATCTCCGCCGGGCGCAGCAACAACACCTATCGCGGCCTGGTGCGCATCCTGCCGCGCGCGTCCGGCGCGCGGAACCACACGCAGTGCGACAGCCTGCTGATCGGCGATTTGTGCGGCGCGCACACCGTGCCCTACATCGAGTGCCGCAACCCCGGCGCGAAGGTGGAGCACGAGGCCACCACGTCGAAGATCGCCGAGGACCAGCTGTTCTACTGCCGCCAGCGCGGGCTTTCGGAAGAAGAGGCGGTCGGCATGATCGTCAACGGCTTCTGCCGCGAGGTGCTGAAGGAGCTGCCGATGGAGTTCGCCGTGGAGGCGCAGAAGCTGCTCGCGGTCAGCCTCGAAGGGTCGGTGGGTTAGACGCCATGCTCGAGATCAGGAATCTGTGCGCATCCATTGGCGAGAAGCCGATCCTGCGCGGTATCGACCTCACCGTCCCGGACGGGCAGGTGCATGCCATCATGGGGCCGAACGGCTCGGGCAAGTCCACGCTGTCCTACGTGTTGTCGGGGCGCGACGACTTCACCGTGACGGGCGGCACCGCCACGTTCGACGGGCATGACCTGCTGGCGATGGAGCCGGAGGCGCGCGCGCAGGCTGGGCTGTTCCTGGCGTTCCAGGCGCCGGTGGAGCTGCCGGGTGTCGGCAACGCCAACTTCCTGCGCACCGCGCTGAACGCCGTGCTGCGGGCGCGCGGCGAGCCGGAGCTCGACGCGGCGCAGTTCCTCAAGCTGGCACGGGCCGAGGCCAAGCGGCTGCAGATGCCCGACGACATGCTGCGCCGGAACGTCAATGTCGGGTTTTCCGGCGGCGAGAAGAAGCGCAACGAGGTGCTGCAGATGACCATGCTGCGCCCGAAGCTCGCGATATTGGACGAGACCGATAGCGGGCTCGACATCGACGCGCTGAAGATCGTCGGCGACGGTGTCAACGCATTGCGCGCACCCGGTTTCTCCGCCCTGGTCATCACCCATCACCAGCGGCTGCTGGACCACATCGTGCCCGACGCGGTGCACGTGCTGGCGCAGGGCCGTATCGTGCGCAGCGGCGGCGCCGAACTCGCCCGCGCGCTCGAGGCGCAGGGCTACGCCCAGGTGATCGCGGAGGCGGCATGAGCATCACCGTTCCACAGGCGCCGCCGGCCCCGGTCGCGGCTTCGGCCAGCGGTTTCCTCGCGCGTTACGAGGGGCTGACGCAGCGGCTGCCCGGTGCTTCGGCACCGCGGCAGGCGGCGGCCGAGATTTTGCGCAGGCTGGGGTTGCCGACCATGCGCGACGAATCCTGGCGCTACACCAGCCTGGTCAAGCTGGGCGAGGCACGGTTCCACGAGGCGCTGACCGAGGCCGCGGGTTTCGTGTCCGACACGGATCTGCCCGACCTCGACGGGATTGACGGCCTGCCGCGCCTGGTCTTCGTGCAGGGCCGTTTCAGCACGGCCGATTCCGTGCTGCCGGAGGGCGCCATCGTGCGCTCCTTCGCCGCCACCGCCGATTTCGGCGTGTTGCCGCGGCCGGAGCAGGACCGGCTGGTGGCGCTGAACACCATGCTGGCCGAGGACGGCGCGATCATCGAGGTGCCGGCCGGCATCGATGCCGGCACCATCCTGCTGATCAGCGTCGGGCACGACATCCACGGCACCGCCGTCGCGTTCCACCCGCGCCACGCGGTGCGCCTGGCCGAAGGTTCCAAGCTGACCCTGATCGAGATGGCGGTGGGGCGCGGCCAGTACCTGCACAACCCGGTGACGGAGATCGTGGTGGCGGCGGGGGCGCGGCTCGCGCATGTGCGGCTGCAGAACGAGGGTCCGCGGGCGTTTCACCTGGCCACGCTCTACGCCGACATCGCCGCCGGCGCCACCTACGACAGCTTCACCCTGTCGACCGGATCGGCGACTGCCAGGACCGACGTGCAGGCGCGGCTGTCGGGCACTGGCGGCCACGTGGCCATCAACGCGGCGCAGTTGCTGCGCGGCACCCAGCACAGCGATTTCACGACCGTGGTGCGCCACGACGCGCCGGCCTGCGCATCGCGCCAGACGGTCAAGCACGTGCTCGCCGGCCACGCGCGCGGCGTGTTCCAGGGCAAGATCGAGGTGGCGCGGGTGGCGCAGAAGACCGACGGCTACCAGATGAACCAGGCGCTGCTG
>CAXTJP010000134.1:0-6195 GCA_964244615.1 uncultured Acetobacteraceae bacterium
GGCCGCCGCCGCGTGGTCGGTGCCCGAGCAGCGCGTGGCCGCCGCGATCGAGCCGAGCCGCGCGCGTGCCGCCGGCGCCCTGCAGAAGTTCCGTGCGGAACTGAGCGGAAAACGCATCTTCTTCTTCCCCGACAGCCAGCTCGAACTGCCGCTCGCACGCTTCGTCGCGCGCGAGCTGGGCATGGTGCTGGTCGAGGTCGGCACGCCCTACCTGCACCGCCAGCACATGGCGCCGGAACTGGCGTTGCTGCCGCAGGGCACGGCGCTGAGCGAGGGGCAGGACGTCGACCGCCAGCTGGATCGCTGCCGCGACGCCCGCCCAGACCTGGTCGTGTGCGGGCTCGGGTTGGCAAACCCGCTGGAGGCGGAAGGCATCTCCACGAAATGGTCGATCGAGCTGCTGTTCACGCCGATCCAGGGCTACAACCAGGCGGCCGACCTGGCGGAGCTGTTCGCGCGCCCGCTGGTGCGCCGCACGAAGCTGGCGGTCTAGGCGCATGCAGCTGACGTTGTGGACCTATGAGGGCCCGCCGCATGTGGGCGCCATGCGCGTGGTCACCGCCATGCAGGGCGTGCACTACGTGCTGCACGCGCCGCAGGGCGACACCTACGCCGACCTGCTGTTCACCATGATCGAGCGCCGTGCCGAGCGCCCGCCGGTCACCTATACCACGTTCCAGGCGCGCGACCTGGGCGGCGACACCGCCGAGCTGTTCAAGACGGCGGCACGCGACGCCTACGAGCGGTTCAGGCCGCAGGTGATGCTGGTTGGCGCGTCCTGCACCGCCGAGCTGATCCAGGACGATCCGGGCGGGCTGGCGCGCGCGCTGAACCTGCCGGTGCCGGTGGTGGCGGTGGAGCTGCCGTCCTACCAGAAGAAGGAGAACTGGGGCGCGGCGGAGACTTTCTACCAGCTGGTGCGCGACTGCGCCGGCCCGCACGCGCCGCCGCCGGGTGCGAAGCGGCCGGAGCGCGCGGCCGGCACGCGGCCGCGCTGCAACATCCTCGGCCCCTGCGCGCTCGGGTTCCGCCACCGTGACGATCTGCGCGAGGTCACGGCGTTGCTGGGCCAGCTCGGGGTCGACGTGAACGTGGCGGCGCCGATGGGCGCGTCGCCGGCGGACCTGGCGCGGCTGGGCGAGGCCGAGTTCAACGTGGTGCTTTACCCTGAGATCGCGGGGCAGGCGGCATCCTGGCTGCAGCGCAGTTTCGGGCAGCCCGCGACGAAGACCGTGCCGATCGGTGTCGGCGCCACGCGCGACTTCATCGCCGAGGTGGCGGCGCTGGCCGGCGTGGACGCGTCGGCGTTGCTGGCAGCAGCGTCGTCGAACCTGCCTTGGTACTCGCGCTCGGTCGATAGCACCTACCTCACCGGCAAGCGCGTGTTCGTCTTCGGCGATGCGACCCACGTGGTGGCGGCCGCCCGCGTGGCCACCGAGGAGATGGGCTTCACGGTGGCGGGGATCGGCACCTACAGCCGCGAGTTCGCGCGCGACGTGCGCGAGGCGGCGCAACGCTACGGCGTGGACGCGCTGATCACCGACGACTATCTCGAGATCGAGGCGCGGATCGCCGAGCTGCGGCCCGAACTGGTGCTCGGCACGCAGATGGAGCGGCACATCGCCAAACGGCTCGGCATCGGCTGCGCGGTGATATCGGCGCCGGTGCACGTGCAGGACTTTCCCGCGCGCCACTCGCCGCAGATGGGGTTCGAGGGCGCGAACGTGCTGTTCGACACCTGGGTGCATCCGCTGATGATGGGGCTGGAAGAGCACCTGATCACGATGTTCCGCGAGGATTTCGAGTTCTCCGCAGACGCCGCCCCGTCGCATCTGGGATCGGCCGCCAAGGTGCCGCCGCCTGCGGGGGCGCCGGCGCCGGCCGCCGGCGTCGCACCGTGGGCGGCGGAGGCGGAGCGCGAGCTGGGCAAGATACCGTTCTTCGTTCGTGGCAAGGCGCGGCGGAACACCGAACGGTTCGCGCAGGAGCGAGGGCTGTCCGCCATCACGCTGGACACGCTTTACGACGCAAAGGCCCATTATGCACGCTGACAGGCAAGACGCCGCGACATCGTCCGCCCCGGCGGGGCTGCGCGTCGTGGTCGTGACCATGGATTCCCACCTGTCGGCCGCCATGGCGCGCGCCGAACGCATCCTGCAGGCCGAGGTGCCGAACCTGACCGTGACCGTGCACGCGGCCGACGAGTGGGGCTCGGACGCGACGGCGTTGCGGGCCTGCACCGACGACATCGCGCGCGGTGACATCGTGATCGCGACGATGCTGTTCCTGGAGGATCACGTGCGCGCCGTGCAGCCGGCGCTGCAGGCCCGCCGGATGTCCTGCGACGCCATGCTGTGCTGCATGTCGGCCGGCGAGATCACCAGGCTGACGCGTATCGGCCGCTTCGACATGTCGCAGGAGGCGACCGGCGCGCTCGCCATGCTGAAGAAGCTGCGCGGCAAGCCGGCGGGCGGGAAGGGCGGCGCCGAGGCGTCCAACGGCCAGGCGCAGATGCGCATGCTCAAGCGGTTGCCGAAGCTGATGCGGTTCATCCCCGGCACGGCGCAGGACGTGCGCGCGTATTTCCTCTCGCTGCAATACTGGCTGGCCGGCTCGGAAGAGAACCTCGCCAACATGGTGCGCATGCTGGTGGACCGCTACGCGCCGGCCGCCAAGACGCCGCTGTTCGGCCTGGGCAAGGTGGCGGCCCCCGTCGAGTATCCCGATGTGGGGCTGTATCACCCGCGCGCGCCCGGGCGCATCGTGACGCGGGTGGATCAGCTGCCTGGCTGGGGTGCGAAGGGCACCGTCGGCCTGCTGCTGCTGCGCTCCTACCTGCTGGCCGGCAACGCCGCGCATTACGACGGCGTGATCAGCGCGCTGGAGCAGCGTGGCCTGCGCGTGGTGCCGGCGTTCGCGAGCGGCCTCGACCAGCGCCCGGCGATCGAGGCGTATTTCCTGCGCGACGGCGTCGCGACGGTGGACGCGGTGGTGTCGCTGACCGGGTTCTCGCTCGTCGGTGGCCCGGCCTACAACGATCGCGACGCGGCCGAGGCGCAGCTGGCGGCGCTCGACGTGCCCTACATCACCGCCCACCCGGTCGAGTTCCAGACCGTGGAATCGTGGGAGGCGGACACGCGCGGCCTGCTGCCGGTGGAGACCACCATCATGGTGGCGATCCCGGAGCTGGATGGCGGCATCGTGCCGATGACCTTCGGCGGACGGTGCGGCCGCGCGCAGAGCGCCAAACGCTGCGAGGGCTGCGACGGCGTGCGTTGCACGCGCGACATGATCAGCCACCCCGAGCGCGCGGGCACGCTCGCCGCACGCGTGGCCGCACTGGTGTCGCTGCGCCGCAAGGCCCGGGCCGAACGGCGCCTCGCCATCGTGCTGTTCAACTTCCCGCCCAACGCCGGCGCCATCGGCACGGCGGCGTACCTCGCCGTGTTCGCCTCGCTGTTCAACACGCTGCGTGCGTTGCGCGAAGCCGGCTACACGGTGGACGTGCCAGAGAGCGTGGACGCGCTGCGCTCGATGATCCTGACCGGCAACGCGGAACGCTACGGGACGGAGGCGAACGTCGCCGAACTGATCGGCGTCGACCACCACGTGCGCTCGCAGCAATGGCTCGGCCAGATCGAGGGGCAGTGGGGCCCGGCGCCCGGCCGGCAGCTGGCGAACGGCCGCAACCTGTTCGTGCTCGGCGTGCATCTCGGCCAGGTGTTCGTGGGGCTGCAGCCCGGCTTCGGCTACGAGGGCGACCCGATGCGGCTGATGTTCGAGGGCGGTTTCGCGCCGACCCACGCGTTCGCGGCGTTCTATCGCTGGATCAGGGAGGATTTCCGGGCCGACGCGGTGCTGCATTTCGGCACCCACGGCGCGCTGGAGTTCATGCCGGGCAAGCAGTCGGGCCTGTCGGCCGCGTGCTGGCCGGACCGGTTGATCGCCGACCTGCCGAACTTCAACCTGTACGCCTCCAACAACCCCTCCGAGGGGCTGATCGCCAAGCGTCGTGCCGCGGCCACGCTGATCAGCTATCTGACACCGCCGGTGACCGGTGCCGGGCTGTATCGTGGCCTGGCGGATCTGAAGGCGTCGCTCGATCGCTGGCGCCAGCTCGAGCCCGATGCCGATGCCGAGCAGCGCGGGATGCTGGCCGAGCTGATCCAGGCGCAGGCCTGCGCGGTCGATCTGGCCGCGGCCGAGCCCGCCTGGGGCGATGGTGCGGCGCCGATCGACGCGCTGTCGGCGACGCTGCTGGAGTTGGAATACACGCTGATCCCTGACGGGCTGCACGTGATCGGCGAGCCGCCGCACGCGGAGGCGCGCGCCGCCATGCTGGACGCCGCCGGCATCACCGAGCCCGCCGAGCGCGCCAGGGTGGATGCGCTGCTCGCGACGGACCACGAGTTGCCGGCGATCATCCACGCGCTGGATGGCGGCTACGTCCGGCCCGCGCCGGGCGGCGACCTGATGCGCACGACCGAGGTGCTGCCGACCGGGCGCAACCTGCACGGCTTCGACCCCTTCCGCCTGCCCAGCCTGTTCGCGATGCAGGACGGCGCGCGCCAGGCGGCGCGGTTGCTGGCGCGCCATGCAGCCGACGGCCGCGCCTTCCCGGAGACGGTGGCGATGGTGCTTTGGGGCACCGACAACCTCAAGACCGAGGGCGGGCCGATCGCGCAGGCGCTGTGGCTGATGGGGGCGGCACCGCGCTTTGACGGCTACGGTCGGCTGTGCGGCGCGCAGCTGGTGCCGCTGGCCGAGCTTGGGCGGCCGCGCGTGGACGTGGTGCTGACGCTGTCGGGCATCTTTCGCGACCTGCTGCCGCTGCAGACCCGGTTGCTGGCCGAGGCGGCGCTGCTGGCGGCGTCCGCCGACGAGCCGGTGGCGCAGAACCACATACGCCGGCACGCGCTCGCCTTCATCGCCAGCCATGGCGGGGCGATGGAGCAGGCGGCGCTGCGGGTGTTCGGCAACGCCGACGGTGCCTACGGCGCCAACGTCAACACGATGGTGGGCAGCGGCGTGTGGACCGACGAGGACGAGCTGGCCGACGCCTACGTCAACCGCAAGGGCTTCGCCTACGGCGTGAGCGGGCGCCCGGAGAAGCAGGCGGCGCTGCTGGGGCAGATCCTGGAAAAGGTCGACATCACCTACCAGAACCTCGATTCGATCGACCTCGGCGTGACCACGGTGGACCATTACTTCGACACGCTGGGCGGCATCACCCGCGCGGTGCGGCGCGCCCGCGGCGGCAGTGCGGCGAGCGTCTACATCGGCGACCAGACGCGCGGCGACGGCGCGGTGCGCACCCTGTCCGAGCAGGTCTCGCTGGAGACGCGGACGCGCGCGCTGAACCCGAAATGGTACGAGGCGCTGCTGCGCCACGGCTACGAGGGCGTGCGCGAAATCGATGCCCACGTGACGAACACGCTTGGCTGGTCGGCGACGACCGGCGAGGTTTCTCCCTGGGTGTATCAGAAGCTTGCGGAAACCTACGTGCTCGACGATGATATGCGCGACCGTCTGGCGGGCTTGAACCCGACGGCTTCGCTGAAGATCGCCAACCGCCTGATCGAGGCGAGCGATCGCAAATACTGGTCCCCCGACCCGACCACGCTCGACGCGCTGCGTCGTGCCGGCGAGGAACTCGAGGACCGGCTTGAAGGCGTGGGCACGGAGATGGCGGCATGAGCGACACCCTGGTTCGTCCGAACAACCTGCTTCGCAAGCGCGGCGACGGCGAGGGCAGCGTGCAGGTGCAGCTGGACCCGGCCGTGAAGATCGGCACGGCGAAGGTGTTCGCCGTTTACGGCAAGGGCGGCATCGGCAAGAGCACGACGTCGTCCAACCTCTCGGTGGCGTTCAGCAAGCTCGGCAAGCGGGTGCTGCAGATCGGCTGCGATCCGAAGCACGATTCGACTTTCACGCTGACCAAGCACCTGCAGCCCACCGTGATCGACGTGCTGGAGACGGTGAACTTCCACAGCGAGGAACTCCGCGTCGAGGATTTCGTGTTCCAGGGCTATAACGGGGTGATGTGCGTGGAGGCGGGCGGCCCGCCGGCCGGCACCGGCTGCGGCGGCTACGTCGTCGGCCAGACGGTGAAGCTGCTCAAGGAGCATCACCTGCTGGAAGAGACCGACGTGGTGATCTTCGACGTGCTGGGCGACGTGGTGTGCGGCGGTTTCG
>CAXTJP010000135.1:0-6093 GCA_964244615.1 uncultured Acetobacteraceae bacterium
AGTTGCCCTCGCACAGCCGGTCCTGCGGGCAGATGCGGCCGCAGATCTCGGGGAAATTGTTGGTGGCGGCGCTCACCTCGTAGGCCTCGTCCAGACGGCCCTCGGCGGTCAGCTTCAGCCAGTCCGGGATGTTGTTGCTCAGCGGACAATGGATCGAACAGAACGGCACGCCGCACTGGCTGCAACGGCTGGACTGCGCCTGCGCCCGGGGGATGGCGAAGTCCTGGTAGATCTCGTCGAAATCGGCACGACGCGCCGACACTTCCCGCTTGTCCGGCTGATGCTGGGGCAGGTGGGTGAACTGCAGCATACGATCAGTCATCGCTCGTGCTCCACGACGCACGGCCGAGACGCTGCGTCACGGCGCAGCAATAGGCATGCCTGGCCGAGGTTACGAGGTATTTAAGTTCATTAAGTCAGCTGTGCTGACGCGATACTCTGGAGGGTCGCTCTAGCCCTTAACCCACCATCAAGGGCAGCCATGATTTAGGTCCGCTCCGGACCTACTACGGGCGTGTGGACGCGCTGGCCACCCTTGCGGAACCGCGCGAGGTAGCCCGGCACGATCAGGTCGAGCGGGGTGGCCATGACACCCAGCGCCGCCAGACCCGGCAAAGCGGGGTCGGCCACGTTGTCCCGCTGCAGCATCACCAGCTGGTCGCGGGTCAGCCCGCTGAACGGGATGGAGGCCATCAGCCGGGCGGCAGCATTGGGCACCGTCACCAGCGGGCGGTGGCGGTCCACCTGCGCCAGAATCCAGCCCAGGATTTCGCGGAAACTCATCACCTTCGGGCCGCCCAGCTCGAACAGGCGGTCGGTCTCGGCGGGGCGGGCGAGTGCCGCCATGACCGCGTCCGCCACGTCGCCCACGTAGACCGGCTGGAACCGGCTGGAACCGGCGATGACCGGCATCACCGGCGAGAGCATGGCGAGCCGCGCGAAGCGGTTGAAGAACTGGTCCTCCGGGCCGAACACCAGGGAGGGCCGCAGGATGATCGCGGCCGGGAAATGCCGGCGCACCAGCGCTTCCCCCTCCGCCTTGGTGCGCCCGTATTGCGAGGGGCTGGCCGGGTCGGCGCCGATCGCCGAGACCTGTACCAGATGCTGCACGCCCAGCGACGCGGACAGGCGCGCCACCCGGCCCGCCCCCTCGGCCTGGATGCGGGAGAAATCGCCGGCCGCACGTTCGGCCAGCACGCCGACCAGGTTCACCACCCTGTCCGCGCCCTCGATGGCGCGCGCGAGGGTGTTGTCGGCGGTGATGTTGGCGTAGAGCGGCACCACCTGGCCGACCCGGCCCATGGTCTTGAGGAACATCGCGCGCTCCGGGTCGCGCACCGCCACGCGCACCACGTGGCCGGCGGCGGCCAGTCGTTTGACGACGTAGCGGCCGATGAAACCGGACCCGCCGATGACGGTGGCAACGCTGCGTGTTTCCATGATACCGACGCCCTTATCATACGGAGAAGCCGAGTAGCCCATTCGGCTGCGGGACGGAGCGCCGCTCCGGGACTCCGTCCCACCCCGGAACCTTGCCTGCCCTGTCCACGCGCGCCATAGTGGCGCCGAGGAAAACAGCCAGGCGGCCTTGCTCAAAGGAATAGCCTTGGTGGACACGAACGCAAGACAGCCGACCCGTCGGCAGCTGCTGACCCGTATCGGCGCCGCCGCCGGCAGCGTCGCGATGTACCAGGCGATGACGCAGCTCGGCCACGCCGCCAGCACGGATTTCAGCGGCCCGCCCGCGCTGACCGGCGCCAAGCCCGGCACCACCGTGCTGGTGCTGGGCGCCGGCCTGTCCGGCATGCTGGCCGCCTACGAGTTGCGGCGGGCCGGCTACAGCGTGCGCGTCCTGGAATTCCAGAACCGCTCGGGCGGGCGCAACATCAGCTTGCGCGGCGGCGACACGCTGACCGAACTCGGCGGCGCCACGCAGCACGTGCAGTTCGCGCCGGGCAACTACATCAACCCCGGCCCGTGGCGCATCCCCTATCACCACCGCGCCATCCTGCATTACTGCCGCGCCTTCGGGGTGGCGCTGGAGCCGTTCATCGAGGTGAACCACAACGCCTGGCTGCACGACCCGGCGAGCTTCGACGGCGCGCCCAAGCGGTACCGCGAGGTGCTGGGGGATTTCACCGGCCACACCGCGGAGCTGCTGGCCAAGGCGATCAACCAGAACACGCTGGACCACCCGATCAGCGCCGAGGAAAAGCACGATCTGCTGGCCGCCATGCAGGGCTGGGGCCTGCTCGACGACAAGTACGAATACGCGAAGGGCGACCTCGCCTCGCTGCGTCGCGGCTTCGCCAAGCCGCCCGGGGCCGGGCCGGACGGCGCGCCGGTCGCCTCGCAGCCGCTGGACCGTGCGGCGGTGATGAAATCGAAGCTCTGGCAGTATATCGGTTTCAACATGAGCAACGACGTGCAGACCACCATGTTCCAGCCGGTCGGCGGCATGGACATGATCGGCCGCGCGTTCGCCCGCCAGGTGAACGACATCGTCACGCACAACGTACGCGTCAGCGCCATCGAACAGGACGCATCCGGCGTCAGCGTCGCCTACACCGACAGCCACGATCCTGGCACCGCGCTGCTGGCGCGCGCCGATTACTGCGTCTGCACCATCCCGCTGCCGGTGCTGAGCCAGCTCGACGTTCAGGTGGACCAGAAGCTGAAGGACGCCATAGCCGCGGTGCCATACGCGTCCTCCATCAAGGTCGGGCTGGAGTTCAAGCGGCGGTTCTGGGAGGAGGACGAGCAGATCTACGGCGGCATCACCTTCACCAACCAGCCGATCAGCGTGATGTCCTATCCCAGCCACGGCTACTTCTCGTCCGGCCCCGCCGTCATGCTCGGCGGCTACATGTTCGGCCCCGCCGCGTACGATTTCGCTGGCATGACGCCGGAGCAGCGCGTGCAGACGGCGCTGGAGCAGGGGGCGAAGATCCACCCGCAATACCGGCAGGAGTTCCTCTCCGGCGTGGGCGTCGCCTGGAGCCGCATGCCCTGGACTCTCGGCTGCTGCAGCATGTGGAGCGAGCAGTCGCGGCGCGAGCACTACAAGACGCTGACCACCATGGATGGACGGGTGGTGCTGGCCGGCGAGCACGCCTCCCATGTCGGCTGCTGGCAGGAGGGCGCGCTGCTGTCGGCGCTGGCCGCGATCACCCAGCTGCACCAGCGGGCGGTGGTGCAGGGATGAGGTGCCTGATCGTCGCGGTCGGCCTGGCCTGCCTCGCCTCGCTGCCGGCCCGCGCGGATTCCGCAACCGGCCTCGGCGGCCACGCCGTGGCGGGGGATAGCGGGGCACAGGTTTACCAGCATGTCTGCCAGGGCTGCCACATGCCGGGCGGCACCGGGGCGGTGGGCGCCGGCGCGTTTCCGCGCCTGGCGGGCAACCCGAAGCTGGAGCAGGCCGGTTACCCGATCGCCATGGTGTTGAACGGTCATGGCGGCATGCCCTGGTTCAACGGCCTGCTGAGCGACGCCCAGATCGCCGACGTGGTGAACTTCGTGCGCACCAATTTCGGCAACGGCTACAAGGATGTCGTCACCGTATCGGACGTCGCGGCAAGCCGGGGTCCGGCGCCGACCCCCGAGCGTTAGGCGCCGCTCCGTATCCGGCTGATCGGACGGGCTGTTGGCCACAACCAACGATATCGTGCTTGGGGGCAACGATAGTGATCTTGCGGTGACATGCACGCGTAGGATGTGGACGCGCCTGCCGGTGCGTCTTGTTTCTCGTTGAGATGATAGGTTTTTTGACCTACACCATGGCAGTGAACGGCAATTATGCCTATGTTCCGGGCTGCTCCTCGTGGGTTGGCGCGCCGTCCGTCCAATTGCGATCTCAATTTCGTGTAGTTCAATCCACGCCAGCATGACGCAGAACGGTCGGGCGGCAGACGAGGGACTGGGTTGGACATTCTTCTGGTCGAGGACGACGACCTGGTCAGGGATTGCCTGTTCGAGGCTCTGCTCGAGGCGGGACACTTGATCGAGGGTATCGGCTCTGCGGAGGCGGCGCTGGGCATGCTCGACGCCGCGCGGCCGCCCGCCGTCGTGGTCACGGACATCAACCTTGGCGCCGGCATGGACGGGCTGGCTTTCGCCCGCGCGGCGCGCGAGCGATGCCCGGGCCTGCCGGTCGTGTTCATCAGCGGCCGCTACGCCGAACTGCGCGGCATGTCGGCGGTTGAACGGTTCCTGCCCAAGCCGTTCACCACGCCGGCCCTGTTGCAGGCCATCCACGACGTGCGCAGCGCCGCGGGCGCCCTGCCCCGCTCAGCGGACCAGCAGGGTCAGGGTCAGCCAGCGTCCCCGTGACGGGTTGAAGCCGGCGACAACCCCCAATGCGCGTGGCTTGAGGCCGAGGCTGCGCGCTGCGGCCCCGAACCGGTCCATCTCCTGGCTGCTGACCACGACCAGGCTCGCCGTGCCCGCCTTGAGCGCGGCTGCGGCCTGGATGCCGCCGGGCAGCAACTGCGTTTGTGTGCCGGCCAGGAACACCAGGCTGGGCTCGGCGTAGCCCGCCAGCGCCAGCCCGTGCCCCTGCGGGTTCCACGCCGGCCAGTCCCGGCGCAGCGCCGCCTCGACGCGCGGGCCGATCCACAGCGCCGGCAGGTTCGGCAGCTCGACCTGCAGCAGGGCGGCGTAAAGCGGGATGGCGGCACACAGCGCCCAGGCGAGGCGCCCCCGCCAGGCGAGACAGGTGACGAGGGCCGCCGCGGCGGCGCCCGGTACGCCGAGCCACCAGGGGGCCGACAGGATGGGCGGCAGGGCAAGGGCCGCCCCTCCCAGCGCCGCCCCGCCCAGGACCAGGCCGACACGGCCCGTGACCGCGGACCACCCAGGCGGCCTGCCTCGCGCGCCCGCAGCGAGCAGGAACAGGGCCGGATAGAGCGGCAGGGTGTAGTGCGGCAGCTTGGTCGGCACCGCCTCGAAGACCAGCCAGGCCGGCACGGCCCACGCGATCAGGAAGCGCGTCGCCGCCTCGCGCCGCGTGGCCCAGGCAGCGGGCAGTGCGGCCAGCACCGGCAGGGTGGACGGAAAGGCGAGCAGCGGCAGCAGCAGCAGGTGCAGGCCGGGCGGTGCGCCATGCGCCTCGGCCCCGCCGGCCAGCTTGCGGCCGAGGTCGCCGCCCACCGCGTCGGCAAAGAACCGTCCATGCGTGGCCAGGCTGATGGCGGCGAACCACGGGGTTACCGCGGCCAGCATCAGCGGCACCCCCCAGGCGGCACGCAATGCCCCGAGCCAGGCCACCCGCCGCTCCCACAGGCACAGCGTGGCGGCGGCGAGGCCCAGCACCATGGGCGTGATCGGGCCCTTCAGCAGGATACCGGCCGCGGCCGCCAGCCAGAACAGCGCGGCCTGCCAGGCGGGCAAAGGGGCGCCGAGCCAGGCGCGGGCAAGCACGGCCATGGCCGTGGTGGTGGTGCCCAGCAGCGCGGCATCGGTCTTGGCGATGTGGGTCTCGCTGGTCAGCAGGACGCAGGCGGCGAGCATGCCGGCCCCGAGCAGGCCGCGACGCCGGTCCTGCGCCAGCACGAGCCCGGCCTGGAAAGTGGCCAACACCGCCAGCAGCCCGCCGAGCAGCGAGGGAACGCGATACGGCCAGATCGGGTTGTCGAGGCCGGCGCCGGCCGCCAGGGCGAACGGCGCCTGCAGCCAGTAGATGCCCACAGGCTTGCGGTTGCGTGCCTCGGTGCCGTTCATGATCCGGACGTAGTCGCCGGTCTCGTTCATCTGCTTGCTGGCCTGCGCGAACCGGCTTTCGTCGCGGTCGCCCGGCGGCAGGGTGAAGAAGCCCGGCAGCCAGAGTGCCAGGCAGAACGCCACCAGCGCGAGCCGCAACAGCGGCACCGAGGGGCTCGCGACCGGGAGGGGCGTGCCGGTGCCGGCGGCCTGGACGTCCATCCCGCCGCCCTATCACGCGGCTGGGTCCTGCGCCATTAAGCGCCCGATGGACCAGACCCGCGCCTTTGCCCTGCAGCTTCTGCGCGCCGTGATCGACCAGCACCGCCCGCTGGACGAGGCGCTGGACCGGCTGCCCGCCGGCGAGCCGCGCGACCGGGCAGCGGCGCGGGCGCC
>CAXTJP010000136.1:0-5763 GCA_964244615.1 uncultured Acetobacteraceae bacterium
GCCCGCCGACCTCGAGGCCGCGGCGGCCCTGCTGCCGGACATGGCCGACGCGCTGCTGCACCGGCTGCGGGCCGGCCGGAGCCTGCCGATGCACGAGGGCGCCGCCGGCATCGCGGCGCGGATGGGGCGGGCCGGCTGGCTTTGGGCGCCCGCCGTGCTGGCGGCGCTCGGCGAGGCGGGACAGGGTGCGGACGGGTTCCGCCCGTGGCGCCGCCTGCCGGAATGGGAGGAGCAGCCGCCGCCGCCGCCCGCCTCGTCGCACGCGGTGGCGCCGATGGAGGCGCGGGCCCGGCTGGACCGGCTACTCGGCGCCCATGCCGAGCAGCGACCAGGCCAGGCCGACTACGCCGACGCCGCCACCACCGCCTTTGCGCCGCGCGAGGCGCGCGGCGACCCGCACGTGGTGCTGGCCGAGGCCGGCACCGGAACCGGCAAAACGCTCGGCTACATCGCACCTGCCAGCCTGTGGGCCGAGCGCAACGGCGGCACCGTCTGGATCAGCACGTATACCAAGCTGCTGCAGCGGCAGATCGATTCGGAGCTGACGCGGCTGTACCCGGACGCCGCCGAGCGACGCCGGCGCGTGGTGGTGCGCAAGGGCCGCGAGAACTATCTCTGCCTGCTGAACCTGGAAGACCAGGTCTCCCAAGCGCTCGCTTCCGGCATCGACGCGCGGCTGATCCCGCTCGGGCTGATCGTGCGCTGGGCGCGCGCGACCGCCGACGGCGACCTGGCCGGCGGCGACCTGCCCGGCTGGTTCCCCGAACTGTTCGGCGGCGCGCTCGCGGCGACGCTCGCCGACCGGCGGGGCGAGTGCATCCACGGCGCCTGCCCGCATTATCGCCGCTGCTTCATCGAGCACACGGTCCGTCGCGCCCGTACCGCGGCGCTGGTCGTGGCCAACCACGCGCTGGTCATGACCCAGGCGGCCTGGCAGGGGCTGGACGACGACACCGTGCCGACGCGCTACGTGTTCGACGAGGGCCACCAGCTGTTCGAGGCGGCAGACAGCGCCTTTTCGGCCGAACTGTCCGGCCTGGAGGGCGCCGAGCTGCGACGCTGGCTGCTGGGCGCCGAGGGCGGCCGCTCCCGCGCGCGCGGGCTGAAGCGACGCGTGGACGACCTGGTGGTGGGCCACGCCACCCTGGAAGCGCCGCTCGACGCGCTACTGCTGGCCGCGCGCGCCCTGCCCGCGCAGGGCTGGTCGGTCCGTCTGACCGACGACCAAGGCGTCGAGCTGGGCGGCCTGGAGGCTGGCCGGACCAACCCGTTCGAGGCCTTCCTGCGCGCCGCCCGTGCCCAGATCCTCGCCCGCATCCCGGGCGATTCGGAGCCGGGGCCACGCAGCACGCTGGAATGCGACATGTTCCCGGCGAGCCCCGCGACCGAGTTAGCCGCCCCGACCCTGGAACGCGCGCTGGCACGCCTGGCCGAGCCGGCACGCACGTTGCTGACCCGGCTGGAGGAGCGGCTGGACGCCGAAGCCGACGAGATCGACAGCGCCACACGCGGCAGGATCGAGGCCGCCTGCCGCTCGCTGCGCCGCCGCGTGCTGGACCGCGTGACCGCCTGGCGCGCCATGCTCGCCGCCCTGGCCGAGCCGCGCCCGGAACCCGGCGAGCGCCCGGCCCACATCTTCTTCCTGCGCCTGGACCGTCGCGACGGCCTGGACCGCGACGTGGCCTTCTGCCGCCATCATTTGGACCCGACCCAGCCCTTCGCGATCACCCTGGTGGCGCCCGCGCACGGCCTGCTGATCACCTCGGCCACGTTGCGCGACGTGACCGGGGACGACGCCGAGGCGGTGTGGGACGCGGCCGAGGCGCGTGTCGGGGCCGCCCACCTGCCCTCGCCGGCGATACGCGCCGCGTTCGGCAGCCCGTTCGACTACGCCCGCCAGACGCGCGCCTTCGTGGTCAACGACCTCGGCCAGGACCTGGCCGGGCTTGCGGCGGCCTATCGCACGCTGTTTTTGGCCGCGGGCGGCGGCGCGCTCGGCCTGTTCACCGCCATCTCGCGCCTGCGCGCCGTGCACGCCCATATCGCCCCGGCGCTGGAGGCGGCCGGCATCCCGCTCTTCGCGCAACACGTGGACGCGATGGACAACACCACCCTGGTGGACGTGTTCCGCACCGAGGAGGAAAGCTGCCTGCTCGGCACCGATGCGATGCGCGACGGGGTGGACGTGCCAGGCCGTGCCCTGCGCCTCGTGGTGTTCGAGCGCGTGCCCTGGCCGCGGCCGGACATCCTGCACCGCGAGCGGCGCATCCATCTGTCCGGCGGCGACACCGCCGGCTACGACGACCGCATCGCGCGGCTTCGCCTGCGCCAGGCGTTCGGCCGGCTGATCCGCACCGCGACCGACCGCGGCGTGTTCGTGCTGCTGGACCGACGCACGCCCTCGCGCCTGCTCTCGGCCATGCCGGCCGGGGTGGCGGTGCGTCGGGTGGGGCTGCAGGAGGCGGTGGCGGAGACGCGCGCGTTCCTCTCCCCCGCCTGACCGGGCGAGGTCGAGGCGGAACAACCGTGCCCCCCTCTGTCTGTCGCGGCTTGATCTCCGTCAAGCCCGCAGGCAGGGTCCGCCCGGGTGACGACCCGAGCGTGACCCCGGAAAGACTGACAAGGACCAGCCATGCTCGCCCGAACGGACCTCGATCCGCAAGAAGCCCTGGTCTGCACCATGGTGCTCGTCGCCGCCGCGGAGACGCGCGGCATCACCGACCGCGAAATCGGCGTGATGGCGACGCTGGTGCAGACGCTGCCGGCGTTCGAAGGGTTCTCCAGCGAACAGCTGCAGCATGCGATCGACGCCACCGTGCACCTGCTGCGCGAGGATGACGGCCTGGCCCATGCCGGCCGGCTGATACGCGACGCGCTGGAGCCGCGCCTGCGCGAGACCGCCTACACGCTCGCCTGCGAGGTGATCGCGGCGGACCGCGTGCACGGCCAGGCGATCCTGCAGATGCTGGAGTTCATCGGCAGCGAGCTTAGGCTGGACACGCTGGTGGTTTCTGCCATCGAACGTGGCACAAGGGCGCGGTATCAGCGGATCGATCGGCATGGTCCGGGGGTTTAGAACAAAGAAAGGGCGTTCTTTTCTGAAGAAAAGAACCAAAAGACTTTTGTGAATGGCTGTGTGTCTGGCTCAACTCAATAATCAAAAGTTTTTTGCTTCTTTTTTCAAAAAAGAAGCGCTTTCTTTCTACTCTGCGGAACAGCCCGCCCGTGATTGCGTTGCGGTGCAAACAGCAGGACCCGAGGCGCCATGCCCAGCGACCACACCAACCAGAGCAGCCCTACCCTGAACGAATCGATTCAGGAAGTGCAGGGCATCTTCCCGAGCGATGCCGCGCTGCAGGACGCCGTTGGCCGGCTGACGCGCTCCGGCTTCGATCGCGCCGCGATCAGCCTTCCGGCCGCCAACCCCGAAGCCAGCGACGCAACCCCCACCGCCGGCGCGCAGGACCCGAACACCGAGGACGACACCCGGCAGTCCCGCACCCTGCAAAGCAGCATGGCAGCAACCGTGGCCGCCATGGCGGGCGCTGGCGTGACGGTGGCGACCGGTGGTGCGGCGCTGGTGGCCGCCGCCGCGGCTGCCGGCCTGGGGATTGCCGCAGGGGGCGCGGTCTCGGCCGCACACTCGGCCATGGATGCGTCGCAAAGCCAGGGACGCGACGACGCCGCAGCCGCCGGTCAGCTTGTGCTCTCGGTTTCAGCCAACGACCCCGACGCGGTGATGAAGGCCACCATGGCGATGCAGGCCGCCGGGGCCACCCGGGTCAGCACTGTTACACGGACAGGCGGCGCGCTCGGCTGAACACGCCTGGTCGGCGGCAATACGGCGTGGCCGAACGTGCGGGAAGCGCTGTCGGCCAGACGCTCAGACCAATTTGAGGTTGGTCGCCGCCGCCTTGCCCCGCTCCATCACGACCTCGTAGGTGACCGACTGACCGTCGTTCAGGCCGCGTAGCCCAGCGGCCTGCACCGCGGTGATGTGGACAAAGACGTCCTTGCCGCCGTCGCTCGGCATGATGAAGCCGAAGCCCTTGGTTGTGTTGAACCACTTGACCGTGCCGTTTGCCATGCCCGTCTCGTTTCCTCGCCTATCGTCTCGTTATGAGATCGATCATCGCCAACCGTGTCTTCAGGCAACTTGAGGCGACCGGATGCGGCGCAGCAAGGCGAGCCAAGGCGTCGATTGCACCCGCATGGGGGCAGAAAGGTTAAAAGCTGTCAAATCGGCAATGTTCCAATGGAAAGGGGCGTGCTCTGCGGCACGCCCCCGTTCACGCTGCGCGTGGGTCAGAAATCCATGTCGCCCATGCCGCCGCCCATGCCGCCCGCCTGCGGCATCGGTGCCTTTTTCTCCGGCTTCTCCGCCACCATGGCCTCGGTGGTGATCAGCAGAGACGCGATCGAGGCCGCATCCTGCAGCGCCGTGCGCACGACCTTCGTGGGGTCGATGATGCCGGCGGCGACCATGTCCTTGTACTCGGCGGTCTGCGCGTCGAAGCCGTAATCGTAGCTGTCGTTCTCGAGCACCTTGCCGGAGATGACCGCACCGTCCTCGCCGGCATTCTCGGCGATCTGCCGCAGCGGGGTCAGCACGGCGCGACGCACGATGTCGATGCCGAACTTCTGATCCGGGTTCTCCGGCTTTAGCGTCTCCAGGATCTTCGACGCGCGCGCCAGGGCGACACCGCCGCCTGGAACGATGCCCTCCTCGACCGCGGCCCGGGTCGCGTGCAGCGCGTCGTCGACGCGGTCCTTGCGCTCCTTCACCTCGACCTCGGTGGCGCCGCCGACGCGGATCACGGCGACACCGCCGGCCAACTTGGCCAGGCGCTCCTGCAGCTTCTCACGGTCGTAGTCGCTGGTCGTCTCCTCGATCTGCGCCCGGATCTGGCCGCAACGACCGGCGATGTCGGACTTCTCTCCGGCACCCTCGACGACGGTCGTGTTCTCCTTCTCGATCAGCACCTTCTTGGCGCGGCCGAGCATCTGCAGCGTCACGTTCTCGAGCTTGATGCCGAGATCCTCGCTGACCACCTGGCCACCTGTCAGGATTGCCAGGTCTTCCAGCATGGCCTTGCGACGATCGCCGAAGCCGGGTGCCTTCACGGCCGCGATCTTCAGGCCGCCACGCAGCTTGTTGACCACGAGCGTCGCCAGCGCCTCGCCTTCGACGTCCTCTGCCACGATCAGCAGCGGACGGCCGCTCTGCACGACGCTCTCCAGCAGCGGCAGCAGGGGCTGCAAAGTGGACAGCTTCTTCTCGTGGATCAGAATGTACGGGCTGTCGAGGTCCGCCACCATCTTCTCGGCGTTGGTGATGAAGTATGGCGACACGTAGCCACGGTCGAACTGCATGCCTTCGACGACATCAAGCTCGGTCTGGATGCCCTTGGCCTCCTCGACCGTGATGACACCCTCGTTGCCGACCTTCTGCATGGCTTCGGAGATCATCCGGCCGATCTCGGCCTCGCCGTTGGCACTGATCGTGCCGACCTGGGCGGTCTCGCTCTGGCTGGTGATGCGGCGGGACTTCGCCTTCAGCTCGGTCACGATCGCTTCCACCGCACGGTCCACGCCGCGCTTGAGGTCCATCGGGTTCATGCCGGCGGCAACCGCCTTGGCGCCCTCGCGGACGATGGCCTGGGCCAGCACGGTTGCCGTGGTGGTGCCGTCGCCGGCCAGGTCGTTGGTCTTCGAGGCCACTTCGCGCACCATCTGGGCGCCCATGTTCTCGAACTTGTCGGC
>CAXTJP010000137.1:0-5704 GCA_964244615.1 uncultured Acetobacteraceae bacterium
GGCGGACGGCGTGGGCGTCGCCTGGGGCGAGCCGGACCCGGCCGGCGCGGGGCTCGTCTCGTGCGGGGCGGCCGGGGCAGGAGCGCCGCCGCCGGTCGGCAGCGCCACCGGGTCGTGCGACAGGGTGTGCAGGTAGTCGATCACGTCGGCGCGGGTCTGGTCGTTGCTGATACCGGCATAGGCCATCTTGGTTCCGGGCGCGTAGGCGCTGGGCTTGTAGAGCCACTTGTTCAGCTCGGCGAAGGTCCACTTGTCGTGCTTGGCCTTCAGCGCCGAGGAGTAGGTGTAGCCCGCCGCGCTGGCCTGCTCGCGGCCGACCACGCCGTAGAGCGCGGGCCCCACCTTGTTGCCGCCGCCCTCGTTGAAGTTGTGGCAGGCGATGCAGATCTTCTTCGTCAGCGCCTGCCCGCGCGCGGGATCGGCCGAGGCCAGCAGCGGCGTCAGTGGCGGCAGGCCAGGGGAAGCTGCGGCGGTAGCGGTTGCCGCGGGCGCGGGTGTGGCGGCCGCGGCTTTCTCGGCCGCGGCGGCTTCCGCGGCCGTCGGCAGCGGCTCGGGGCTCTGGCTCAGCGTGTGCAGGTAGTCGATCACGTCGGCGCGGATCTGGTCGTTGCCGATGCCGGCATAGGCCATCTTCGTGCCGGGCGCATAGGCGCTGGGCTTGAGCAGCCATTTGTTCAGCTCCTCGTAGGTCCACTTGCCCATGTGGCCCTTCAGCGCGGCCGAGTAGGTGTAGCCGGGTGCGCTGGCCTGTGCGCGGCCGACCACGCCGTAGAGCGCCGGGCCGACCTTGTTGGCGCCGCCCTGGTTGAAGTTGTGGCAGGCGACGCAGATCTTCTTGGTCAGCGCCTCGCCGTCACCCACCGTCGCCTTGACCAGCAGCGGTGCGATCGGCGGGATCGCCGGCTCGGCCGCGGGGGCGGCCGCCGCAGCGGAGGGCGCTTCGGCCCCCTTGATGTCCAGCGCGCTGTGTTCGAGCCGCGCGGGATGCACCAGGTCGTCTGACAGGATGCCGAGGCCGACGAAGGCGATTCCGGCCGTCAGCACGGCGCCGAAAATCTTGTTGAACTCCATGCTGTCCATGCGTCGGCTATCCCAGAAATGGCCCGGCCGTCGCGTTTGCGCGCCGTCCATGCCCTACCTATGTTGCGCGGCACCCTAGAGAAGGGTGCGGTTTGCGACAACCCAAGGGCAATCGTCGCTCGCCAGCGTTCGGGAGGGGCTTTTGGAGGGGGCAATCGCGTTTCAGGGGCTGCCCGGGGCCTACTCGGACCTGGCATGCCGCACCGCCTGTCCCGGGCGGCCGACGCTGCCCTGCGACACGTTCGAGCAGGCGATCGACGCGGTGCATGACGGCCGGGCGACGCTGGCCATGCTGCCGTGCGAGAATTCGCTGGCCGGCCGGGTGCCCGACATCCATGCCCTGCTGCCCGGCAGCGGGCTGTCCATCGTGGGCGAGCATTTCCAGCGGGTGGAGCACTGCCTGATGGCACCGCACGGGGCCACGCTGTCCGGCCTGAAGCGCGTGCACTCGCACGCCGTCGCACTGGGGCAGGTGCGCCGGTTGATACGCGAGCTGGGCGTGCTGCCGGTGGTGCAGGCGGACACCGCCGGGGCCGCCCGACTGGTGGCCGGCTGGGGCAGGCTGGAGGATGCGGCCATCGCCTCGGCGCTCGCCGCCGAGATCAACGGCCTGCAGGTGTTGCGCAGCAACGTCGAGGATGCGGCGCACAACACCACGCGCTTCTACGTGGCCGCCCGGGAACCGATGGACCGCTCGCCCGACGCGCCGGCGCTGATGACCACCTTTGTGTTCCATGTACGCAACGTTCCCGCCGCGCTGTTCAAGGCGCTCGGCGGGTTTGCCACCAACGGCGTGAACATGACCAAGCTCGAGAGCTACATGGTGGACGGCCAGTTCACCGCGACGCAGTTCTTGTGCGACGTGGACGGCCACCCGGAACATGTCCCGCTTCGCATGGCTTTGGAGGAGTTGTCGTTCTTCTCGCGTGAGATCCGTGTGCTGGGGGTTTATCCGAAGGCTGCGGCTCGGGGACTTTAGGTGAGGCAACGCCTGCTTTGTAATAAACCAGCAAGAAACTTTTCATCGTGCTGTCGCCGAGATGTCTGCAGCTTCTATCTCACGCGTTCTCGACCCAGTCCCTGATCAGCCGCCGCGCGATGGACATCGGCGGCGGCAGGACGAAACCCACCGGGTTGCGTATCTCGTCGCGGGTGAACCAACGCGCCTCGACCAGTTCATGAGGGTCCACGGTGACGGCGTCGTCTTCCGCCTCCGCGGTGAAGCCCAGCATGACGCTGGCGGGAAACGGCCATGGTTGGCTCGAATGGTAGCGCACGTTGCCCACGCGTATGGCCGCCTCCTCGTGAACCTCGCGCGCCACCGCCTCCTCCAGCGACTCGCCCGGTTCGACGAAGCCCGCCAGGGTGGTGAAGATGCGCGTGTCACGGAATCGGGCCGGTTGCCCCAGAAGCGCCCGGCTCCCACGAGTGACCAGCATGATGACGGCGGGATCGGTGCGGGGAAAATGGTGCGCGCCGCATCCCTCGCAGGCCATCACGTGGCCGGCCGACTGAGCGACGCAACCGGCACCGCAGGTGCTGCAATAGCGGTTGCGTGTGCGCCAGTGCATCAGGCCTCGTGCGTGGGCCAGCATGGCGGCGTCGGCCGCCGGTAGCAGCCCACCCACCCGGCGCAGATCCTCGAAGCGATACGCCTCGCCGTGCGGCAGCGGCGCGTCCAGCGCGCTCAGGTCGAGCGCGACGTAGGCGCGGTGCGCGTCGCGGCCGAGCACGGCCCAGGGCGAGCGGTCGAGCATTGGCCGGGCAAGGATTTGGGAGATGTAGGCGGGGGCGGGAGCATCCCGGTCGCCGCGAACCAGGTTCCTGGCCCGCCAGACAGGGACGAAGGCGGTCCCCTCATCGTCGAGCTGCTGCCGGACCCAGGCCGGGTCGCGACGGCGTGCATCCATCCGGTCGAGTGGGCTGCCGGTGAACGGGTTCGCGGAGACTGAATGGATCGGCTGCATGGCATGGTCCTGCGGCCGATGACAGGCGGCACCCATTGGATGCCGCCCGTCCGACCATTGGCCTGGCCTGCGTATCAGATCGCCGGCTTGTAGGGCGCGCTGCCGGCCGGCGTCGCCGTCGTCATGGAACCGGTGGTGGATGCACCCGTCGTGGTGGTGCCGGGCTCCTTTACGATCTCGACGTCTTCGCGACGCACGGTGTCGCGCACGGTCTCGGTGCGGTCCGTCGCTTCCTTGTGAATCACGACTTCCTCGCGGACATGCGCCTGCTTGGACACCACGGCCTCCTCGGCCGTCTCGGTCACTTCGATCACCTTGTCGCTGAAATCGGCGCCGGTCACCGCACGGCCGTCGGTCACCGGACGACGCTCGATGGTGACGGTCTCGTTGCGCAGGTTCACCTGCTCCTCGACCGGTGTCTCGACGACGTAGCGGCGAACCCGGGTGGTGCCGCGGTTGATCGCGCGCTTGCCGACGGCAAGCGTCTCCTCCGACAGCTGGATGGTGCCGGGCTCGGTGCCGACGCTGGTGGAGCCGGCGATGCCGGTCGCGGCTGCGCCGGTGCTGCCGAACGCGGACGTGCCGCTTGCGCCGTAGGTCGCCGCCCGCTCGTCGATGTCCACCGGGTTGTGTCGCTCCAGGATGTCCAGAACCTGGTCCATATGGGCCTGCTCGCCGTGCACCGTCACCACGGTCGATCCGCCCTGCAGGCTGCGATCATAGACCGCCGTGTCGCGGTCGTATTCCGGCTCGGCGCCGAACAGGCTGGCCCAGAACCCCTGGCCCTCGCCCGTGGTGGTGGTGTGCGTCGTCGTGCCGGCGCCGGCACTGCCGGAATGCTGGCTGATCGAACCCGACGGGATACCCGCGCTCTCCAGGTCGCGAACCGCGGCGGCGGCATGCTCGGCAGTGTCGAACACTGCGACGATGGTTTCATTCGACATTATAGCTCTCCTGTTGACGTGGTTTGGATGGGCGGGGTGGCATGGGGAAGTGCGGCCGTTGCCTGGACAATCTCCCCGTTCCGGGTGACAGTCGCTTCCTGCACACGCAACGCCACCGTTTCGCGATGGTTCTCGGTCGTCCGGACGCGGCGCAGATGAATTTCTTCTTTCAGCACCAAGCGACGTTCCCAGACGAGAACCTCCTCAACCACCGGTATGATGGTGGTATCCCCCTCCTCTCGGACCGCCGGCACACTCGTGACCACGCGCCCGATCGGCACGTGCTCGACCTCCACACGCTGGCGCGAGAGGGCTTCGTCCACGACCCTGTCCTCGGTCGTGGTCCGCACGTCCACACGCAGCGTGCCGAGAACGACCTCGCGACGGCCGACGGAGAGTTCTTCCGCGGCGAGCGGGATCACCACGGTCGAATGGCCAGTCATGTCGCTGTCGGGGTTCTGGATGGCCATGCGCACAGGACGTTCGGCGCCGGGCTGGGTCGCAGGCAGATCATTTGGCTGGCGACAACGTGAACGAGGGTTCAGGCCTGCTCCCGAAAGCTGTGCGCCGGGTAGGCCTGGACGAACAGCAGGGCCCGCAGGTCGGCGTGTTCGATGCGGTTGCACAGCTCGGCCGACACGATCGGTCGGGCGTGAAAGGCCACGCCCAGGCCAGCTTCCCGCAGCATCGCGAGGTCGTTGGCGCCGTCGCCGACCGCCAGGCAGGCCGCCAGCCGCAGCCCGGCCGCCCGGGCCAGCGCGCGCAGCATCGTGAGCTTGGCGTCACGGTCCAGGATCGGCTCGCGCACCGCGCCGGTCAGACGCGTGCCGTCGTCCAGCAGCTCGTTGGCGTGGTGCTCGTCAAAGCCGCACAGGGCGGCGACGCGCGCGGTGAAGGTGGTGAAGCCGCCCGACACCAGCGCGGTGTACGCCCCGTGCGCCCGCATGGTGGCGACCAGGGTGCGCGCGCCCGGCGTCAGCACCACGCCGTGCCAGGCGGCTTGCAGCGCCGACAGCTCCAGCCCTTTCAACAGGGCTACCCGGGCGCGCAGGGCCTCGCCGAAATCGATTTCCCCGTTCATGCTCCGGCGGGTGATGGCCGCCACGACATCCCCGAGGCCGGCCTGGGCCGCCAGGTCGTCCAGCGTCTCGCCGGTGACGATGGTGCTGTCCATGTCGGCCACCAGCAGGCGGCGGCGCCGGTGGTGCTCGCGCGTGACCAGCACGTCGACCGGGGCGCCCCCGAGTGCGCGCCGTGCCGTCGCCAGGTCGTCGGTGGCGATGCCCGGAAGGTCGGCGGCCTCGCCGGGCGAGAGGATGACCGGGGTGCGGCTGCCGCCGACGGCGTCGCGCACGTTGTCGATGAGCCCCTGGGTCAGCGTGGTCGCCTCGCGGGCGGCCACCAGGGTCAGGACGTAGGTCATGACAGGCTTGTGCGGGATGTGCGCCCCGTGGTCCAGGCGATGATCGTCGGCGCCCGAAAGCCGCTCGCAATCGTGGTGGCCGGCCCGACCTGCAGCGGCAAGTCGGCCCTGGCGACGGACCTGGCCGAGCGGGTCGACGGGACGGTGATCAACGCCGACTCGATGCAGGTGTATCGCGAGTTGCGCGTGCTGACGGCACGGCCGACGCCGGCCGACGAGGCGCGCGTGCCGCACGCGCTGTACGGCGTGCGCCCCGCGGCCGAAGCGGCCAGCGTCGCCTGGTGGCGCGG
>CAXTJP010000138.1:0-5665 GCA_964244615.1 uncultured Acetobacteraceae bacterium
GCGCTGCTGCCCCTGCTGGAGACCGCGCGGCTGCGTCTGCTGCTCTCCGGCACGCTGGAGCGCGCGGACGGTCGCGGCATCCTGTGGCTGCCGTACCGGGCCGGTCCGCGCAGCGGCACCCGCGAGGTCGACTTGGCGGCGCCGGGACTGGCCGTGGTCGGCTACAGCCGCGCCGAGGCGCTGGCCGACCGTGCCGTGCTGCCGGTGCTGTTCGGCGCCCTCGACGGCGAGGCGAGCTGGCTGGACGAGGCCGGCACCCCCTGCGGTCCGCACCGCCTGTTCAACCACTGGCCGACCGAGACCACCCGTCCGGCCCTGTTCACCGCGCTGCGCACCGGGTTCGCCGACGAGATGCTGCGCCGTGCCTTCCAGGCCACCCGCTCGCTGCGGGCCGAGCGCCGCCGCCGCCGCGGGCTGCCGGCCGAGGCCCAGGCGCGCGGCCTCGGCAAGCTGCTGGTGGTGGCGCCCGACCAGACCATCGCGCGCCGCTACCTGGAGCTGCTGCAGGGCTGGATGCCGCCGGCGCAGGCCGATACCGTCCGGCTGGCGACGTCGAGCGAGACCGACGCGCACGAGAGCCTGGCCAGCTTCCGGCGGCAGGCCGAGCCCAGCGTGCTGGTGACGGTGGCGATGGCCTACGAGGGCCTCGACGCGCCGGAAGTGGCGGTGGTCGCCGCCCTCACCCACATCCGCAGCCGCCCCTGGCTGGAGCAGATGGTCGCCCGCGCCACCCGGGTCGACCCGCACGCCGGCGAGTACGACACCCAGCGCGCGCTGGTGTTCCATCCCGACGACCCGCTATTCGGCCGCTTCCGCCTGCGCGTGGAGACCGAGCAGGGCACCCTGGCGCGCAAGTCCAAGCCGGCCCGCGTGCAGGGTATCCTGCCGCTGTGGCTGCGCGAGCAGATGGCGGAACGGGCGCGCGAGGCGAAGGGCATCGTGCCGTTGCAGAGCAACGCGCTGGCGTTGCGCTACGCGATCCTGAAGCCGGGTCCCGATCTGGCGATGCGTCGCCCGGAGCACGAGACGGCGCAGGCCGAGCTGCTGCAGCCGCCCTCGGTGCTGGAGCGCCGGCTGCGCGCCCGCGTCGGCGAACTGGTCGCGATCCAGGCGGTGGAGGACGAGGGCGCGATGCAGGCCCCGCGCGGGCAGGGGCTGTATCACTGCTACAACGCGGTGCTGAAGCGGGTGACGGGCCGCAGCCGCGCCGAGATGACCCTGTCGGAACTCGACGCCGCCGTCGGCTGGCTGGAGCGTCATCGTCTCGCCGATCATACCGACGTGCTGGCCGGCGACCCGCGCTACGCCTGGAGCGCACGCCAGCGCGGCGACTGGGTGCCGCCGGTCGGACGCGCGGATGGCCGTCCCCGTGGTGCACCTCGCCGGCCGGCCGCCGCACCACGGGCGGATGATCCGTAACCAACCACATCCCGCGATCTGACCGAAGTTTAGCCGAAGCCTTGACGGTCGAAGCGCGAATGCAGCGTAGAAGCCAACCCTCAATGGGGCGGCGGCCGCAGGCGATCCGGGATTGGTTCATGACGGCGCTTGGCGAGAGCATGTCCGAGAATAAACATGATCGCCAAGGCCATCAGGCTGCCAACAAGAAACAACGGGTCGTTCATCTTCATGATCGCTGTCCATGACCAATGAGTTGATATCTAGATTATTTGTGAATGCTGATATGCTTGGGTGTTTTACAAGTCGAGTGCGACCTGTCGTGACGGAAGGATCGTGATGTATTCATCATAGTATCACAACGGCATACCCGCCTTCACCAACCCCTGCTTGAACTGCTGCCAGGCTTTCTCTGGCAACGCGTAAGCGGTCTTACGTTGTTCGCCAATCGACCTGAGGTCGGGGGGTAGTTTTGGAATCGCTGCTGTCAATATTGCCCCGGCTTCCTGGCTTCTGCCAAGCTGGCTCAACGCAGCCACTTCGAGCAACATCTCGAATGCCGTAGAGCATCCGTCCGGAGTGGCCGCAATGACCGGACGGATCAGGACAAGGGCATCGGCATAGCGTCCCTCGGCAAAGGCGATCGTCGCGAGGATGTCGTCTTGTGCATCGTTGGGATCAGGTTTTATCAGGGCCTTTGCCGCTGCGAAGTCTCCTTTCATCATCCTGATTTCCCCCAGCGTCTCGGTCAGGAGCGGATAACCCGGCTCGACCCGCAATCCCCGTTCCGCTGTCGCCTGCCCGTCATCCAGTCTTCCCAGCGCCGTGAGTATGAAAGCACGATAGTGAATATAGAGGGCATTATGCGGCTGCTCCCGGAGTACGCCCTCCATGATCGCGAGCGCCTGCTGCCCCTCCTCATCTCCGCTTTCTGCGCCACTGGACAGCATGTCCTCCACCAGCAGGAACGCCAGCAGGGAACGCGCGGCGCGGCTTGTCGGGTCTTCGCGGACCGATCGCTCCGCCAGGGAGCGTGCTTGACGCAACTGGGCGACCTGATCGCCTTGGCCGAGCGTCTCTTGGGCGGCGATCAGGAAATCCAGCCCATCCCGCGGTGGTCCCTTGCGACGCGCAGCCTCGGCGTGAAACAGGATCGGCCGGATCGCCACGAGAACCTGCAACGCGGTGGCCGACTGGTCGGCGATCGACGCCGTCGCGGGCAAGGTGCGGCTGTCACGGTAGAGATGCCGTCCGCTGAGGGTCTCGGTCAGGCCTATCGTCAGCACGGCCTCGGCGCCAATGATCTCGACCGTGCCGGTCAGGCGGAAATGCGGGATAAATCGTGAGGGTGCCGCCTCCGGATCGGCATAGAGCACGAGATCCTCGAACTGCCCGAACCTTGCGATCATGGCGTCGGTATAATGAATTGCCAGCGCCGCCGTCCGATGGTCGTCGCCGATCGCGGCGAAGCGCGGCACCGCGATACTCAGCCGGGCCTCCGGCATGGCAGCGGGTAATGAATTGGCAGCCTCCGAGATGAGACTGCGCCAGGTGTCCGGCTCGAAGACCATGGCCAGCAAAGCTGCGATCAAGACCGCGAGGCCCACGCCCACGGCGATCCAGCCTGCACGGCCGCGAGTGGCCACCAAAGCGAGCTGTGGCTTTTCCTCGACGGCAGCGACCGGCGCGGGCGGTTCTGCGAGGCTCGGCAGTGGCGGTGGCATCGTAACGTCAGCCACGAACTGGTAGCCGCGGCCAGGCAGGTTGACGATCAGCGGCTCACCGTTCGCGTGCTCGCCCAAAGCCCGGCGCAAGGCCGACATCTGCACGGCCAGGTTGTTCTCACCGACAACCATGCCGTGCCAGACATGAGCCACGATCTCGTCGCGGCTCACGATGCGATCATGGCAACGCACCAGAAGCTCAAGGATGTCGTAGGCACGTGAACTCAATGCTACCGGCGCCTCGCCGGCGAATAGCAGACGCCGTTTCGGCTCCAGCCTGAAATGGCCAAACCGCAATATCTCAGCCTGGGGCTGCACGTTTGCTGTCCCATCAATGCAGAGAATTAAGAACTGCGTCTTATAGCGATTTCGTATCGGTACCAAGGCCCCCGCTCGACCGTGGCGCGGCCCCCACCCCAGTCCGCCGCCGGCTTTGTGAAGCTAGTCTTTTTATTGCGATTAGCAATGATTTATTAGGATTTAGTGCCGTTTGCCCAGCGGGACCTCTACCGAGTTGGACACCGCCCGACGCAGGCCGCGACGCAGAGCAGACCACCGCTCTCCCGTATCCGGCGTCATCGCGGAAGCGCCCGCTTATGGGTCGTTCGTGCAACGTCGAACCAGGAGAATCGAAGTGGCCTCTATTAACGCGAAACGTCTGCGGGCCACCGCAGGCTTCGTGATCGCGACCCTTTTGGTCGGCGGCGTCGCCGTGGCGGCGCCAGCCGACGATGTCGACACCAGCAAGGTGCTCGTCAGCACGCATGGGCTCGACCTGAGCTCACCTGTCGACCAGGCGCTGCTGCAGCAACGGATTGAGCGAGCCTCGCGGCGGGTCTGCGGATGGTATGAGCCCGGCGTATCGTCGAGCTCGAACGCCTACATCGAGTGCCACAGGGCCGCGATCGCGGATGCCTCTGCCCAGCTGAAGGTGCTGGTCGCCCGCGCCACCGGAGCAACCCTGCTGGCGAACAAGTAAGCGTCGCGACCATCAGGGACGAGCAGGGAGCCGCATTGGCTTCCTGCTCGGTGCCGCTCGTCGTGAAGGGAGTTCGGTCAGCGCCACCGGGTGCGGAGGTCGGCGGCATGGGTGCAGAGGGCGAGGAACAGCACGCCGCACACCGTGAACCAGGGCGAGCCGCCGAGCGCCAGCCGCATCGCCAGCAGCAGGAAGAAGCCGGGCAACAGCGTGCTGAAAGCGACGCGCGCGGCCAGGCCGCGGCCGGTCAGCCGGTGCAGCAGGAACAATCCGGCACCCTCCAGGACGACCAGGCACAGGATGGCGTCGGTGACGCGGATCAAGTCGCCGCCGGCGCCGGTGCACCGTAGGCCGCCGCCACCAGCCCCGCGATTCGCTCCGGCTGCTCCTCGTGCGCGAGGTGACCGAGCCCTTCGAGGCGGACGATGCGCGCCTGCGGCAGGATCGCGCGCAGCCGCTCGGCGTCGGCCGGCGGGATCATGCGGTCGTTGCCGCCGACGATCAGGGTCAGCGGCAGCCGCAGCCCGGCGAGATCGGTGGCCAGGCTCTGCAGGTCCCAGTGCGCCATCATCTGCAGCGCCGCCGACACATGGCCCGGATTGAGCAGCAGGCGGCGGTAGGAGCGCAGATCGTCGGGCTCCATGCGCGAGCCGGTGTTGCCGAGCAGGCGCGCCACCAGGTCGCGGTTGGCGGCATGCAGGGAGAAGATCCAGGGCACCACCGAGGTGCCGGCCAGCAGGCGCGCCGCCATCGGGAACAGCCGCGACGAGGCGCCGGGCAGCGGCATCAGCGCGCCGTTCAGGCTGACCATCGCGCGCGGCCGGACGCTGCCGTCCAGGACCATTCGCGCCAGGATTGCGGCGCCAGCGGAATGGCCTACCACCAGGTCAGGCTCGAACTCCATGCCGCGCAGCAGCCCGTCCAGCAGGTGCGCCATGCCCGGCAGGGACATGCGCTGCGCGAGCGGCATCTCGGTGAAGCCGTGCCCGGGCAGGTCGGGCGCCAGCAGCGAGAAGTGCGGCGCCAGCAGCGGCATGATCCGGCGCCAGGAATGGGTGGAGGCGCCGGTGCCGTGCAGCAGCAGGATCTTTGGGCCGGCGCCCATCGTCTGCACGTGCCAGCGCAGGCCCGCCACGCGGACGAAGCGGCTCGACGTCCGGTTCGGCCAGTCGCGCCCGTCCTGGTCCCAGGACAGCGCGCCGGTCAGCCTGCCGCTGAGGCCACCGATCAAGCGGCGGCCTTGCGCACCGCGCGGGACAGCGCCTCGGCATCGGGCAGCTTCAGGTAGAGCGCGCCCATGCTCGCGGCCAGCGCCTCGGCCCTGGTCTCCCGGCGCGGCGAGATGTCGACCAGCAGCGACGCCACCCCGGTTGCGCGCAGCCGTCCCGCGGCCAGGCCGGCCTCCTCCCCGGCGCGGACGCGATCGGCGACCCCGCCCTGGGTGATGTTGGCGCGGCCGTCGGTCAGCACCACCAGCAGCGGGGTCTCCCCGCGTGCGCGCAGGGAGACGGCCAGCGCGGTGGCGGCTTCCAGGCCGGTGGCGACCGGGGTGCCGCCGCCGCCC
>CAXTJP010000139.1:0-5578 GCA_964244615.1 uncultured Acetobacteraceae bacterium
CGAGCCGCAGCGCGCCCATGCGCAGCGTGGACGATCGCCGGCCGAGCCGCAGCGCAGCCAGGCACCCCCCGGCACGGTGTGGCTCTATGGCCTGCATCCCGTCGCGGCGGCGCTGGCCAACCCGCAGCGCCGGCTGCGCCGCCTGTTGCTGACCGAGGAGGCGGAGGCAGCCCTGACGGCGCGCCTGCCACCGCCCTGGCCGCAAGTGCATGAGCGTATCGACCGCGCGCGGCTGGACCAGATGCTGGGGCGTGACGCGGTGCACCAGGGCATGGCCGTGCTGGCCGACCCGCTGCCGCAGCCGCCGCTGTCGGTGCTGCTCGAGGAGTCCGGGCCGTTGCTGGTGCTGGACCAGGTGACCGATCCGCGCAACGTGGGCGCCATCCTGCGTTCGGCCGCGGCCTTCGGGGTGGCCGGCGTGATCGTGCAGGACCGCCACGCGCCCGAGGAGACCGGCGCCCTGGCCCGCGCCGCGTCGGGCGCGCTGGAGACGATGAAGCTGATCCGCGCCGTCAACCTGGCGCGCACGCTGGTGGCGCTGAAGGCGGCGGGGCTGTGGGTGGTGGGGCTCGCCGCCGAGCAGCCGCCGTTGCGTGGCGGAGCCCTGGCGGAGCGCCGGGTGGCGCTGGTGCTGGGTGCCGAGGGCGCCGGGCTGCGCCGTCTGACGCGCGAGACCTGCGACGAGCTGGCGGGCCTGGCAATGCCCGGAACCATGGAAAGCCTGAACGTCTCGGCCGCAGCCACGGTGGCGCTGTACGAGCTAACCCGAGGCGTCTGAGCACCGTCAGCCTCGCGTTGTCACATGGCCGTGAGAAGGCGGCGCCGGGTGTCTCGCGGCACGAGGTTGTTAACCTGCCGACGACTACGTTGCAGTCATGACAAGAGCACAATCAAAACCCACCGATTGGCAGGCGATGCCGGACGACCAACAGGCAATGCTGGCGCAGCAGGCGCTTCGTAAAGCCGCATTGATCATTGCCGAACAGGCCGAACTGTTCGCCGTGCAGTTCCAGGGTGGCGTCCTGTGCGACCGGGGATCGGCGGACGGCTTGAAGCTGTTCGCCAACCTCCTGCGGGAGACCACCTTGGAGCCTTTCGCGGCGCACGGTCACGCCTGAGCGTCCGGCGGCGCCGGCACGCCTCGCCGACCATGCCGGGCGAGGCGTGCCGGGAACCTTTGTCGTTCAGCCGTTATCGTCGTCCTGGCTGTCGCCCTGTGCCGGCGCCGGCGTGATCGCCACGAACAGGTTCTCGCCGCTGCGCATGATGCGCAGCGCCACCGCCTGGTTGGATTTCAGCTGGTCGCGTATCGCCCGGCTGGCGTCGCCCGTGCCGGACACCGCGTGGTCGCCCACGGCGGTGATCACGTCGCCCGGCTGCAGCCCCGCCTGCTCGGCCGCCGATCCCGGCGTGACCGAGGTGATGACGGCGCCGCGTGCGCCGTCGGCCAGGTCGAGCTGCTGACGCAGGTTGGGCGTGATGGGGGAGAGCGAGACGCCAAGGCTCTGCCCGTCCTGGCTGGCCAGGGCGCTGCCGCGACCGGACCCGTCGCCGGGCAGCGTGCCGACCGTCACGTCCAGCGTCTGGGTACGGCCCTGGCGCAGAACGTCCAGCTTGGCATGGGAGCCGGGCACGGTCTGGCTGACGTTGATCGCCAGCTCGCGCGGGTTGCCGACGTGCTGGCCGTTGACCGCCACGATCACGTCGCCCGGTGCGATGCCGGCATGGCTCGCCGGCCCGTCCGGCTCCACGCCCGCCACCAGCGCGCCGCGCTCGTCGGTCGTGCTGCCGGGCAGATGCAGCGCGTCCGACATGGCGGCATTCACCCCCTGGGCCTGCACGCCGATGTAGCCGCGCGTGACGTGGCCCGACTTCTCGAGCTGTGCGACCACGCTCTTGACCGTGTTGGAGGGTATGGCGAAGCCGATGCCGACGCTGCCGCCGCTGGGCGAGATGATGGCGCTGTTCACGCCCACCACCTGGCCGTCCTGGGTGAACAGCGGGCCGCCGGAATTGCCCTGGTTTATCGGCGCATCGATCTGGATGAAGCTGTCGTAGCTACCCTCGCCGATGTCGCGGCCGCGCGCGCTGACGATGCCCGCGGTGACCGTGCCGCCCAGGCCGAACGGGTTGCCCACGGCCACCACCCAGGCGCCCGGCTCGGCGGCGTTGCTGTCGCCGAGGTTGATGAACGGCAGGCGGTGGCTGGACTTGACCTTCAGCACCGCGAGGTCCGACGCCTTGTCGCGCCCGATCACCCGCGCCGGCAGCACGGTGCCGTCATCGAGGGTGACGGAGACGGAGGTGGCGCCGCGCACCACGTGGTTGTTGGTGACGATGGTGCCGTCCGCGTCGATCAGGAAGCCCGAACCGCGCGCCTCCACGGTGCGCTGGCGCTGCTGCTGCCGGGGGAACCCGAAGGCGAACGGGAACGGTATCTGGCCATGGCCGAAGCCCGGCATCCCGCCACCGCCACCGCCACCGCCGCCTCCCTGGGGGTCCTCCTCCTCGTCCGGGTGCATCTTGCTGGTGATCGAGACCACGGCCGGCTTGACCTGCTTGACCAGGCCCACGAAATCGGGGAGCGGGTGGCTGATCTGGCCCGGCTGGATCGCGCCCGGCTTTGGCTGCACCACGCTGTCGGTCTGGGCGCTGGCGGTCTGGGTGCCGGCGAGCATGAAGCCGCCGAACGTCAGGCCGCAGGCGGCCGTTCCGGCCAGGAGGACGGCGGCAAAGCCCGTGCGGCGTCGAAGACTTGGCTGGTTCGTCATCGTGGATCTCCCAAACTGTGTTCGCGGACAGGCCGCTTGCCTGTTGCTATATTGGCGCAGAACTGACCGTTCCATCCTCGCTACGGTGAAACCCATGTCATGACAGGGGTTTCATCGCGCCCGGACGAACACCGCGGCAGACGCCAGGGAGGCAACGATGCCAAGGAGACAAGAATGAACGACTATTTCTCACTGCAGGGCCGTGTGGCCCTGATCACCGGCGGGTCGCGCGGCATCGGGGAGATGATCGCCGAAGGTTTTCTGCGCGCCGGCGCCCGCGTCTACGTCTCCGCCCGCAAGGCGAGCGCCTGCGAGGAGACCGCGCAGCGCCTGGCGCAGTTCGGACCCTGCATCCCGCTGCCCGCCGACGTCTCCGGTGCCGCCGGGGCACGCGCCATGGCCGAGCTCTATCTCGGGCACGAGAACAAGCTCGACATCCTGGTCAACAACGCGGGCGCTGCCTGGGGCGAGTCGTTCGACACCTTTCCCGAGAGCGGCTGGGACAAGGTGATGGACCTGAACCTGAAGACGCCGTTCTTCCTGACCCAGGCGCTGCATGGCGCGCTAAAGGCGGCCGCGACGCGGGAGCAGCCCGCCAAGGTGATCAACATCGCCTCCATCGACGGCATCTCGGTCAACCTGCAGGAGACCTACTCCTACGCCGCGAGCAAGGCCGGGCTCATCCACCTGACCAAGCGCATGGCGCTGCGGCTGATCGGCGACCACATCGTAGTCAACGCCATCGCCCCGGGCGCCTTTGCCTCCAACATGAACAAGCTGGCGCGCGACCACGCGGACGAGGTCAGCCGGGTGATCCCGTCCGGCCGGATCGGCACCAAGGAAGACATGGCGGGCACGGCCGTCTACCTTGCGTCCCGCGCCGGCGACTACGTGGTGGGCGGCACGCTGGTGGTCGATGGCGGCATGGCCTGGAAGAGGTAGGCTCGGCACCGATGGCCGATCAAGGGAGACAGACAATGACCGACATCAGCCAGGCCGGAACGTTCAAGCTCGGCGACCGCATCGTGCAGCGGCTCGGCTACGGGGCCATGCAGCTGGCCGGGCCGCACGTGTTCGGGCCGCCGAAGGACCACGACGGCGCGGTGGCGGTGTTGCGCGAGGCGGTGGCGAGCGGCGTCGATCACATCGACACCAGCGATTTCTACGGCCCGCACGTCACCAACCAGCTCATCCGCGAGGCGCTGCACCCGTACCCGGACGACCTTGTCCTGGTCACCAAGATCGGCGCACGGCGCGGCGCCGACGCATCCTGGAACCCCGCCTTCGCGGCGGCCGAACTGACCGACGCGGTGCACGACAACCTGCGCAACCTGGGCCTGGACGCGCTCGACGTGGTCAACCTGCGCCTCATGTTCAGCACGCTCGGTCCAGCCGAGGGCTCGATCGAGGCGCCGCTGACCGCGCTGGCCGAGCTGCAACGGCAGGGTCTGGTCCGCCACATCGGCCTCAGCAACGCGACACCGAAGCAGGTGGCCGAGGGGCGCGGCATGGCCGAGATCGTCTGCGTGCAGAATTTATACAACCTCGCGCATCGCGAGGACGACGCGCTGGTCGACGAGCTCGCCGCCGCCGGCATCGCCTACGTGCCGTTCTTCCCGCTCGGCGGCTTCACGCCGCTGCAATCGACCGCGCTGTCAGACGTCGCGGCACGGCTCGGCGCCACGCCGATGCAGGTGGCGCTGGCCTGGCTGCTGCAGCGCGCGCCCAACATCCTGCTGATCCCCGGCACGTCGTCGGTCGGCCACCTGCGCGAAAACCTGGCCGCCGCCGAACTGGTGCTGCCGGCCGACGCCGTTGCCGTGCTGGACAAGATCGCGGCCGGCACCGCGCCGGCCTGATCCTTCGCGCCGTCATCCGATCGGGCGTCACTCGAAGACGTTGGCCAGCGACGAGGTGATCACCAGCCTCGCGCTAAGGTCCCTCGATCACCCCACGCGCCTGGTCCAGCCGCGTGGCGTAGGCGTCGAGCGCGCTCGCGGTCAGGCGGGCGTAGCGGTCGGCGTCGGGCCAGCGGTGTTCCTCGATGGCTTCGCGCACGCCGGGCAGGGTTTTGGCGCTGTAGCCGGTGAAGCGGCCTGGGGCGTAGATCAGGTTCTTGTACCAAGGGCGGCCTGGCAGCCCGGTGTCCGGGGCCAGCGTCTGGTCGATGGTGAGCATCAGCGCCTGCAGCCGGGCCAGGCGGTCGGGGGGCAGCGTCGGGCCGGCATGGGCCAGGGCGGTGTCGTAGGCGTGGGCGGACTGGGTGAGGCGGCTGGCGGCGTTGTCGAGCGGCGCGAGTTCCGGGTAGGGCACGGGCCCCACGGCAGCGGGCGGCCGGGTGGCCTGGGTGGGGTCGGCGGCCAGGTCGTAGGCGTGGTCGCGCAGCAGGGCGGCCTGGGTTTCGGCGGCCTCGCGTTCGGTGGTGACCAGCTTGCGTATCTCGGCGATGTAGCCGGTGACGGCGTCGGCCAGGTCGCCGGCGCGCTGCGGCGGCAGCGGATCGTCGGCGGCGTGCAGCACCAGGCGGCCGACGGTGCGGGCGAGCAGCGCGTCGTAGACGAAACCGGGGTCGACGAAGCGGCTGTGGTGCTCGAACGTGTCGTAGGCGGAGTGGTACACCCCGCCCGCCTCGCCCTCTCCGCCGTAGCCGAGATCGATGGCGGCCAGGCCCAGATGCTGCAGGAACGCCGAGAAATCCGAGCCCGAGCCGAGCGCGCCGATGGGGAAGTCGCGCGCCGGGTTCGCCGCCTGCCGGCCCTCGGCCACCGCCAGCGGCGTCGCGCCCGGCGCGACGGCGGCCACCCGCA
>CAXTJP010000140.1:0-5497 GCA_964244615.1 uncultured Acetobacteraceae bacterium
CCGCCGCCGATGCCGCCGCGGCCGAGGGCATCGCGCTGCACGTCGTCAAACTGCCCCAACCAAAGCGCGGCTTTGTCCTGCTGCCCCGACGCCGGGTGGTGGAACGATCGCCTGCCTGGGCCACGCGCTGTCGCCGGCTGGTCAAGGACTACGAGCGATACGCCGCAACACTCGCCGGCTTCGACGTCATCGCCTTCGTCGGATACATGCTCAAGCACGCCGCCGACCTCATGACAGGTGCATAACACCTTCTAACCTTCCGGCGGGTCCCGGGCCTCGGGCGGATCGCCGGGCGAGGACGCGCGCCGCTTGCCGTCCAGCAGCGTCTCGCGCGCCGCTTGCGTGCGCTGGTCGCGGGCCTTCTCGGCACCGGTGCGGCCGAAGCGGACGCGGTTCTGCTGCGCGAGGGCTGCCTCCTGCGCCCGCGCCCGGCGCTTCTTCGCGCGGTTGAGGTTGACGATCTCTGCCATCGCTTCATCCTGCCCGATCCAGCTTCGAAGGACGAGCATCATGGGCAAGACCATCACCCTCATCGCGGCGGACGGGCATCGCCTCTCCGCCTACGAAGCCGGCTTCCCGGACAGTCCGCGCGCCCTGGTGCTGCTGCAGGAAGTCTTCGGGGTGAACCACCATATCCGCGCGGTGTGTGACGGATTCGCCGACGCCGGCTATCGCGTGATCGCGCCCGCCCTGTTCGACCGCGCCGAGCCCGGCGTCGAGATGGGCTATGAGGGACCCGACATGCAGCGCGGCATCGGTCTCGCGCAGAAGATCAAGCCCGAGGACACGCTGGCCGACATCGCCGCCGCCGCCGAGGCACTCGGACGCGAGGGCGCCGGCATCATCGGTTATTGCTGGGGCGGCAGCCTGGCCTGGGCGGCAGCGACGCGCAGCCGGCACTTCAAGGCCGCCATCGGCTGGTACGGCGGCGGCATCGCCGGCACGAAGGACGCGGTGCCGAACTGCCCCGTGCAGCTGCATTTCGGCGCCGAGGACGCCCACATCCCGCTCTCCGACATCGAGGCGATCCGGGCCGCCCAGCCCGGGGTTGAAGTGTTCGTCTACGAGGGCGCCGGTCACGGCTTCGGCTGCGCCGAGCGCGCGAGCTACGATGCGCGTTCGGCCGCCCTGGCCCAGGAGCGCAGCCTGGCCTTCCTGCAGCATCACCTGTAGGGCGGGCGACCCGCAGCTCCATCCCAGGACCGGAAGGGAGCCAGGATGTTCGGAACCGTCCTGCTGATCGTCCTGATCCTGCTGCTGGTAGGCGTATTGCCGAGCTGGGGCTATAGCCGCGGCTGGGGCTACTTTCCCGCCGGCGGGCTCGGGCTGCTGCTGATCGCCGTGATCATCCTGCTGGTGCTCGGCCGGCTCTGACCGCGGGGGGGGGCCGGATCAGCCGCGTCGGAGCACCCGTCCGGCGACCGCGTCGAGCTTGGCCACCAGCGCGGGGTCGCGCGCGTCGGGGGCGGTGATGATGGCGTGGTCCAATGCCCGGTCGCAGCCGGCCGGACAAAGCCCGCGCGGCTGGCCAAGCTGGGGGATCGCCGCGCGCAGCAGGCTGCGGGCGTTGCCGGCGTTGGCGGTGAGGATCGCCACCACCGCATCGACGGTGACGCTGTCATGGCCCGGATGCCAGCAGTCATAGTCGGTGACCATCGCCACCGTAGCGTAGCAGAGCTCCGCCTCGCGGGCGAGCTTGGCCTCGGGCATGTTGGTCATGCCGACCACCGAGCAGCCCCAGCTCCGGTACAGGTTGCTCTCCGCCCGCGTCGAGAATTGCGGGCCCTCCATCACCAGGTAGGTGCCGCCGCGGGTGATCGGCAGGCCGAGCGCCCTCCCCTCGGCCTCCAGCACGTCGCCGATGCGCGGGCAGAGCGGGTCGGCCACCGAGACGTGCGCCACCAGCCCGGTGTCGAAGAAGCTTTTTTCGCGCGCGAACGAACGGTCGATGAACTGGTCGATGATCACGAAGTGGCCGGGCGGCAGATCCTCGCGTAGCGAGCCGACCGCCGACAGCGAGATCACGTCGGTGACGCCGGACCGCTTCAGCGCGTCGATGTTGGCGCGGTAGTTCAGCCGGCTCGGCGGGATCGGGTGGCCGCGGCCGTGACGCGGCAGGAACACGCAGTCGATGCCGCCGAGCCGGCCGAACAGCAGTGCGTCCGACGGCTTGCCCCAGGGGGTCTCGACCTCGCGCCAGACCTTGTCCTCCAGGCCCTCGATGTCATACAGGCCGGAGCCGCCGATCAGGCCGATCACCGGCCGGACCGCCATGTCAGGAGCGGACATCGGCCCATACCTTGCGCTTGACCACCGCCACCAGCCCGAGCAGCAGCACCAGGTAGATCACCACGCGCACGCCGAGGCGGCGGCGCTCCTCCAGGTGCGGCTGCGCGCTCCAGGCCAGGTAGGTGGTCACGTCGTGCGCCATCTGCGCCTTGGTCGGCCTGGTGCCGTCGGCATACTTCACCTGGCCGTCCTGCAGCGGGTCGGGCATCGCGACCGAGTTGCCGGGGACATAGTCGTTATAGTGCATCCCGGCGGCCAACGTGACGTTGGGCGGCGCGTCGCGAAAGCCGGTCAGGTAGGCCTGGATGAAGCTGGCGCCGCCCTGGACGGTCATCGCCAGGCGGGAGACGTCGGGTGGCGCCACGCCGTTGTTGGCGGCCCTGGCGGCGACGTCGTTGGCATAGGGCAGCCGGAAATGGTCATCCGGGGTCGCGGCCCGCAGCACCGTGTTGCCGCTGGCGTCGGTGCCGAACGGGACCGGCTGGCCGGCGGCGATGTTGTGGATCGCGTCCTCGTCCAGGCCGAGGCCGGCAAGGTCGCGGAAGGTCAGCTGCTTCATCGAGTGGCAGGAGGCGCAGACCTGACTGTAGACCGCGTAGCCGCGCTGCGCGCTGGCCAGATCGAAGGTGCCGAACGGACCCTCGAAGCTCCAGCGCGACTCCGGCACCGGCAGCGACTGCAGCGTCTGCGCCGCGGCCGGCACCGCGCAGGCGGCGGCAAGGCCGATGCCGGACACGGCACCCCAGGGACGGCGAGGCATCACCTGCGCTCCATGGAGGCGGCGACCCCGCTGGCGCGCAGCCCGACGCCGCCGGAACCGGCACCCGCGGCCGGACGCGGCCGCAGCACCGGACGGCTGATGCTGTCCGGCACCGGCAGCGTGCGCTCGACGTCGCCGAGCAGCGGCAGCAGCACCAGGAAATGCAGGAACCAGTAGGCGGTGGCCAGGCGCGAGAGCAGCAGCCACACGCCGACCGGACGGTTGAGGCCAGCGGCCAGCAGCACCAGGAAGGCCACCACCAGCACCGCCATCAGCCTGCGATAGACCGGCCGGAAGCGCGCGCTGCGCACCGGCGAGGTGTCGAGCCAGGGCACCGCGAACAGCACCAGCACGGCGCCCGAGGACAGCACCAGGCCGCCGAGCTTCGAGGGCACCGCGCGCAGGATGGCGTAGAATGGCGCGAAGTACCATTCCGGGGTGATGTCCGACGGGGTGGAGAACGGGTTCGCCTGCACGTAGTTGTCCGACTGCGTCAGCAGGCCGGGCAGGTAGAACACCAGGATCGCGAAGGCGAGCAGGAACACGCACAGGCCGAGCCCGTCCTTCGAGGTGTAGTAAGGATGGAACGGCAGCGTGTCCTGCGGCCCCTTCACCTCGATGCCGAGCGGGTTGCTCGAACCGGTCACGTGCAGCGACACCACGTGCAGCACCACCGCACCCAGGATCAGGAAGCCGATGACGAAGTGCAGCACGTAGAAGCGGTGCAGCGATGCGTCGCCAAGGGCGTTGCCGCCCTGCAGCCACATCGCCAGGCCGTGGCCGAGGCCGGGCAGCGCGGACAGCGCGTTGGTCAGCACCACCACGCCCCAGTAGCTCATCTGGCCCCAGGGCAGCACGTAGCCGGCGAAGGAGGAGACCATCACCATCAGCAGCAGCAGCACGCCGGTCAGCCAGAGCAGCTCGCGCGGACGCTTGTAGGAGCCGTAGTACAGCGAGCGGTAGGTGTGCACGTAGAGGGCGACGAACAGCAGGCTGACGCCGGCCTGGTGGATCGAGCGGATCACCCAGCCGCTGCTTACCTGACGGTCGATCGCCTCGACGCTGGCGAAGGCGCCGGCGGCGGTCGCGGTGTAGTTGATCGACAGGAAGATGCCGCTGAGGATCAGGGCGGCCAGCGAGACGGTGGCGAACGCGCCGAAGGTCCAGAGATAGTTCAGGTTGCGCGGCGTCGGGTAGTCCACGTACTCGCGCCGGAACCCGGAGATGATCGGCAACCGCTGGTCGATCCAGCGCGCGAACGGGCTGGTGAGGCCGGGAGCGTCGGTGAGGCCCGCGGGGTCCGCGAGGCCGGAGGCGGGTGGGGAAGCGGGGTCGCCGTGAAAATCACCGTGGGACGGGCCGGCCATCAAGAGGTCCTTCAGCCATATCGGGCAGCCCGGTCGCTCCGGGAGCCAACGGCGTCCGCGCGGACGCCAGGAAACGGAGGGACCCGTGGGGACCCTCTTCGAAGCTACATAGTAAGGCTGGCAGGGTGGGCCTGCAACAGGCTGGCCGATCAGCTATAGATGCACGCCATGGAACCAATCACGCACCCCGCCGCCGCATCGCACGAACTCCGCCCAAAGCACGACGTGGTGCGTGATGCGGCGCGCGCCTGGTTCGAGGGCCTGCGCGACCGGCTCTGCGCCGCGTTCGAGGCGATCGAGGCGGAAGCGGACGGGCTGGCGGCCGGTCCGGAACAGCCGCCGGGGCGGTTCGAGCGCACGCCCTGGAAGCGCCCGGGAGCCGATGGTCCGGACGCGGCCGGGCAGGAGGAGGGCGGCGGCGGCGTGATCAGCCTGATGCGCGGGCGGGTGCTGGAGAAGGTCGGCGTCAACGTCTCCACCGTGCAGGGCGAATTCAGCCCCGAGTTCCGCGCCTCGATCCCCGGGGCCGCGGAGGACCCCAGCTTCTGGGCGTCGGGGATCAGCCTGGTCGCGCACCCGCGCAGCCCGCTGGTACCGGCGGCGCACTTCAACACGCGCCTGCTGGTCACCACCAGGGGCTGGTTCGGCGGCGGCGGCGACCTGACGCCGATGTTCCCCGACAGCCCGGAGGCGGCAGAGGACGCCGCTCGCTTCCATGCCGCGCTGCGGGCCGCCTGCGACCGGCACGATCCGGACTACTACCCGCGCTTCAAGGCGTGGTGCGACCGCTACTTCTTCCTGCCGCACCGCAACGAGCCGCGCGGCCTCGGCGGCATCTTCTTCGACCATCTCGACACCGGCAGCCTGGAGGCCGACTTCGCCTTCACGCGCGATGTCGGCGACGCCTTCCTGTCGGTATATCCGCGACTGGTGCGCGACCGCATGCGGCAGCCCTGGACCCCGGCGCAGCGCCACCAGCAGCTGGTCCGGCGCGGCCGCTACGTCGAGTTCAACCTGATCCACGATCGCGGCACGCTGTTCGGGCTCAAGACCGGCGGCAACGTCGAGGCGATCCTGATGA
>CAXTJP010000141.1:0-5489 GCA_964244615.1 uncultured Acetobacteraceae bacterium
GCGTGACGATGCCGCCCTGGTGCGCGCCGTGGAACGGCTCGAGCGCCACCGGCTGCTCGGCCTGGGGCGCCGCGGCGCGGGCGGTGCCGGCCGCCGCGACCAGGCCGGCCGAGGCCGTCAGGAACCGGCGGCGCGAGGGCTGCACCGCTTCCGCGCCGTCCGAGCCCGGCCCTGGCCTCATCGACCACCCCGCATCAGCGTGTTCACGTCGTCCATCACGTAGTAGAAGCCGCGCGCGTCAGGCGTCATGGCGATGCCGAACAGGTCGCCGTTGCCCGGCGGCGACTGCGCCTGGTCGTTGTTGATCCATTGCGCGTAGATTTGGCGGCCCTGCGCAGGGTCAACCTCCACCAGCCGCCCGTCCTTGCCGTTGCACACCAGCAGGTGCCCCTCGGGGGTCCAGGTCATCGCCAGCGGCCAGGATAGCAGGCCGTCCTTGGTGACCACGCGCCCGGTGCCCGCGCTGTCGGTCCGGGTAGTGGCGTTGGGGATGGCGGTGATCACGTTGTCCAGCCCGTCGGTGACGAACAGCGTGTTGTCGGCGCCCAGCGCCAGGCCGGTCGGGCCGAGCAGGAAGTTGTCGCGGTCGGGGCGGGCGGCGAAGCCGTGGCCCACCACGGTCTCACTGACCAGGACGGGCGGCTTGCCGTCGGGAATGCTGACCTCCAGCCGCAGCACGGTGGCGTTGCTGTGCTTGGTCGGCAGGCCGGTCGTCGGGTCGATCACGTTGGGGCCGGGCAGGCCGAAGCCTGCCATGCTGATGAACAGCGTGGCGGTGCTGCCGCGATCGACGACCGCCATGTCGCCCCAGGGGTCGTTGACGCTGGGGCCGGACCACACCGCCACCAGGCGGCCGTTCGGGTCCAGCACCAGAACGCAGCCGTCGCCCTTGGTGGCCGTGGTGCCGTCGCGGCTCGGCGTGCTGCCGACGATCACCCAGCCGGTCTTCAGCATGGTCATCGCCGTGGTCAGCCCGATGCCGCCCGGGCATTGCGCCAGGTTCTGCGGCAGCTTGGCGAACAGGTAGCTGCCCTTGGTGGACGGCCGGTAGCCGACGATGGTGGTGCCGGTACCCTGCAGGTTGGAGATGTTGTTGAAGTTGTCGACCAGCACGTCATCCTTTTGAACCTTGCCGGCGGAGACCGGGGCCACGATGACGGCGTAGGGGTTGACGTCCCCGTTGTCGGTGATGGTGGAGGTCAGCGTCGTGTGCCGGTGCACGGTCTCCAGGAAGCCGTGCGGCTGGTCGGCCATGGCGGCCGGGGCCAGCCCGAGCGTCGCCAGGACGGCCAGGCAGCGCGCCGTGCGGGACAAGGGGTTCGAACAGGTCGTCATCGTCTCGTCCTCTCAGAACAGCACGTTGGTGCGCAGGCCGAGCACGAACTCGTCGCCCACGCGTCGGCCGGGGTTGTCGGGATCGGCGATCCCGCCGCCGGGATTGAAGATATATTGCAGGTCGGGCTGCACCTGCCACCACGGATGAACCTGGTAGGTGTAGGACGCCTCCACGTACGTCTCGCTGCTGCGTATGCCATCGTAGCTCGGCTGCCCGCTGGCCACGATGGTGGACACGCTGTCCCGGTCCGCGTCGGACACACGGCTGCTGACATGGGCGTAGCCCATGCCCAGCGCCAGCGTGTCGTCGGGCCGGTTGGCGAACGGGTCGTGATAGACGACGCCCGCGTTCAGGCTGAAATCGGCCAGGTTGCGGTCGGCCTGCGGCGTGCCCATCACCCGGCCGAACACGCTGATCGATTCGTTTGGGTTGTCGGTCTGGCGCCAGACCATCTGGTCGGCCACCGCGTAGATCGAGTAGTCGCCGCGATGCTGCAGCGGGTTGCCGTTGCTCTGCGGCGAGCCGAGCGGCACGCCGTCGGTGTCGTAACGCTGGTCGCCGAACCGCTCCGAATCGTACCAGGCGCCCAGGCGATAGGTGTGGCCCAGCGGCGCGCCCTGGCCCGGATAGACCATGCTGCCCACCGCCGGGTAGCTGTACTGCACCTCGCCGAAGATCAGCCGCCGTCCGTTGGTGGGGAAGCTGGTGCCCGAGGCATTGACCAGCTGCGGGTCGCCGTCCTCGCTGGGCGACGGGCTGCCGTTGTAGATGCCCGCCAGGATCGCCACCGCGTTGATCGGCCGCCAGCGCACCCGAATGCCCAGTGCGGAGAGCGGATAGGCCGGCCCGCCGCCTGGCAGATCCACCGAAGGGATCAGCGGCCAGCCGAACATGGTGTTGAGGAAATAAGCCCCGTTCGGGGTGACGATGAATTCCTGGTCCAGGCTCTGCTGGCCCACCTTGATGTCCAGCCGGTCCTCGGCGAGGAATTTCTGGTCGTACCACAGCTCCCACAGGCGGGTGGCCCGATCGGATTCGATGCCGCTGGAGGTTTGCAGGCTCAGCAGGTTCTCGGCACTCAGGTTGCGGCCGTGGATCTGCAGCGCGCTGACGTTGAACAGGCCGCCGTACCAGCCGAAGGCACGCTGGGTGTCCAGCTGCAGGATCATCTGCGTCAGGCCGTCGTACTCGGCACCCTGCTTGACCCCGCCCGTGGCGTTGCCCAGCACCTCGCTGGTCTCCTGGAACGCCAGCGACACGCCGTAGCGGGCGAGCGCGGTGCGCAGCCCGAACAGGTCGCCCAGCAGGAAGTTGCTCTTCTGCAGGCCACCGAGAAACCCGCCGAATCCCTGGCCGCCATCGGTGCTGTTCTCGTCACCGCTGATCGGGACCGAGAGCGGCGGCGGCGCGGCCTGGGCAGCCGGTGCCAGCGACCCGAGGGTCGCCGCGGCGGCCGCGCTCTGGATGAACCTCGAACGTGCATGGCGGCCAGGCGGCGTGTCTCTCACGGCAAATCCCCTTTGGCGCTCCTGTTAATGAGAATGCTTCGCAAACGCAAGCAGAATTGCGAATGGCTCGCATTCTCAGTGATCGCTACCCACCTTGTGACACTCGCTACCCATGAAGTTCGTTGCTTCGCCCGCCCCGGACTGCAATCGCAAACCATGCTTGCCGATCCAACCCAGGCGTCGCCCATCGTCGCGGGCCGCAGCGTCGCGCTTCCGGGCGCCGATGCCCCGGCCTCCCAAGCCCTGGCGACCAAGGTGTCGGCCGTCATCGTCACGCATAACCGGCCTGCCTTGCTGGCGAACTGCCTGGCCGCCCTGGCGCGGCAGCATCGTCGCGCCGACGCGGTGATCGTGGTGGACAACGCCAGTGATCTGCCGCTGCCGCTCATGCACCTGCATTGTCCGAAGGCACAGGTGCTGCAGCTGGTCGCCAACCAGGGGCCGGCGGCAGGCTTCGCGGCCGGCATACGGGCCGCGCTGGCGCAGGGCGCCACCCATGTATGGCTGATGGACGACGATGGCGCGCCCGCCCACGAGACTTGCCTGGCCGATCTGCTGGCCACGGCCCAGGCAGAGAACGCCGCGCTGACCTGCCCATTGGTGTGCAACGCGTCGGCGCCCGAACGGCTGGCCTTTCCGTTGCGGCAGGGAAGCCGTACACGCTTCACCGTGGCGCAACTCAGGCCCGACCCGATCATCCGCGGCTTCGCCCACCTCTTCAACGGGGCGCTGATCCGTGCCGAAGCGTTCGCCCGCATCGGCCTGCCCGACGCCCGGCTGTTCATGCGCGGCGACGAGGTGGAGTTCCTGCTGCGCGCCCGGCAGGCCGGGCTGCGGATCGCCACCGACACCCGGGTGATCTTCCTGCACCCTGCCTGCGACGCGGAAATCCACCCGATCCTCGGCGGCGCGTTCTACGCCATGGTGCCGGACAGCGCCGTCAAGCGCCGCTGCCAGTTCCGCAACCGCGGCTGGATCTTCTCGCGCTACGGCATGTGGCAGTGGCTAGCCGCCGACCATGTCCGCTACGCCTGCCACTACGGCCGCGCCCGCGACGCCGCCGGCTACGCGGACTGGCTGCGCGCGACCTGGGCCGGCGTGTTCGGCCGGCTCGGCGACCCGGCCTGCCTGTCGCTTCGTGCCGAATCGCGGGCCGCCCTGCGGCGCGCCTCGTGACCGGCCTGATCCTGCAGCGGCTGGTGCTGCCCGCCGGCGTCGAGACCGCCGGCTTGTATTGGCGTCACGAGGGGCCGGTCCAGACCGCACGAACCAGCCCGGTGATCCCGGGCGGCCAGTCGCTCGACCTCGACACCTACTTCAACAGCTTCGACGAGACCGTCTGGCGGCGGCACACCGCCATGGGCCCGCTCGCCGTGGAGCTGGAGCTGGACGGCGTGGCGAGGGTGGAGCTCTGGCGGCACACGCGCGGCTCGCCGCCCGCGCTGGTGGCCGAGACCGTCACCGCGGGCAATGCCGTCACGCTGTGCGTCCCCGATCCCGCGCACCCGCGCGCGACCGGCCGGCTTGCGTTGCGCGTCGTCGCCCCGCGCCGCCCCAGGACCACGGTGACGGTCACCGGCGGGCGGTGGCGCACCGCCACCCCGGCGCGTGTGGTGCGGCTGATGCCGGTGATCTGCACCTTCGACCGCGACGGTCCCCTGGTCGCCCTGCTGACCCGGCTGGCCGACGATCCGGACGTGCTGGCGGCCGTGGCCGGCATCATCGTCGTCAACAACGGCCCGCCCGGCCTGCCCGCCCGGCTGCAGGCGGCGTGCGCGGCGCTCGCCGGCCGGCTTCACGTCGTGGAGCAGGCCAACAGCGGCGGCGCCGGCGGTTTCACCCGCGGCCTGCTGGAAGCACGGGCGCTGGGCGCCACCCACGCGATCCTGATGGACGACGACGTGGTCATCCAGCCCGAAGCCGTGCTGCGCACCGTGCGGCTGTACGAGCTTGCGCGCGGCGGGATGGTGGTGGCCGGCCACATGCTCGACCTGTTCCGGCCCACCCACCTCTACGAAGGCGGCGCGCGGCTGGACGACGCCAAGCTGTCGACCGTGCCGCTGCATCTCGGCGCCGAGCTGTCCCACCCCGGCGCGCTCGGCCGCTTCCTCGACGACACGCCGATGCACTACAACGGCTGGTGGTTCATGGGCCTGGAGCTCGCCGTGCTGGACCGGCTCGGCTACCCGATGCCGTGCTTCATCCGGGGCGACGACGTGGAGTTCGGCCGGCGCCTGCACGATGCCGGCGTGCCGCTGGTCTCCACGGCAGGGATCGGCATCTGGCACGAGCCGTTCTACGCCAAGCTCGGCAGCTGGCACGTCTATTACGAGTTCCGCAACATGTTCGTGCTGGCCGCCAAGCACCTGCCGAACCCGGGGCGCATGCTGCGCCTGGTCGCGGTCAAGTGGATCGTGGCCGAGCTGCTGATGTTCCGCTACCAGCGCGCGGCCCTGCTGATCCGCGCCGTCGAGGATTTCCTGGGCGGCCCCGAGATTTTCGCCCGCAACCCGCGGCTGGTGCACGCCTCGCTCACCGCGCTGCGGCAGGACTACCCGGTCGAGCGGGCGACGCGCGAGACGGTGGTGCACCAGCCGCTGCCCGCAATCGGGCCGCGCGGGCGCGCCGCCTTCGTGGTCCAGCTC
>CAXTJP010000142.1:0-5378 GCA_964244615.1 uncultured Acetobacteraceae bacterium
TCCAATCGTGCTGCCGCATGATCCAAACACCCAAAGGAACTGCATGAACGACCGATTCACACCCAGCCGCCGCCGCCTGTTGCGCGCCGCTGGGGCGGCTGCCGCCCTGATCCCGGTTGGCGCCATGGCGCCGCTGCGGCCCGCCCGGGACGAACTCCTCGGCAATACGCCGATCTGCCATGTGGCCGACACGGCGCCGGCCGCCGTCATCGGGCCGCTGAAGAAGCTGCGGCTGACCTGGAACGCCAACGCGATCTGCACCGTGGGTGTGCCAGTGGCAGAGACACGCGGGATCTTCGCCAAGCACGGGCTGGACGTCGAGGCGGTCAATTTCGGCGGCAGCACCGACCAGTTGCTCGAGGCGATCAGCACCGGCAAGGCCGATGCCGGCGTCGGCATGGCGCTGCGCTGGCTCAAGCCGTTGGAGCAGGGCTTCGACGTCAAGATCACCACCGCGATCCATGGTGGCTGCATGCGGCTGTTCGCCAAGAAGGGCGGCCCGGTGCAGACCATTGCCGATCTGCGCGGCCGCCAGGTCGGGTGCAGCGACATGGCCGCGCCGGACAAGAACTTCTTCTCCATCGTCGCCGCCAAGCAGGGCATCGACCCCAACAAGGACATCCCGTGGCGGCAGTTCCCGGCCGACTTGCTGGGCGTGGCGCTGCAGAAGGGCGAGATCGACGCGTTCGCGCTTGGCGACCCGCTAGCCTGGGTGGTGCGCGACCGGGACGACCTGCTGGAGGTCGCCAACAACCTGACCGGCGAGTACCAGCACCGCGCCTGCTGCGTGCTGGGCGTGCGCGGCAGCTTGATCAAGACCGACCGTGCGGCGGCCGGCGCTCTGACCCGGGCACTGTTGGAAGCGCAGGACTACGTGGCCGCCAATCCCGACGAGTCCGCTTCGGTGTTCGCGCAATACTCGCCCGCCCCGCAGGCGCAATTGGCCGCCATGCTGCGCAGCCACACGCACCAGCACCATCCGGTGGGCAGCGCGCTGAAGGCCGAGATCGCGGCGTACACGGACGAGCTGAAACTCGTGCAGGTCATCCGCCCCGCCACCGACACCGCCCGCTTCGCCGACAAGGTGTTTGCCGACGTGCTGTCATCATGAGCGGCGTCGTCGACGCCACACGGGTGGCCCTCGTCGGCCGTCCCACGGCGCGCAATCCGATCTGGTGGGTCGGCCTCGGAGCGGCCGCCCTGTGGGCGACATCGGCGGCCATCATCATGACCTGGCCCGACGCGGACGATCTGGGCCGGACGCAGCTGCTGGGCTGGCTGGCCGCCGCGGCCGCGGCCGGCCTTGCCGTGGCCTCACTCTCGGCAGCCATCCGGCCGCTCCCGGCGGCGTTGCGGTATGCCGGACCGTGGCTCGCGGTGCTGGCTCTGGGCCTGGGCGGCTGGGAGCTGGTGACGGCCAAGTTGGACCTTCTGCCGCGGCCGTTCTTCGCCGCGCCGCAATCGATGCTCGAGGTGTTGACCGATGACTGGCCGCGGCTGGGCGAGAGCTTGCTGCGGTCGTTGTGGTTGCTGGTGCCGGCCTATCTGCTGGGCGCATCGGCCGGGTTCCTGACCGGGGTCGCGGTCGGGTGGTCGCGCGCGGTGGGCTACTGGGTGCATCCGGTGCTGCGCCTCATCGGCCCGGTGCCGGCGGTGGCCTGGATCCCGATCGCGTTCTTCGTATTCCCGAGCAGCCCCAGCGCCAGCACCTTCCTGATCGCGCTGGCGACGTTCTTCCCGGTTGCCGTGCTGACCTGGTCCGGCGTCTCCGCCGTCAGCGCGGCGTATTACGACGTCGCACGCACCATGGGCGCCAAGCCCTGGTTCCTGGTGCGCAAGGTGGCGGTGCCGGCGGCGCTGCCCTCGGTGTTCGTCGGCCTGTTCATGGGGCTGGGCGCATCCTTCTCCGTGCTGGTGGTGGCCGAGATGCTGGGCGTGAAAGCCGGGCTGGGTTGGTATATGCAATGGGCCCAGGGCTGGGCCGCCTACGCCAACATGTATGTGGCGCTGATGGTCATGGCGTTCATGTGCACCGCGTTAATCACGCTGCTGTTCAAGGTGCGCGACCGAACGCTGTCGTGGCAAAAGGGGTTGGTGCGGTGGTGAGCGCGGCCCTGCAGCACGCGCCGGCTCGGGCACTGGGCGTGGAGATCACGGACGTCAGCCACACCTTCGTCATCGACGGCAAGCCGTTGCCGGTGCTGGAGCAGGTCAACCTCTCCGTCGCGCCCGGCGAGTTCGTCGCCATCCTCGGCCCGTCCGGCTGCGGCAAATCCACGCTGCTGCGGCTGGTCGCCGGGCTGGAGCCGCCGACAGAGGGCCGGATCGCGGCGTCCGGCGTAGGGATCACCGGGCCGGACCCGTCCCGGGTGCTGATGTTCCAGGACCCGACGCTGTATCCGTGGCGCACCGTGCGCGCCAATGTTGGCCTCGGCCTCGAAGCGCGCGGCGAACTGAAGCGGTTCGGCCACCGGGTCGACGAGGCGTTGCAGCTTGTGGGCTTGCAGGGCTTCGACACCGCCTATCCGCACCAGATCTCGGGCGGCATGGCGCAGCGGGCCGCGCTGGCCCGCGCGCTGGTCAACGACCCCGGCCTGCTGATCCTCGACGAACCGCTCGGCAAGCTTGACAGCCTGACCCGGCTGCAGATGCAAGCCGAGCTGGTCCGCATCTGGCAGGACCGCGGCTTCACCGCGCTGCTGGTCACGCACGACGTGGAGGAAGCGCTGCTGCTGGCCAACCGGGTGATCGTGGTCAGCGACCGTCCGGCCCGCATCAGGGCAGACCTGAAAGTGGAACTTGACTATCCGCGCCACCGCGATGACCCCGAGTTGGTGCGGCTGCGGCGCGAAGTCTTGGGGCAATTGGGGTTGTCGTCATGACTACACGGCGGATGCTGCTGGCCGGGCTGGCGGCACTCCCATTTGGCGCCGCACACGCGGCAACGACGGTAGTCCGTGCGGGCGACCAGAAAGGCGGCGCGCAGGCGCTGATGAAAGCAGCAGGCACGCTGGATGGCCTGTCCTATCAAGTGGAGTGGAGCCAGTTCGCGGCAGCGGCGCCGTTGCTGGAAGCGCTCAACGCCGAGGCGATCGATTGCGGCTTCGCTGGCGACGCCCCGGTCACCTTCGCGCTGGCGGCCGGCGTGCTCGCCCGCATCATCTCGCCCACGCGCGCCAGCGGGGCGAGCACGGCGATCATGGTGCCGGATGCCTCGCCAATCCGCTCCATCGCGGAACTTAAAGGGCGAACGGTCGCCACCAACCGCGGCTCGATCGGCCATTCGCTGGTGCTCGCAGTCATCGAAGCCCAGGGCTGGACCGCCTCGGACCTCAAGATCGTCAATCTTCTGCCTAGCGAGGCCAAGGCGGCCCTGACCACCGGCGCCGTCGATTCCTGGTCCTCGTGGGGCGTCTATGTCGCGCAAGCCCGGCTGATCGACCAGGCCCGCATCGTGGTCGATGGCAGCAACGGGCTGATGACCGGGCTCTCCTATCTGGTAGCGCGCAACGAGGCCATCGCGGGCAAGCGCGAGGCCTTGCTCGACTTCTGCAGCCGCCTCGCGCGCGCCCGACAATGGGCGGACACCCATCGGGACGAATACGCCGCCGTGCTGGCGGCCGAGATCGGCGTCACCCCGGCCGTGGCCCGGCTGATCTTCGAGCGGGAAACGCCGTTGCCGGTGCCGATCGACGACAGCGTCATCCGGGACCAGCAGAAGATCGTCGACCGATACGTTGCGGCCGGGGTGATCCGCTCCCGTCTCGATGCATCGAAGCTGTTCGACGCGTCGTTCAACAGTGCCCTGAACGGTTAATCTACACAGGAGTTAATATTATGAGCGTCGAGTTCATCGGCTATGTCGGCCACTTCAATTCGTCCGAGACGATCCGCCGCACCACCGGCGCGATCGACCCGGGCTTCATCGAGGCCGCCGCCAAGGCCCAGGAGCATGTCGGCTTCGACCGCGTGCTGGTGGCGTTCAACTCCACCTCTGCCGAGAGCATCCTCGTCTCCCAGCACATCGCGAGCGTCACCGAGCGGCTGGGCCTGATGATCGCCCACCGCCCGGGCTTCACCGCCCCCACTTTGGCGGCGCGCCAGCTGGCGACGCTGGACCAGCTCACCAAGGGCCGGGTCGCGGTACATATCATCACCGGCGGCAACGACACCGAACTGGCGCAAGACGGCGATCACCTCAGCAAGGACGAGCGCTACGCCCGCACCAGCGAATATCTCGACGTGGTGCGCCAGGAGTGGACCTCGCCGGTGCCGTTCAATCATGCGGGCCAGTATTATCAGGTCGAGCGCGGCTTCGGCGATGTGAAGCCCTACACGGACGCTGGCATCCCGGTCTATTTCGGCGGCGCCTCGGCCGCGGCGATCCCGGTCGCCGGCAAGCATGCCGATGTCTATGCGCTATGGGGCGAGACCTACGACCAAGTGCGCCGCCTGGTGGCGCATATCCGCGCTGCCGCCGCCCCGTTCGGCCGCACGCCGCGCTTCAGCCTATCGCTGCGCCCGGTGCTGGCCGATAGCGAGGAGCAGGCCTGGGCCAAGGCCGACGACATCCTGGCCCGCGCCACCGCGTTGCGCCAGGCCGGCGGCAGCGGCCGCTCCCCTAACAACGCCCGCGAGGTCGTGCAGGCGCCGCCCAACGAGGGATCCCGCCGCCTGCTGGAGGCGGCCGCGCAAGGCAGTCGGGTTGACAAGCGGCTCTGGACCGGAATCGCGGCGCTGACCGGCGCGCAGGGCAACTCCACCGGGCTGGTCGGCACGCCGGACCAGGTGGCCGACGCGATGCTAGACTACGTGGATCTCGGCATCTCGACCTTCCTCATCCGCGGCTTCGATCCGCTGGTCGATGCCGTGCAATACGGTCGCGAACTGATCCCGCGGGTCCGCGACCTCGTCGCCGCCCGCAGTGCCCTCTCCATCGCCGCCGAATAAGGAGGAGTGATCCCATGAACTACGTTTCGACCCCAAGCATCCCCGGCCCCGATTTCGTCAGCCTGCTGCAGGACAAGGCACCGCCCCGCTCGATCGCCGAGGAGCGGCTGCATCGCAAGCAGCGGCTGGCCGCGACCTTCCGGCTGTTTGCGCGTCATGGCTTCAATCAGGGCCTGGCCGGCCACGTCACCGCCCGCGACCCGGAGCATACCGACCAGCTTCTGGGTCAACCCGTTCGGCCGGCATTTCGGCCAGATGCGCGTGCGTGACCTGATCCGGGTGGATCACACCGGCGCCGTGGTCGAAGGCGACCGCCCGGTCAACCGCGCCGCCTTCGCTATCCATGCCGCGATCCACGCCGCCCGGCCCGACGTGGTGGCCGCCGCCTACACCCATTCGACTTATGGCAAAGCGTGGTCGACCCTAGG
>CAXTJP010000143.1:0-5314 GCA_964244615.1 uncultured Acetobacteraceae bacterium
GCCGCCGAGGCCAGCACGGCGCCCGCGCACAGGGCGGCCAGGCCGCCGACGATCCACGGCGCCCGCCGCCCGCCCTGGTCGCTGCCGTAGCCCAGCCGCGGGCGCAGCAACTGCACCGCGTAATGCAGCGCCACGAGCGCGCCCGGCACGATGGCCGGCAGCGCGAGTTCCACCGTCATCACCCGGTTCAGCGTGAAGGTGACCAGCGCCACCATCGCGCCGAGCGCCGCGTTCACCACGCCCAGGCGCAGGATCGCGAACCAGCTCACGGGAGTATCGACCGGGTTGCAAAGGCCGCGACGAGCATGCCGAGCACGTACAGGCTGGTGCCGGTGGCGTTGTACCAGGGCGCGTTCTGCCGCGGGCTGGCCAGCAGCTTGGTCATCAGCACGAGTTGCGCCGCCAGCAGCAGGCCGACACAGGCGGCGTGGAGCGGAAACCGCCAGGCCAGCAGCAGTGCCACGACCACGGCCTGCGGCACCGCCATGACCAGGCAGGCGAGGCGGGCGGCGCGGTCCGCCCCGAGCATCGCCGGCAGCGAGCGCACGCCCATCTGCCTGTCCCCGTCGATCGACTTGAAGTCGTTCAGCGTCATGATGCCGTGCGCACCGACGCTGTAGAGCGCGGCGATGGCGATGACGGCGCGGGACGGCAGGCCGCCGCCGATGATGGCGGCGCCGGTGAACCAGGGCAGCCCTTCGTAGCAGGCACCGCAGGCGGCGTTGCCCAGCCAGCCGTTCAGCTTCAGCCGCAGCGGCGGTGCGCTGTAAGCCCAGGCCAGCGCCAGCCCAAGCACGGTGGCGCCGAACGCCCAGGGGCCGAGCGCGCTCGCCACCGCCAGCGAGAGGATGGTCCACAGCCCCGCGAGCATCAGCCCGCCATGCCCGGGCACGCGGCCGGACGGTATGGCGCGATCCGGCTCGTTGATGGCGTCCACGTGGCGGTCGTACCAGTCGTTGACCGCCTGGCTGGTGCCGGTCACCAGCGGGCCGCACAGCGCGACCCCGGCGGCGACCAGCAGCCAGCGCCCGCCGACCGGGCGGGCGGCGGAGACGATGCCGCAGCCGAACGCCCACATCGGCGCGAACCAGGTGATCGGCTTGAGCAGCTCGCCATAGGCGGCCAGGCCGATGCGGGGTGCCGAGGGCGCGCGGGACAGCCGTGCCGCGCCGGCCTGCACGGGGCTAATTCTGCTCATGCGTCGCGAGGTCCCCGAGGCCGTAGCGGCGCAGCTTCACGTACAGGCTCTGCCGGCTGAGCCCCAGCATCTCGGCGGCCGAGGCGCGGTTGTCGCCGGTCAGCTCGAGCGCCGCCTCGATGCAGAGCTTCTCGATCACGTCAGTGGATTCCCGGACCAGGTCCTTCAGCGGCACGCGCCCGATCAGCTCGGTAAGCTGTTCGATCGAGCGCGGCAGCTGGTGCGCGGCGCGCGGCTCCAGCTGCAGGCGCGGGCCGATGTTGCGTATGGCGAAGCCGAAGGACGGCTGGCCGCCATTGCCGATCGCGACCGCCGATATCTCCACCTGCACGTGGGCCGCATCATCGCCGTGCACCGTGGTGGTGAAGAAGCGCACCGAGCCGCGTTGCCGAAGGTTGGTGATCAGCACGTCCAGCTCCACGCCGGAGGTGCCGATCCAGCGATCCAGCGGCTCGCCGCGCACCTGATCCTCGTCGGCTAGCCCGGTCATCTCCAGAAACGACTTGTTGGCGGTCAGCACGTTGCCCGCGCTGTCGGTGACGACGAAGCCGTCCGGCGCGCTCTCGACCAGGCGCAGCAGCTTGCGCTTGACGTCCGGCACCTGCACGGCGTCTTTCGGCGCCGGCGAAACGCGTACCAGGAACAGCGTCGCGTTCTCCTGGCGGAACAGCGAGGCCGAGACGAGCACTTCGGCGTCGTTGCCGGCGAGGCGGGCGGGGAACTCCTCGGCCCGTCCGTCGGCGCGTATGGCGCCCAGATGCGCGGCGACGCTCTCGACCGTGCCGGCGGCGAAGATCTCGTCCAGCGCCTGCCCGGACGCGCTATCTCCGGGCCTGCGAAACATCGCGCGTGCGGCCGGGTTCGCCTCCACCACGCGGTGGCGGACGGTGTCGACGATCAGCACCGCTTCGGACGACATCTGGAACAGCAGCCGGTAGCGCGCCTCCACCTCGCGCATGCGCGCGTAGTCGCGCTCCAGCGATTCCTGCGCCGTCATCAGCCTTTGTTGCAGGGACGACATGGCCCGCAGGTCGCGCCCGAACGCCACCATCCGTCCGTCCTCGCCGACTTGCACCGCGCAGTACAGCACGGGGATCGACCGCCCGTCGGACGTCGCGTGGTTCAGGTGCCGCCATTTCGGCTTGGCGTTGTGCATGGCTGCGTCCGCCAGCAGGTGTGCCACTTTCGCCCGGCTGTCGAGCACCACGGTCGAGACCATCTTGCGCCCGACCCACTCCCTGCTGGTGTCCAGGTCTTCGGAGAGTTCCTCGCTCTGGAAAGCGATGTCGCGGATGATGCCGTCGGCGTCGACGACGAGTGCGACGTCGGACGCGGTGGCGATCAGGGTGGCCACCGATTGTGCATCCAGCTCACCCAGCGAGCTGTCAGGAGAGACGAAAGTTTTCACGAGAGACGAGATCCTCCACTGCATGACCCGATCCCGCCCTACGTACGCGCTTTGTTTTTTTTGGTGTCCCTAGTGCAATGCGTCATATGTGTCACGGCGCCGAACACGCCGGCGCGTAAGCTTCCGCGCCAGCTGCGCCGGCGTGGTCAGGCCCGACCGTCATGGTGGCGCGAGTCATCCCTGGGCCAGAAGGCTGATCAGGCTTCGCGCCTGGTGCACCGCCTGTCGGCCGTCGGTCGCGGTGGCGTCGGCCCCCACCAGGGCCGCGAGCTGAGGATGGGCCATGAAGGGCGGTCCGCCGACCATGATGCCGACCGACCGGTTGCGCGAATGCCGGCGTATCGCGCGTATGTCGTTGGCCAGCGCCTCCGTCCGGTCGCTGCACGCGACCGAGATGCCGACGATGCCGAACCAGTCCCGCTGCACGATGCCGATCAGGTCGGCGCTCGTGAGCACCGGTTCCTGGCGCACGTTCCAGCCGGCGTGACGGAAGAACTGCACCACCATGGCCAGGCCGAAGCCGTGCTGTTCGCCGGGCATCTGCACCAGCAACGCGCTCGGTCCGGAGCGGCTGGCATCGTAGTCGCCGGTGAAGGCGCGGCCGAGCAGCCGCAGCACGTTGCCCAGGCGCTGCAAGCCCATCGTCACGTCGGTGAAGTTGCAGATGTCGTCCTCCCACATCTCGCCGAGGCGGCGCGCGGTGGGGGAGAGGAGATCCAGGAACAGCGACTCGATCGGGGTTCCGCCGACATGCATCGCCTCGACATAGACGTGCGCTTCGGCCGGGCCGTCGTTGAGCACCATGGTCACGAGTCGCTCGACCGCCTCGGCACCGGGCCGGCCGGGCGCTTCGGTCACGACCGGCATCGCGGCGGGGCGTCGCGCCATCAGCAGGCGTGGGATCACCTCGTCCTGCACGGTGCGGCGCAGCACGGCTTGCCGCGCCGCCACCTCGCCAGCCACCGGCGACATCCTGCAGGAAGCGGCGGACAGCGCGTTCATCAGTCGCATCGCCTCCCCTGTCCGGAACTCGTTGGTGATCGACTGCTGTCTCATCGGCGCCATCGCTGGTTCTCCCCATTTTAAGGACGGTATTGCCGTAAAGTGTCAAGCCCGATTTACGTAAGGTTTGCTTGACAGTCGTTTGTGTCGGGCACTAGCCTTTCTGTCAGACGGGCGGACCACCAGGAGTTCGGAGGGCGGCTCGCAATCGCAGGTCCATCGGGACACCGGACCCGCGAGTAACCACGACGGGCGAGTGCCGCCGGGTATGTGCACCCGGGCGGCCAGCGCACCCGCAGAGGAAGGCATTGTCAAGCGATGTTCGCACCATCCGTTCTCGGTCGCATGATGGACTCGGTCGACAGTTGCCCATGGGGTGCTGCGACGGGTCGCCAGGTTCACAACCTTCCAGTCGTCGCCCCGTCTTTGCCGCAGCGCACCATGCGGGCGCGGCCGCTCTACACGCCCGAGGAGAAGCGCCGCCGCGATGCCTCGCCCTGGACGCTCGTGCAGGGCGTGCTGGCGCCGGTACAGTTCCTGGTCTTCGCGGTCAGCCTGGGCCTCGTCCTGCATTTCCTCTGCACCGGCACGGGCGAGCAGGCGGCGACCGCGTCGGTCGTGGCCAAGACCTTCGTGCTCTACGCCATCATGGTGACGGGGGCGGTCTGGGAGAACGCGATCTTCGGCCGCTACCTGTTCGCGCCTGCGTTCTTCTGGGAGGACGCGGTCAGCATGGTGGTGATCGCGCTGCATACCGCCTACCTGGCCGCCCTGTTGTCAGGTTCGCTTGACACTCGCCGGCTGATGCTGCTGGCCCTGGCGGCCTACGCCACCTACCTGCTGAACGCCACGCAGTTCGTGCTGAAGCTGCGCGCCGCGCGGCTGGCCGACCGCGATCCCTGGCACCGGGCGGCGCAGGGGCTGCGCGCCTGATGTCGGCCTCGCTCGCGGTACCGGCAGCGGGCTGCGCCGATGCACCGGTGCTGCGCGAACGCGGCCAGCGCGAGGTGTTCTGCGGCCTGACCGGCATCATCTGGCTGCACCGCAAGATACAGGATGCGTTCTTCCTGGTGGTCGGCAGCCGCACCTGCGCGCACCTGATCCAGTCGGCGGCCGGGGTGATGATCTTCGCCGAACCGCGTTTCGCCACCGCCATCATCGACGAGCGCGACCTGGCCGGGCTGGCCGACGCGCATGACGAGCTGGACCGCGTGGTGGCGCAGCTGCTGGCGCGGCGGCCGGAGATCAGGCTGCTGTTCCTGGTGGGCTCCTGCCCGTCCGAGGTGATCAAGCTGGATTTGTCGCGCGCGGCCGAGCGGCTGTCGCAGACGCACATGCCGCAGGTGCGCGTGCTGAACTACTCTGGCAGCGGCATCGAGACGACGTTCACCCAGGGCGAGGATGCGTGCCTGGCGGCGCTGGTGCCGATCATGCCGCGCGCCCCGGCCGACGCACGCCGCTCGCTGCTGGTGGTGGGTGCGCTGGCCGAGGTGGTGGAAGACCAGATGCGCCGGCTGTTCGAGGCGATGGGCATCGAGGATGTGGCGTTCCTGCCGCCGCGTCGGTCGGTCGATTTGCCGGCGGTCGGGCCGGGGACCCGGCTGCTGCTGGCCCAGCCGTTCCTGGCGGAGACGGCGCGTGCGCTGGAGGCGCGCGGTGCGGTCCGGCTCGCCGCCCCGTTTCCGCTCGGCGTGGAGGGCACCACG
>CAXTJP010000144.1:0-5311 GCA_964244615.1 uncultured Acetobacteraceae bacterium
CGCCGCCCGCTCGCCCGCCCGCCCTCCCGCCGCTGCAGGCCGTGTGTCAGGCTGCGGAAAAGGGAGACGAGCCATGACCGACACCGAGACGGCACCCAGCACCCTGGCGACATCGCTGACCGATCGCGTGCTGACGATCACGCTGAACCGCCCCGAGCAGCTCAACGCCTTTACCGTCGCCATGGCCGGCGAGCTGGTCGCGGCTTTCGAGGCCGCCAGCCTGGACGATGCGGTGGGCGCCATCGTGCTGACCGGTGCCGGCCGCGCCTTCTGCGCCGGCATGGACCTCGCGCGCGAGGGCAACGCGTTCGGCCTGGACGAGACCTTGCAGCCGGACATGGCCGACCTCCAGGCCCGGCTGGAAAACCCGGAGATCGTGGCCGGCGTGCGCGACACCGGCGGCCGGGTGACGCTGGCCATGTTCGCCTGCCGCAAGCCGATCGTGGCCGCCATCAACGGCGCCGCCGTCGGCATCGGCGCCACCATGACGCTCGCCGCCGATTTCCGCATGGCGTCCGAGCGCGCCCGTATCGGCTTCGTGTTCGGCCGCCTCGGCATCGTGCCGGAAGCCTGCTCGAGCTGGTTCCTGCCCCGCCTGGTCGGCCTGCAGCAGGCGCTGGAGTGGTGCTACACCGCCGAGATCTTTCCCGCGTCCGAGGGCCTGCGCGCCGGCCTGCTGCGATCGCTCCACCCGCCCGAAACCTTGCTGGCCGATGCCCAGGCCTTCGCGGCCAGGTTGATCGCCGGGCGCTCTGCCGTAGCCGTGGCGCTCACCCGCCAGATGCTGTGGCGCAACCCCGCAGCGCCGCACCCGGTGGACGCGCACCGGGTGGATTCGCTGGCGATGTTCTATGCGAGCCTCGGCGACGGACGCGAAGGGGTGCAGGCGTTCCGCGACAAGCGCGAGGCGCAATTTTCGGGGCGGGCGTCCGAGATGCCGGCGTTTTTCGAGGCGTGGGTGAACGAGCGCGCTTCGCGGACGAGCGCTGCCGCAAGCACGCGCGACGCGTTTCAGGCGCCGGAGTGACGCATCACGTCTTCTGCCGGCGGCGGCCTGAAGCTGCGGCTGAAGGCTTCCAGCAGCGTCGCGGCGCTGATGGGCTTGCGAAGCACCGGAATGGTCCTGAAACGCACCGGGATCATCACCGAATCGCCGTAGCCGGTCGCAAACACGAACGCCACGTTCATGGCGAGCAGCTCGTCGGCGATGATCGCCGAGGTGTGGTCGCCAAGGTTGAAGTCGAGCACGGCGCAATCGGGAACGACGTCGCGCAAGGCCTGCTGCGCCTCGCGTATGTCCGGCACACACCGGACATCGCGTGCGCCGAGCCGGCGCAGCGTGTCCTCCATGTCCATCGCGATCAGCGACTGGTCCTCGAGAACCAGCACGTCCTTGCCGGAGAAGAACGCGCCCAGGATCTCGGGGACGGGGCCTGGCGGCGCACCGATGCCGGGGCGGACCAGGTGTGCGCCCGGGATCGTGAACCGGGCGTACAGGCCGGAGTGGCGATGCTCGATGACGACGGACCCGCGCAGGTCGTAGACGACCGTGTTGCGGATCAGCTTGCCGCCGAACCCTTCCTGCTTCGGCGGGGCGACCGGCGGTCCACCGGTTTCCAGCCACTCCAGCACGCAATCCCCGTCGGGCGACAGCGCCCAGCTCAGTCTCAGATGGCCCTCGGGCACCGATAGCGCGCCGTACTTCGCCGCGTTCGTCATCATCTCGTGGATCACGAGTGCCAGGACGCCGAACGCACGATCGTCCAGGCCCACCGGTGGACCCTCCGCAAGCACGCGATCGGGGAACGACCCGTAGCGATGCAAGCTCGCCTCGGGTTCGATCAGGGTCGCGAGCGTGCCGGTGTGCACGTCGAGCGACTGGTCGTGGGCGTAGGCCAGCGCGCGCAGCCGGCCTTCGAAGGAGGCGGCGTAGCCCTCCACGCTGGTCGCGTGCCCACCCGTCTGTACCGCGATCGACTTCACCAGGGCGATGATGTTCTTCACCCGGTGATTGAGCTCTTCGTTGAGCATCCGCCGCCGCTGCTCGGCGCGCCCCTGCTCGTCCGACGTGGACGCCTTGGAACGCAGCACGACGTCGCGAAGGTAGTCCCGGATGGTTTCGGCGATCGTGCGCTCCGCCGCCGTCCACGGTCTTGCCCGGCCGCGAACCTCCTCGCGCCACACCGCGAAGCTGCCCCGGGGCGTGAGTCGGTCTCCGAGCCCGCTCGACACGACCGCCTTGGCCGGCTCGCCGGCCCACTCGATGTTGTGCGCCTCCTCGCTACGGAACAGCAGCAGGTAATCGCGCGGCGCCGACGAGATCGGGATCGCAAGAACGCCCGCCACCGCCATGCCGTACGATTTCGCGCGACCGAGATGCGACCGCAGGTCGTGGCTTTCCCACACGCGGCCGTCGGCCACGCGGTTGACCAGGTCGATGACGTCCTCGACCTCCGACCGGGAGGGAACCGCGCCGATGGCGTTCCAGTGGCCATCGATCCAGAGGCCGGAACCGTTGCAGGGGAGCATTGCCGCCAGGCGTTCCAGACTGCCCAGCAGTATGTCGCCGACCAGCGCGTCCGGGTAGAGCGAGGCCACGATCTTGTCGAGTTCCCCGCGTGCGGCAGCGGCGGCAACGGCCTGCGCGCGCGCTTCGGCCAGGGCGATCTGCAGGGAAAAGAAATGGCCGAACAGCTCTGCCCCCACCCTCAGCGGCATCGCCACCGCCTTCGGGCTGTCATGATGGCAAGCGATCAAACCCCAGAGTTCGCCGTTGACGACGATCGAAATCGACAGGGAGGCCGCGACGCCCATGTTGCGCAGGTACTCGCAGTGGATTGGCGAGACGCTGCGAAGCTGCGCGTACGACATGTCGATCGCCGCCTCGTTCGCCGCCTGCGCCGGCAGGATCGGCGACGCTTCGTAGTGCACGTCGGCGATCGCACGGATGGTGTTCAACAGGTACAGCCGCCGCGCCTGGTGCGGGATGTCGGATGCGGGGAAGTGCTGCCCCATGAAGCTGGCCAGGCTGGCCTTCTTGGCCTCCGCGATCACCCGCCCGGCACCGTTGTGCAGCAGGCAATACACCATGACCCTGTCGTAGCCGAGCATCGCGCGGACCAGCTTGGCGCCGGTAGATGCCAGACCGGCGACGGTGCCCTCGTGGCCGAGGCGCACGACGAGGGCGTGGGTCATGTCCAGGGTGTCTCGCCCGTTCCGGTTGCTCTCCGCCACCGGCTGAACCTCGACGAAGAGGTGGCGCTTGTGTCGATGTATGCTTGCATCGACGAGACCCGGACGCCCAGGCAAGGCGACGTCGGGCACCAACCCGCAGATCTCGGCGCCGCCCGCCCTGGTGACCGCGTTCAGCAGGTCGTGGGCGACCTGCTGGCCGAAGACGCCCTCCAGTGTCGCACCGACCAGCGGCGACGTCGCCGGGAAGAACAGGCCGGCGTTTGCCGAAGCATGGGAGATCGCCCCGGTCCTGGGATCGCAGACCAGCATGGCGCCGTGCGGCTGAATGCTGCCGGGCGTGTGTATCGGCTCCCGATCGCAGTCGCTCAGGCTGACCGGCTTGACGGCCACCGTCATGCGCTGCACGCCAGGGTGGCGAACGCCCGCTCGTAGATTTCGAACGTCGCCGCGGCCGCGGTCACGCAACGGTCCTCCTCCGACGGCGTCATCGGCGTGCGCAGCAAAAGCGCGATGAAGGCCGCCCAGGCGCCGGGCTCGGAAGTCTGCTGCGCCAGGTGCCGGCCACCGAAGCAGGCGGTCATGCCGATCGCGGCGGCCCTTTTCGCCACAAGCTGCGCGCCGAGGGCGGATCCTTCCAGGACGTAGAGCACGCCGAGCGATTGTGCGTCGCAGAGCGTGCCCAGTGCAGCGCCGGCGGGCTCGGCCGGGCGCGACTGCAACACGTCGAACACGTCTTGGCTCAGCTGGTCGCAAACCCGACGCGACGGCCACGCCGCGTAGAGATCATCGACACCGGAGCCTTCGAGCGCCCGTTCGGCGGTCCGACGCGCGGTCCAGCTCGCCTGGAGGAACAGCCCGTAGCGCGCCCGGCTGTCCAGCAACCCGGCACGGTCGACGAGACCGTCGAGACGGCGGTGGGAGGCGTTGGTCGCGCGCCTCAGACGCTGGCGCCTGTCGTCTCCGTGGATGTGCATGGCGTCCTAGAGGTCCCGGACAGGTTCAAACGGCCAGCCGCCGCCGTTCGAGCACACCTCGCAGACCAGCCCCGGTGCTACGCCCAAAGGCGCGGGATAGATACAGCGCTGAGCGGCTGGCGCCTTCGGCCCGCAAGCCTTCCGCCACGCGGCCCCGAGCCGGCCCGCAACCCGCGTCCCTTCGACCTGTTTGGCGTCCACGCACAACAGGAGCACCACCCCATGTCCGACAGCACGCAAGGCACCGACGAGGTCGAGTCCAACAAGCACGGCGGCGCGCGCCAGCTGGCCGAGGCGGCGGAGCGGGCACAGGCCGACGGCGATGACGCGCAGGCGGACGCGCTGCTGGACCAGGCGCTGCGCACCGACCCGGACGGCCTGGCCGACGCGCTGGCGCAGGACGAGGACGGCCCAGCCCTGGCCGGCGATGCCGACACCGCCAGCGACGACGAGGTGGCGGCGATCAGCCGCGAGGTACGGCCCGGGTCGGATGCGCCGTCGCGGGCCGGCATCACCGGGTCGGGCAGCGGCGCCGACGACATGGGCGAGTAGCACGGGCGAGTAGCACGGGCGAGTAGCTAACGCGCCGCCCGGCCGACCAGGCGCAGGAGGCGTCGGGCCAGGGCCAACCGTTCGTCCGGTCCGGCGGATGACTGGCGCAGGATCAGCCGGCGATCCTTGCGCTCCAGCCCCTCGATGACGGGCGGGTCGGAACGGAAATCCGCCGCCACCGCCGCGGGTCCGGCCTCCAGCCGGGCCACGCCCAGGCGCCGGCAAGCCTGGCGCAGCCCCGCCTGGGCGAGGAGGTGGCGCATCGTGTCCGGCAGCGGGCCGAACCGGTCCGCCAGCTCTTCGGCCAGGGCGGCCAGGTCGCCCGGACGCGCCAGGCGGGCGTGCAGCGCGATGCGCGAAGCCGGGTCGGGCATGTAGTCGGCCGGGATGCTGGACGGCAGGTCGAGCACCATCTCCGGCCGCCACTCGTCCTCGCTCGTCTCGCCACGCACCCGGGCCATGGCGCGGGCCAGCAGGTGGCGCGCCAGCTCCACGCCCAGCAGCTTCACGTGCCCGGCCTGCGCCTCGCCCAGCAGGTCGCCGGCGCCGCGTATGTCGAGGTCGCGCGCGGCCACCGCGAAGCCGGCGCC
>CAXTJP010000145.1:0-5255 GCA_964244615.1 uncultured Acetobacteraceae bacterium
ATCGACGGGCCGGGCGAGTTCGTCCGCACCAACGTGGTCGGCACCTTCACCCTGCTGGACGCGGCGCGTGCCTACTGGTCGGGCCTGTCCGGCGAACGACGCCAGGCGTTCCGCTTCCACCACGTCTCGACCGACGAGGTGTTCGGCGCGCTGCAAGAGGGCGACCCGCCCTTCACCGAGGCCACGCCCTACGACCCGCGCAGCCCCTACTCGGCCAGCAAGGCCGCGTCCGACCACCTGGCACGGGCCTGGATGCACACGTACGGGCTGCCCGTGGTGGTCAGCAACACCACAAACAATTACGGCCCGTGGCAATTCCCCGAGAAGCTGATTCCTCTGGTGCTGCTGAACGCGCTGCACGGCGAGCCCCTGCCGGTCTATGGCACCGGGTCCAACCAGCGCGACTGGCTCTACGTGGACGACCACGCGCAGGCCCTGCTGGCGGTGCTGGAACACGGCGTTCCCGGCCAGACCTACGCGATCGGCGCCGGCCAGCCACGCCGCAACATCGACGTTGTGCACGAGATCTGCGCCTTGCTCGACGAGATGCTGCCTGACCCGGCCGGCGCCCGGTCGCGTCTGGTCACCTACGTCACCGACCGGCCCGGCCACGATTTCCGCTACGAGATCGACGCCTCCCACGCCCGCGCGGCGCTGGGCTGGCAGCCCGCGCATGATTTCGGGCGCGGCCTGCGCCGCACCACCGCCTGGTACCTCGACAACCGGGCCTGGTGGGAGCGCATACGCGCCGGCCGATACGCCGGGCAGCGTCTCGGCACGGCTGCCTGAGCGGGGAGGCGCACATGAAGATCGAGCAACTCGACATCCCTGGCGTCCTGCTGATCACGCCGGCGCGCCACGGCGACGACCGCGGCTACTTCTCCGAAACCTACTCGGCGCCGCGCCTCGCGCAGGCCGGCATCACCGACCCGTTCGTGCAGGACAACCAGAGTTTTTCGAGCGCGGTCGGCACCGTGCGCGGCCTGCATTGCCAGGTCGCCCCCCACATCCAGGGCAAGCTCGTGCGCGTGCTGCGCGGCGCCATATGGGACGTGGCGGTGGATGCGCGCGCCGGCTCGCCGACCTTCGGCCGGCACGCCAGCGCCCTGCTCTCGGCGGAGAACGGCAGCCAGCTCTGGGTGCCGCCCGGCTTCCTGCACGGTTTCTGCACCGTCGAGCCCAACACCGAGATCGCCTACAAGGTCACCGCCCTGTACGACCGCGCGAGCGAACGCGGCGTCGCCTGGACCGATCCCACGCTGGCCCTGCCCTGGCCGGTGGCGCCCGAGGCGGCGATGCTGTCCGACAAGGACCGCGTGCTGCCCGACTGGGACGCGGCCGCGTCCTGGTTTCCCGCATGAGCGGCCCGATCCTGGTCACCGGCGGCACCGGCCAGCTCTCCGGCGCCCTGGCTCGCGCGCGGCCCGGGGTGCACGTGGTCGGCCGCCCGGATTTCGATTTCGACGAACCCGAGACCATCGGCCAGGTCCTGCGCCGCCACACCCCGGCGCTGGTGGTCAACGCCGCCGCCTGGACCGCGGTGGACGCGGCCGAGGCATCGCCGGAAGCCGCTGACCGGGCGAACCATCTCGGGCCCGGCATCCTGGCGCAGCATTGCCGCGCGATGGGTGCGGCGCTGGTTCACATCTCCACCGACTACGTCTTCGACGGGCTGAAGGGCGCGCCCTACACCGAGGCCGACGCCACCGACCCCACCGGCGTCTACGGCGCCACCAAGCTCGCCGGCGAGGCGGCGGTGCGGGCGGCGCACCCGCAGGCGGTGATCCTGCGCACCTCCTGGGTCTATGCGCAGACCGGGAAGAACTTCCTGCTGACCATGCTGGGCGCTGCCAAGCGCGCGCCCGTGCTGCGCGTCGTGTCCGATCAGTTTGGCTGCCCCACCAACGCGGACGACCTCGCGGCGGCGGTGCTCGCGGTGGCCGACCGGCTTCTCTCCGCCCCGGCGACGCGCGATCTGGGCGGCGTTTATCACGCCGCCGGCCAAGGCGAGACGAGCTGGCACGGGTTCGCCGAAGCCATCTTCGAGGAAGCGTCGCGCCACGGCTGGCCGCGCCCGGAGGTACAGGCCATCGCCACCGCCGACTGGCCCACGCCCGCCCGCCGCCCGCCGGACTCCCGCCTCGATTGCAGCTTGCTCGCGACCACGTTCGGGGTTCGGCTGCCTGAATGGCGGGCTAGTTTGCGCGATGCGGTCTTGGGTATGGTAAAGTAAGGCAAGTCTGCTTTTTTTGAAAAAAGCAGCAAAAAACCTTTGGAAATGCTGTCGCGGACGTTTCCACGACACGCGCCCAATAAGCAAAAGTTTTGGTTCTTTCAAAAAGAACCGCGTGCTCACCTGAGATTGCCGTCCGCAAGCAGCGCCCGCATGTGCGCCGGCGGCTCGGCAGTCGCGGCCAGACGATCAGGCAGGTCGAGCGCGATCGAGCGTGCCAGGAGCTGCAACGGGCCGTCGCCTCGTCCATAGATCGGGTCGCCCAGCAGCGGGCAGCCGAGATGCGCGCAGTGGATCCTCACCTGGTGGGTGCGGCCCGTCTCCGGCGTGAGCTCCAGCCAGCTCCATCCGTCCGACTGGCCGAGCGTGCGCCAGCGCGTCGTGGCTGCCGGGCCGCCGGGATCGACCGCCATGCGCCAGCCTGCCGGGCCGGTGTGCTTGGCGAGCCTGGCCTGCACCACGCCGGACGCGGCCTCTGGCCGGCCGTGCACGATCGCCCAGTAGGTCTTGCGCGCCCGGCCCGCGGCGAACTCGGCCTGCGCCGCGTGCAGCGCCGCGCGCCGCAGCGCGATCACCAGGCAGCCGGACGTGTCGGCGTCCAGCCGATGGGCGAGCCAGGGGCCGTCGCGTCGCCGGCTGAGCAGCGGGAACCAGTCCTCCACCGACCGCACGGCGCGCGGCCCGGGATGGACCGGCAGGCCGGCCGGCTTGTCGAGCACCACGTAGTCCCGCGTTCGCAGCAGGATCGGGGGCGCCTGCGATGTTGACACGTCCATGCTCCCGGCGGATGCCGCCCCATGCAGACCGACACGATCTGCGGCGCCCACGCGGTGGCCGCGCTGTTCAGGCGTCGCCCTCAATCCGTCCTGCGCCTGTTCTACACCGAGACGGCCCGCGGCGTCGCCGGTCCGCTCTGCGCCGTCCTGGCCCGCAGCCGCACGCCGTACCGGCTATTGCCGCCCGACGAGATGGCCCGCGCCGCCGGCACGCCGCACCATGGCGGCATCGCCGCGGTGGCCCGCGCGCAGGTGGTGCCGGTGATGGAGGCGGGCGCCGCCCCGCGCGAACCCTTGCTGCTGGTGCTGGATGGCATCGGCAACCCGCATAATCTCGGCGCCATCGCCCGCAGCGCCGCGTTCTTCGGCGTGCGCACGCTGCTGATCCACCACGTGGCCGGCGCGGCGTTGCCGTCCGACGCCGCCTATCGCACGGCCGAGGGCGCGCTGGAGGAACTGAGCCTCTATCGGACCCGCGAGCTGCCGTCGCTGCTGACGGCGCTCGGGCCGATCTACCGCACGGTGGCGGCCACCCTGCGGCCGGGCGCCCTGGCGCTGGCCGACATGCCGCGCGACCGGCCCCTCGCATTGGTGCTGGGCGGCGAGGAGCACGGCGTCTCGCCACCCGTGCTGGCCGCCTGCCGCCGCGAAATCCGCATCGCCGGCAGCGGCGCGGTGCAGAGCCTAAACGTGGCGCAGGCGGCTGCGGTCTTTCTGCATGCCCTGACCGCAGGTGCGTCTTCCTGAGTGTCCCGGCCGGAGCGGCGTCTTGACGATCGGCCAGCTTCTGCGGTGCAAACGGTGCATCACGCAGATCAGGGACTGTTCGGATGAAATACAGGGTAGGCGCGCTGCTCGTGGGCAGCACCATGCTGGCGGCAGGCGCGGCGGCGGCAGAGACGACCTACATCGTCGACAAGGTCACGATCACCGGCAGCAGATCCGTGCCGACCGAAAAGCTGATGGACGCGATCCAGGAGCGCAAGGGCAGCCAAGTGACCAAGGCCGACATCGTGGCCGACCAGGACGCGATCATGAAAGTGCTGGCCGCCGCGAACGTGGTCGGCAACATCAAGACGTCCATCGCGGCCACCGGAAAGCACGTGGCGGTGACCTTCGCGGTGAACGACCAGGGCGTGCAGGCCCCCGTGGTGACCACGGTGGCGCCTACGCTGCACGGCGAGATTTTTGACGGCAACAAGGCGATATCGACCGACAAGCTGGTCGCGGCCAGTGGCCTGACGCCGGGCCAGAAGATGACCAACGAGAAGTTGCTGGCGGCGGAGACGGCCATCGGCGACGCCTACAAGGCGGCCAAGCTGCCCATCAACATGTCGCTGAAGGGCGAGACCAACACGCTGCCGGGCGGCAAAGTGGACGTGACCTGGCACATCGTGGAGACGAAAGCCAAGAGGAAGCACGAGGCGGACGCGCAGGGCGAGAAGCTGGAGCAGTAGGGCAGGCGCCGTGGCGGGCCGGCCACTTCGGCTGGCCCTCGCCGGCTAACCTGTATCGAATGCAGCGGCTTGTGGGGTATGCTTCAGAACGAGCCTGAAGCCGACCTGTCTGGAGCCTGTCCATGGCGTCTGTCGTCCAGGGGCGTCTGCCCCCCGCCCGCGGCGCCGCCGCGTCCCGTCGCCTCGCATCGCCCGCCATACGCGAGATGGCGGGCCGACGCGTGGCGGAGCTCCTCGGCCTAGCGATGGCGGCCTGCGGCATCGGCCTGCTGGTGGCACTGGCCACCTACAACCCGCGCGACCCGTCGCTCAACACCGCCACATCGCAGCACGCGACCAACCTGGCGGGGCCCGCGGGCTCGGTGCTGGCGGATTTCCTGTTGCAGGGCTTCGGCGCGGCAGCGGTTCTGCCGTCGCTCGCCATGCTCGCCTGGGCCTGGCGCCTGGCCAGCCGGCGTCGCCTCGGCCACCCGGTGCTCCGGCTGCTGGCCGCCCTGCTGTCGGTGCCGGCGCTCGCGACCGCGCTGTCCATGGTTCATCGCGGCCTCGCCTGGCCCACCGGCGCGGGACTGGGCGGCGCCGGCGGCCACCTGCTTTCGGCCACCTTCGTGGACATGGCATGGGGCGCGCTCGGGCCGTTCGGCACGGCGCTGGTCTTTCTCGTGGCCCTCCTCCTGGCCGTGGCCCTGTCGGCTGCGAGCTTCGGGCTGACGCCGGCGGATTGGCGCCAGGCCGGACGCGGGGCGGCCACCGCCGCACGGGCCGGCGCGTCGGGGGGCCAGGCGGTCG
>CAXTJP010000146.1:0-5147 GCA_964244615.1 uncultured Acetobacteraceae bacterium
TCGCGCTGGTAGCAGATGAACAGCAGCCCGGCATCGTATTCCAGCCCCTGCCGCCACGGCGGCCAGCGCTCGGCGGTCATCTTCAGGCCGTCATTGTACGAGAACGCCCGGCGCAGCATCTGGGCGCCGCCGTTGCTGGCGGCGGCGGCCATCCGCACGTGCGCGTTCTGCGCGATCAGCGGGTTGCCGTCCTGGTCCTGCGCGTCGAGGTCGATGGCGTCCATCATGTGCTTGCCACCGATCGGGGCACCCGAGTATTTGTGCCGGCCGATCGTCTCTTCCTGGAACGAGACGTCGGTGTTGTCCCAGTGCTCCAGCGCGAAGCGGATGCGGCGCACCACCAGGTAGCTGCCATCGCGCATCCAGGCCGGACCTTCATCGGCGACCCAGACCACCTCTTCCAGGCTGGCGGGGTTGGACCTGGTGACACCGCCGGCGGTCTCGCTCGGCCGGCGCGACACCGGGTTCTGGGTGCCGTCATGGAAGCCCATCAGGTTGCGCGGGGTAGCTTCCGCAGCGGCGTTGGCGGTGAAGCCGGTCTGGGTCCAGCGCAGCCGCGCGACGCCGTCGGCGAGCCGGGCCAGTTGCCGGACGGCGTGGAACGCCACCTGCGGGTCGTCGGCGCAGGCCTGCACCGAGAGGTCGCCGCCGGTCCGCTCCGGCTCGAGCTGGTCGCCGTTGAACACCGGCAGGTCGACCAGCGCCTCCGGCCGCTTCGCGCGCAGGCCGTAGCGGTCGCGTCCCTCATGCTCGAACACGCCGGCGCCGAAGCCGAAGGTCAGCGTCAGTCGGGCGGCCCCCATGCCGATGGTCTCGCCGCTGTCCGCACCGGGCGCATCCAGCGACGCACCGAGCGGGGCGGCGGTGTCGCCACCGGCCAGCCGCGCCGCCGCCGCCGTCCAGTCGCGCAGCAGCCGCACCAGGTCGGCCGGCTTGTCGGTGACCAGGTCGAAGGCCGCCAGGCAGGTGTGGTTCTGCCGCGCCGTGACGATGCCGCCCTGGTTGCGGGCGTAGAACGGTTCCTGTAGCCGCCGGCCGACGCTCTGACCGACGCCGGGTGTCGCGGTGGCGGGCTTCTCGGTCACCGCCGCGGCGGCGCCCGCGGTGCCGATTGCCGCGACCAGGCCACCGGCGGCGCCCAGGAACCCGCGGCGCGATGCGAACGGACAGCCACTCATGTCAATGTGCCAGGACCAGGGAGTTGATCTCGTCTTCCACGTAGTAGAAGCCGTTGCCCGACGGCGCCATGGCGATGCCGAACAGGTCGCCCGAGCCGGGCGGCGACTGCGCCTTGTTGGCATCGATCCACTGCGCGTAGAGCTGGCGGCCGGCGGCGGGGTCGATCTCCACCACCTGGCCGTTCAGGCCGTTGACCGCCAGCAGGTGGCCGTTAGGCGCGGTCGCCAGCGCCAGCGGCCGCTTCAGGAAGCCGTCCCGGGTGACCTCCCGCCCGGTGCCGGCGCTGCCGGTGCGGGTGGAGGCGCCGTCGATCGCGCTGATGCTGTTGCCGATCGCGTTCGAGACGTAGAGCGTGTCGCGGGCGCCCAGCGCCAGCCCGGTCGGGCCGACGATGAACACGTCCTTGTCGGCCTGCTCGCCGAAACCGTCGGCGATGACGGTCTGGCTGGTGACGCGGGGTACCTGGCCCGCCGGGATGGCGAGTTCCAGCCGCAGCACGTTGGCCTTATTCACCACAGCCTGCCCCGGCGCGCCGACGCCGAAGCCGGTGTTGCTGACGAACAGCGTGGCCGAGGTTCCGCGGTCCGTCACCGCCATGTTGCCCCACGGGCCGTCGATGGCCGGCCCGGTGATGGTCGCGGCCAGCTTGCCGTTCGGGTCCAGCACCAGCAGGCAGCCGCTGCCCTTGGTCGCCGTGGTGCCGTCCTGGCTCGGCAGGCTGCCGACGATCACCCAGCCGGACCGCAGCATCGTCATCGCCGTGGTCAGGCCGATGCCGCCGGGGCATTGCGGCAGGTGGCGCGGGATGCTGGCGAACAGGCTCGTCCGCCTGGTGGAGGGATTGTAGTCCACGATGGTGGTGCCGAGACCCTGCAGGTTGCCGCTATTGTTGAAATTGGTGATCAGCACGTCGTCCTTCAGCACGCGCCCGGCGGAGACCGGGGCCACGACCACCGCGTAGGGGTTCTGGTCGCCGTTGGCGGGCACCGTCGAGGTCAGGATCGTGTGCCGGCGCAGCGTCTCCAGGTAGCCGGACATCGGCACGTCGGTCGCGCGTGCGGCAACCGCCGGCACGCCAAGCAGGCAGGCACCCGCCAGGGCGGCGCGCGGCAGCAGGTGCTTGGTCGCGCGTGTCATGGAGGGCGGGCTCCCAGGCTGGGCGTTCGACGAGCCGGACTCGGCCGGACGATTGGTGATAGCGCGAATTACTCGCATTTGGAACACCTCCGGATGGGATTCAAGCGTTGGGGACGTCTCAGAAGGTGACATTGGTGCGAATGCCGAACACCGCCTCGTTGCCGATGCGCTGGCTGGGGTCGACCGGGTCCTGGACCCCGCCAGCCGGCGTGAACACGTACTGGAAGTCGGGCTGCACCGCGAGCCAGGGGGCAAGCTGGGCCTGGTAGGTGACCTCGATGAAGCTCTCGCTGGAGCGGATCGGGGTGGCGCCGCCGTCGAACGCGGCCTGGTCGGCATCGAGCTGCGACGCGCTGCCGCTGATCCTCGCCAGGCCGTAGCCGATGCCGAAGGTGTCGCCGTCGCGGCCGGGTAGCGGCGCTTTCAGGGTGAGACCGGCATTGATGCTGAAGTTGGCCAGGTTGCGGTCGCCGGGCGCGCCCATCAGGCGGGCGAACACGTCGACCGCGCGAGGACCGTCCGCCACCGGCCGCCACAGCATCTGGTCGAACACGCCGTAGACGCTCCAGTCGTTGCGCAGCAGCCTGGCATTGCCGTTGCTGTTCGGGTCGGCCAGCGACAGGCCGTCCGTGCCGAAGCGCTGGTCGGGGAAGGCGCCGCTGTCGAACCAGGCCCCCAGCTTGTAGACGCCGGGCAGGCCGCCGCCTCCCGCGCCGCGGTCCATCTGGCCGACCGAGGGCTGGTTGATCGCGTACTGGATCTCGGCGATCGCCAGCGCGCCGGTGTTGAAGTTGAACGCGGTGCCGGACTGCTCCGCCCCACGCACCTGGCTGTCGTCGTTGAAGCTGCCGCCAGGCGGGTTGTCGTCGAACAACCCGGCCAGGATGGTCAGGTTGTCGAGCGGCTGCGCCCGCAGGCGCACGCCCAGCGACGAGAGCGGATAGGCCGGACCGCCGGCATACAGGTCGACCGACGGGATCAGCGGCCAGCCCATCATCGTGTTGAGGAACAGGCCGGAACCGGAGCTGCCGATGAACTCCTGGTCCAGGCTCTGCTGGCCGACCTTGACGTCGAGTTTCCCGTCGAGCAGGGCCTGCTGGTACCACAGCTCCCACAACCGGGTGGCCCGCTGCGCCTCAATGCCGCTCGCCGTCTGCAGGCTGCCGAGGTTGTCGGCGCTGAAGTTGCGGCCGTGGATCTGGAACGCGCTGATGTTGAAGGTGCCGCCCTGCCAGCCGAACGCGCGGGCGGTATCCAGACCCAGGCTCATCTGGGTCAGTCCGTCATAGGCGCTCCCGCGGTGGATGCCGCCGGTGACGTTGCCGAACACCTCGCTGGTCTCCAGCAGGCCGAACGAGAGGCCGTAATTCCCGATCGCCGGACGCAGGCCCCACATGTCGCCGAGCAGGTTGCTGCGCGACGAGGCGAACAGCTGCGTGGTGAAGCCGGGCTCGCCGGGCGACGCGCCCTGCGAGGCCGTCGTGCCGGCAGAGCCCGGCGTCCCGTTCTGCTGCGTCGCCGCGCCGGGAAGGCCCTGCGAATTCTCCGCACTCTGCGCCATCGCGCCGCCTCGCCACGATGCCGCCAGCAGGCAGCCGGTCAGCAGGCAGCTCGTCAGCAGGCCGGTGGGAAGGCTTGGATGAAGGCGGGCGCGCTCGGCCATCTCGTGCTCCAGCAACAGCGACCACGTCGCCGTCTATTTGTAAATGATACTCATTCTCATTTAGAGCCATGGAGCGTTTCCGTCAAGCCGGAAGCGGGTCCGCCGGAAACGCCATCACCTCGCCCTCGACCTGCACCCGCACCGTCGACCCGGGCGCCGGGACCAGATGCCCCGCCATCCGCGCCACCAGCATGACGTCATCCTGCACGCGCAGCCGGACCGTCGCATCGGGACCGTAGAACGCCACCGATTCCGTCTGCGCCGCGACCCCGGATGCCTCCATCGGCAGCACGCGGATCTGCTCCGGCCGGATCATGACCTCGACCGCTCCCGCCGCCACCGGGCCTGCCAGCTGCAGGCGCCCGAGCCGGCACGTCACCCAGCCGGCCTGGGCGATCCCGGGCAGCAGCACCGCCTCGCCGACGAAACCAGCCAGCCTCGCATCCACCGGCCGGCGATACAGCGTCGGTGGATCGGCCACCTGGATCAGCCGGCCGTCGCGCAGCACCGCCACCTGGTAGCCCATCGACAGCGCCTCGGACTGGTCGTGGGTCACCAGCAGGGCGGTGGTCCCGGCGTCGGCGAGCGCCGTCGCCACCGCCTGCCTGGTATCGAGCCGCAGCGCCGCGTCCAATGCCGAGAACGGCTCGTCCAGCAGCACCAGCGCCGGGCGCGGCGCCAGCGCCCGGGCTAGCGCCACGCGCTGCTGCTCGCCGCCGGACAGCTCGTGCGGGAAGCGGCCGGCATAGGCGGCGGACAGGCCCACCATGCCGAGCAGCTCGTCGACCCGTCGGCGCTCGCGGCGCGCGCGGCGGTCCAGCCCGAAGCTCACGTTTGCCGCCACCGACAGATGCGGGAACAGCGCGCCCTCCTGGGCGACGTAGCCGATCCGGCGCCGCTCCGGCGCGAGATGCAGGCCGTTGCCGGCCACCGCCCGATCGCCGATGCGGATCGAGCCGCTGTCCGCGCGCTCGAAGCCGCACAGCAGCCGCAGCAGCGTCGTCTTGCCGCTGCCGGAGGCGCCCAGCACCGCCATCAGTCGGCCGGACGCGACCGTCATGTCCAGGCCGCGCAGCACCGGCGCGCCGCGGAAACCCTTGGCCAGACTCTCGATGCGAACGCCGGCCATGACGATGCGTCAGCCGATCGCGGCGGTGGCGCCGAAGCG
>CAXTJP010000147.1:0-5066 GCA_964244615.1 uncultured Acetobacteraceae bacterium
GCCGGCGGTCTGCCCGGAGCGTCGCCGCCGCCGCTCACCGGCGCTTCCGGCGCCGCCGGACGCACCGGGGCGCCCGCGTGCACGCGCTGGACCCCATCGACCACCACCTGGTCGCCGACGGCCAGGCCGGACTGTATCACCTGGTCCGCCTCGATGGTCTCGCCGAGCTTCACGTCCGCCCGCTGCGCGAGATTATGGGCGTCGAGCCTGTAGACGAAGTCGCCCTGCTGGTCGGACAGCACCGCCGAGCGCGCGATCACCATCTCGGTGACCGGATGCGGGTCCGAGATCAGCACGGTGACGAACGCGCCGTCCACGAGCTGCCGCGTGCTGACGCCGCCCTGGTCGCCGCCGTCGCGCTCGGGGTTCGGCACCTTCGCCCGCAGGGTGATGGTATCGGTGTTGGCCGATACGGTGGGTGCCACGTAGTCCAGCTTGCCGGTGTGGTCGTAGCTGTCGCCGTTGGTGAGCTGCAGGCCCACCTTGGCGGCGCCGAGCCCACCCACCGAGGCATACTTCTTCTGCAGCGAGACCACGTCGCGGCTGGAAACCGGGAACTCGACGTACATCGGGTCCTGGCTGACGATGGTGGCCAGCGTGCCGCTGGTCGGGCTGACCACGTTGCCCTGGTTGACCACGGTCTCGGTGATGCGGCCGTCGATCGGCGCCCGGATCTCGGTGTAGGCCAGGTTGATCTGCGCCACCTGCAGGTTGCCCTGCGCGGTCAGTACCGCGCCGGCGTTGCCGCGCTGGGTGGCGAGCGCGTTGTCGAATGCCTGCTTCTGCCCGGCCGGGGTGTTCAGCAGCGTCTTCTGGCGCTGGAAGTTGACCGAGGCGTTGACGATGTTGGCCTGCGCCCCGGCGAGGTTGCCCTGCTGCGCCAGCACCTGCGCCTGGAACGGACCCTGCTCCAGCACGTAGAGCAGCTGCCCCTTCTTGACGTCGGCGCCCTCGGTGAACAGGCGCTGCTCCAGGTAGGCGGTGACCCGGGCGACCAGGGCCACCCGGTCGATGGCCTGGATGCGGCCGATATACTCGCCGGTCGAGGTCACCGGGCGGGTATGCACCTGGGCCACGCCGACGACCGGCGGGCCACCGGGCGCGCCCTGGGCGCCGGCTCGTCCGGGCATCGTGGCCACGGCAAAGGCAACCAGGAACAGCGTCCCGGTGCGGATGAAGGTTTGCATGCTACGTCCTCGTCAGGCACCGGACGGATGCCGGCATTCGGACCCGTGACGGTCAGGGCGCCACGCGCCAAATACTGACCAGTCGGTCATTGCCTGCTCTACACGACCGTTAGCATGCTCTGCAACCTGCCAGGTTGCGCGGCCGTTGTGCCGGTGCCGCGAGCGGCGAGGCCGCGGCGCTTCCGTGCGCCGCGCGATCCGGATGCAGGATGATTGAAAATGGCGGAAGCTGCTGATCTTGGGCGTCCAGCCGCGGCATCGCGGCCAGGCAGGCGAGGCAAGCCGAAACCGGCCGCCACTCACCGTGTCGTGATCGTCGGTGCGGGTTTCGGCGGAATGAACGCGGCCCGCGCCCTGGCTCCCGCCGACGCCGAGATCGTGCTGATCGACCGCACCAACCACAACCTGTTCCAGCCGCTGCTCTATCAGGTCGCCACCGCGGCGCTGTCCGGCAACGACATCGCGTTGCCGATCCGCTCGATCTTCCGCCGCCAGCGCAACGTCACCGTGGTGATGGACAGCGTCACCGGCATCGACCGCGCGCAACGGCTGGTCCAGCTGGAATCCGGTTCCGGCTTCCGCTACGACACCCTCGTGCTGGCCACCGGATCGGTCTATTCCTGGTTCGGCCATGACGACTGGAAGCGCCACAGCACCGGGTTGAAGACGCTCGCCGAAGCCGACCTGCTGCGCAACCGCCTGCTCGACGCCTTCGAGAAGGCGGAACTGGCGAGCGACCCCGACGAGGTCCAGGCGCTGCTCACCTTCGTGCTGATCGGGGCCGGGCCGACCGGGGTGGAACTCGCCGGCGCCATCGCCGAGCTGTCCCGGCTGACGCTGGCGCGCGACTTCCGCCACATCCGTCCGGCCAACGCCCGCATCATCCTGTGCGACGGCGGGCCGCGCGTGCTCGCCGCCTTCCCCAGGCGGCTGTCCGACTATGCCGCCCGCCGGTTGCAGGCGCTCGGTGTCGAGCTGCGCCTGGATACGCCGGTCGAGGATGTGCGCGCCGACGGCGTCACCGCGGGCGGGGAGGTGATCGCGGCCAGGACGGTGTTCTGGGCCGCCGGGACCGAGGCCACCCCGGTCGCGCAGTGGCTGCAGGTGGCGCCCGCCCGCCATGGCCTGATCGAGGTGGGGCCGGACTGCACGCTGCCCGGCCATCCGGAGATCTTCGTCATCGGGGACGCGGCCGCCTGCAAGGGCCGGGACGGCAAGCCGCTGCCCGGCTTGGGCTCGGTCGCCAAGCAGCAGGGCCTCTATGTCGGCGCGCTGATCGCCGCCCGGCTGGGGCACGCGCCGCCCGGAGGTGCGGCGCCACGCCCGTTCCAGTATCATAACTACGGCCAGCTCGCGATGGTCGGCCGCTCCGCCGCGGTGGCGGATTTCGGCTGGCTCCGCCTGACCGGGTTCCCGGCCTGGATGCTCTGGAACGCCGTGCACCTGCTGCTGCTGGTCAGCGTGCGCAACCGCCTGGTGGTCTATGTCAACTGGGCCTGGGCCTGGCTGACCTATACCCGGGGCGCGCGGGTGATCACTGGCGATCCGGACGCGCCGACTCTCGATAAGCCGGGCCTCGATCCCCGCCACGCCGGGACGACGGGCGCCGCGTCTTGAACGACGCCAGCCAGCATGACGGCGAGCGCTTCCACAACCCCGCCTGGCTCACCGGCGAAGCACCGCCCGCCGGGCCGCAACAATCGCGTGCGCTCTCGATCCTGCGCTGGCGGATGGGCGGCACCCGGGTGCCGTGGCCCGAACGCATCGTCGACCCAGCGCCCGCCGGCGACCCGTGGGCAGAGCCTGGGCCGGGCGAGGTCAGCGTCACCTTCATCGGCCATGCCAGCTTCCTGATCCGGCTGTCCGGCCTGACCGTGCTGACCGACCCGATCTTCAGCGAGCGCGCCTCCCCGGTCGCCTGGGCCGGACCGACGCGGGTCCGCGCGCCCGGGCGGGCGCTGGCCGCGCTGCCGCCGGTGGACTTGCTGCTGCTGTCGCACAACCATTACGACCACCTCGACCTGCCGAGCCTGCGCGCGCTGCATCGCCACAGCCGGCCGCGCGTGGTCACGCCGCTCGGCAACGCGGTGCATGTGCGCAAGGCCGCCGCCTTCGACATCGAGGAGCTGGACTGGTGGCAGGACACCGCGATCGGGGCGGCAGGACGCGTCACCGCGATCCCGGCGCGGCATTTCTCCTCCCGCACCCTCAACGACTCCGGACGCTCGCTATGGGCCGGCTTCATGCTGGAGGCGGCCGGGATGCGGCTGCTGTTCGCCGGCGACAGCGGCGACGGCACGCACTGGCAGCGTATCCGCGAGCGGCTCGGGCCGCCCGGCCTGGCGCTGCTGCCGATCGGCGCCTATGCCCCGCGCTCGCTGATGCGCCGGGTGCACATGGACCCGGGGGAGGCGGTCCGCGCCCACCGCACGCTCGGCGCCGGGAAGTCGATCGGGATGCATTTCGGCACCTTCCAGCTCACCGACGAGGCGGTCGACGCGCCCGAGCAGGTCCTGGACGAACAGAAACGCCGGCAGGGCGTGGCGGCGGACGCGTTCGTCACCCTGGGCTTCGGGGAATGCCGACGCCTGACGTTACCGCCGCAACGATAGCAGGTTCGCCGGAACTACCCACGCCCGGACGGGTTGAAGCGTCACACCATAATCAGGAGCGTGACACCGTGGCGACTGCGTTGAAGAACCGTGTCCGCGAAGGCCTTCCGTTCCCGATCGGTGCAACCTGGGATGGCAAGGGCGTCAACTTCGCCCTGTTCTCGGCGAATGCCACCAAGGTCGAGGTCTGCCTGTTCGACAGCAGCGGCGAGACCGAGATCGAGCGGATCACCCTGCCCGAGTATACCGACCAGATCTTTCACGGCTGGCTGCCCGATATCGGCCCGGCGCAGATCTACGGCTTCCGGGTGCATGGCCCCTACCAGCCGGACGCCGGCCACCGCTTCAACCCCAACAAGCTGCTGCTCGACCCCTACGCGCGCGCGCATTTCGGCGAGCTGACCTGGGACTACTCGATCTTCGGCTACACGATCGGCCACGCCGACGACGATCTGTCGTTCGACGAGCGCGACAGCGCGCCGTTCGTGCCGAAATGCGTGGTGGTCGATGCCGATTTCGACTGGCACGGCCAGCCGGCACGCAATCCGATCCCCTGGGACCGCACGGTGTTCTACGAGACCCACCTGCGCGGCTACACCAAGAAGCACCCGAAGGTGCCGGAGAAGCTGCGCGGCACCTATGCCGGCTTCGGCACGCCCGCCGTGCTGGAGTACATCAAGTCGATCGGTGTCACGTCGATCGAGCTGCTGCCGATCCACAGCTTCATCAACGACAGCCAGCTGCTCGAGAAGGGGCTGACCAACTACTGGGGCTACAACACGATCGGCTTCTTTGCACCCGATCCGCGCTATGCGGCCGAGCGCGAGCAGTCGTTGCGCGAGTTCAAGGAGATGGTCGGCCGCGTGCATGACGCCGGGCTCGAACTGATCCTGGACGTGGTCTACAACCACACCGCCGAGGGCAACGAGCGTGGCCCGACGCTCTCGTTCAAGGGCATCGACAACGCCTCGTACTACCGCCTGCTGCCGGACCAGAAGCGCTACTACATCAATGACACCGGCACCGGCAACACGGTCAACCTGAGCCATCCCCGGGTGATCCAGATGGTCACCGACAGCCTGCGCTACTGGGCCACGGAAACCCACGTCGACGGCTTCCGCTTCGATCTCGGCACCATCCTGGCGCGCGAGCCGAACGGCTTCGACAACCGGTCCGGCTTCCTCAAGGCGTGCGGACAGGACCCGGTGCTCGGCACCGTCAAGCTGATCGCGGAGCCGTGGGACTGCGGACCCGGCGGCTACCAGGT
>CAXTJP010000148.1:0-5013 GCA_964244615.1 uncultured Acetobacteraceae bacterium
GACGACCGCCGCGGCTGCCTGCAGGACATCCACTGGCCGGCCGGGCTGTGGGGCTATTTCCCGACCTACACGCTGGGCGCGATCACCGCGGCGCAGTTGTTCGAGGCCGCCCGCCTGCAGGAGCCGGCGCTGCCCGGTTGCCTGTCGCGCGGCGACTTCGCCCCGCTGCTGGGCTGGCTGCGCCGGCATGTGCACGAGCGCGGCAGCTCCGCCACCACCGCCGCCATCGTGCGCGATGCCACCGGCCAGACGCTGTCGGCGGCGACCTACCAGCGTCACCTGCGCCGACGCTATCTCGGCGAAGCCTGATCCGCCGGGAGGCCGCGACGTGCGCCTGCTCCAGCTATCGACGTGGCTGATCGGCGTGGCGTGGGCGCTGGTGTCCGTGGCCGCGTCCGCGGCGCCCGAACCGGCGCCGACGCAGCCGGGGCCGGCGGCTGTCGCGAACGGGCAGCCTTTGCCGGCACCCGTCGATCGCCTCGCCAGCGTCGCGCGCTCCGACAAGCTGGTCTGGAGCGGCGTCGTCGTCGCCCCGGACCGGCGCATATTCATCCTGTCGCCGCGCGTCGCCGGCGGCGCCGGGCCGGCGCTGGCGGTGCTCGACGCGCAGGGGGCCCCGGTGGCCTTCCCCGACGCCGGCTGGGAGTGGACGGCAGGGGACGCGAAGTCCGATCCCGCGCACGGCTTCGTCGGCCCGAGCGCGATCCGGCTGGCGCCCGACAACAGCCTGTGGGTCGTCGATAGCGGCGTCCCCGGCTTCGGCAGGCCGATGCTGCCGGGGGCCGCCAAGCTGGTGCGGATCGACCTCGCCAGCCTGGTCACGCGCAGCTACGTGCTGCCGCCGGAGGTGCTGCGGCCGAAGAGCCTGCTCGCCGAGATGCGTTTCAACGGCGGCCACGCCTACATCACCGATGCCGGCGCCCCCGGCCTGATCGTGCTGGACCTCGCCGACGGCAGCGCTCGCCGCCTGCTCGACGGCGATCCCTCCACCACCGGACAGCGTCCGGTCATGGTGGATGGCGAGACCGTCAAGGGCGCGGACAACAGGCCGGTCCTGATCCACGCCGACCAGCTCGAGGTCACGCCGGACGGCAAGTATCTCTATTACCAGCCGCTGCCGGGACCGATGTCCCGCGTGCCCACCGCCCTGCTCGACGACGCGCACGCCAGCCCGCGCGCCGTCGCCGCGGGCGTGCAGTTCTGGTACGACACCCCCGCCCTGGGCGGCAGCGCGATCGGCCCTGACGGCACGCTGTATCTGGACGACGTCGAGCAGGACCGCGTGCTCAGCCTGACGCCCGACCGGGTGCTCGCCACCGTCATCCGCGATCCGCGCCTGCACTGGGCGGCGTCGCCGTTCCTGGCCCAGGGCGTGCTGACCCTGCCGGTGGCGCAGCTCGACCGCGCGGCCGTCTTCCACCATGGCAGGTCGCAGATCCGCTTTCCGGTCGAGATGTTCGGCCTGCGCGTGGCGCCGTCGTCCGGCACGCCGCACTGAGCCTAACCTGCTGCCCGCCTGCCCAGGCTGGTAAAGAACCGCAGCAGGTAGCCATCGGGATCGGCCACGACGAACTGGCGATTGCCCGCCTCGGTCGCATCCTGTCGATACCAGCGCTCCTCCAGGGGGATGCGGATGGTCAGGGCAGAGCGCAGCACGTCGACATGCAGGGCGTCGACGTCGCGAACCTCGATCTGCAGGTTAACGCCCCGGCCGAACGGAAACTCCAGCGGCAGGCCATGGAAACGCCGGCCCGGCCCCGCGGCCTCCTCCAGCATGAGGTGCACGCCTTCGCGAATCAGGTAGGCGAAGCGCTCCTCCGGCCGGGTCAGATGGCAGCGAAAACCGAGCACATCCACGTAGGCGAGCAACGATCGGTCCAGGTCCAGGACCGCGAGCTCAGGCACCAGGGGCGGCGGGGTGAAGGTCATGCGGATCTATAGCCGCGTTCCTCCCCAGGTCGATCCGCCCCTTGCCGACGCTGGCGGATGACCGCCTGGGGCGGACCGGCCGGTCAATGGCCGCGAGGCGGGCTCAACCGGGCCTCGCGTCCGGATGCACCAGCTTCGGCAGCCGGATCGCCGCGCCGAACGTGACCAGCTGGAGCCCGACCAGGAACGCGAAGGCGGCCAGGAACGGGCGCGGGCCGGGAGCCGGTCCGTGCGTCGCGCCGAGCGACAGGACGAGCGCCGTGATCGTCGTCGCCACCGGACCGCCCAGCCTCTGGACGATGTTGATGGCGGTGTTCGCCACCGGCAGCCGTTCGCTGGCGACCGAGGCGTAGGCCGCCGACATCGACGGGATGCCGATGGTGCCCTGGCCGACGCCCGTCACCAGCAGGCTCACGACCGCGAGCCCGGGCGAGAACCCGGTCCGGGCCATCCACAGGAAGGGGACCATGCCGCCGAGTGCCAGCAGCGCCCCGCCCGCGGAGACCGCGCGGCAGCCGAACCGCTCGGTCAGCGACCCCACCAGCGGGAACGAGCACAGCATGCCGACGCCCATCGCCGCGATCAGCCCGCCGGCCTGGCCCGGGGTCAGCGCGCAGCCGGCGATCAGGAACAGCGGGATCAGGAACTGCCGCGCATACACGCCGCCCATGGAGAAGAACTGGGTCGCGGCCGCCGTGGAGAAGATGCGGTTGTCGAACACCGCGAGGTCGATCAGCGCCGCATCTCCCAGCCGGCGCGCGTGCCGGACGAAGCCTCCCAGCAGGAGCAGGCCCGCGAGCAGGGCCGACGCGCCGGCCGGATGGGAGGCGTTCGGCAACCCGTACAGCAGGCAGGCGAGGCCCGGCGAGATCATCAGGAAGCCGGCGAGGTCGAAGGGGCGCCGCTGGATCGTGGCCGCGTCGCCGGGGAGCAGAAGGGCGACCAGGCCCACCCCCAGCACCCCCATCGGCAGGTTGAGGTAGAACAGCCATGGCCAGGACGCGTATCTCAGCACCGCCCCGGCCACCACCGGACCCAGGATCGGCGCGATCAGGATGGGCACCACGGTGTAGCCCAACACCCGGGCCATGTGCCGCCCGGCGACGCGGGCTATCATCATCTGCGGCATCGGCGCCATCAGTCCGCCCGCCATGCCCTGGAGCAGGCGGGCCAGGATCAGCTGATCCATCGAACGCGCCGCCCCGCAGAGCAGCGACGCTGCCGTGAACACGGTGAAGCACCCCAGATAGAGCCGTTTCGCGCCGATCCGGTCCACCAGCCAGCCATTGAGCGGCAGCATCAGCGCCAGCGCCAGCAGGTAGCCGCTGACGATCCACTGCGCCGCTCCGGTGGCGGCGTGCAGGTCGTGGCGGATGGTCGAGAGCGACACGTTCACGACCGTCGAGTCGAGCTGGGCCATGAACGGCCCGATGAAGACGACGGCCGCCACCCGCCAGACCCGCGGGTCGATGTGGTCGCCAGCGGGACGGTCGCCAGCCGGGCGGTCGGCCGCGACCGTGGTCCCCCCAGGCGTCACGCCGCTCATGTCGGCCGGCCGCCAAGGCATTGCCGCAACCGGGCTAGCCGGTCCATCAGGCTCGCGGGTCCAGCAGCGCGACGATCTGCCCGGTGGTGCCGGTCTCGCCCAGCCGCGGGAAGATGCGCGCAAGGCTGTGGCCGTGCGCCTCCGGGCTCGGGTCGGTGATCGCGTCGAGGGCCAGCGTGACGTTGAACCCCAGCTTGTGGGCGTGGCGCGCCGTCGACCTGACGCCGACGCTGGTGGCGACGCCGGCGACGACGAGCTGGGTGACGCCGCGGCCCCTCAGCTGCGCCTCGAGGTCGGTTGCGGTGAAGGCGCCCCAGCTGCGCTTCGTCACGGTATGGTCCGATGGCTGCCGGTTCAGCTCGGGCACCAGCTCGGCCCAGTCCGGCGCAGGCTCGCCCAGGCGCGGCGCCTGCTCGGTGCGTCCACCGGCCGCCCCGGTGACGCGGACGAGCATGACCGGCAGCCGGTGACGGCGGAATGCCGCGCAGAGGGCGGCGGCGTTCGCGATCACCCCGGCGATGGGAAGGCCGACGGAGCCTTTCTGCAGGTCGATGACCACCAGTGCCGAAGCCGCGTCGAGAGTGGTGAGCGCCATGCGTGGCCTCCTGGGGGTTGGCAGTGGCTAATCGACCAGGCGCGCGAGCAGCCGGATCGCGCGCACCAGCTCCTGCTGCTCGGCCGGGGTGAGGTGCGAGTGGATCGCCTGCAGCAGCCAGTCCTCCCGCGCGGCGCGGCTGGCGCGCAAGATCTCCACGCAGGCCGGCGTGAGGGACATCAGCGTCTGCCGGCCGTCTTCCGGGTCGGGCGCGCCCCGCACCAGTCCCGCCGCCTCCAGCGTGGCGACCGTGGCACCCATCGATTGCGGACGGACGCCTTCGATCCGGGCCAGGGTCGACACCGTCGCCGGGCCTTCCCGCTCCAGGTGCAACAGGGCCGACTTCTGCGACGCGGTCAGATCGCCGACGGCGGACCTGCCGCGCAACCGCCGGGTCAGCTTGCCCAGCACGACGCGGAGGTCGGCCGCCACCCCGGATGGGGCCGTGCCGCGAGGATCGTCGGGCTGCATCGGTCGAACCTATCAGGTATGAAGCCAGACTGCAAAGATAACCTTCACAGGTTGGCTGCCGGTCCCACTGGCCTCGCGGCGCCGGCGGGCAGCCGGACGGCGGTTTCGTCGAGTACCGGCTTCGCGACCGGACCGCGGCGGTTTATGCTGGCCGCATGCGCTACATCTCCACCAGGGGCCAGGCTCCGGTCCGCGACTTCGCCGGCGTGCTGCTCGCCGGCCTCGCCGAGGATGGCGGCCTCTACATGCCGGAGACCTGGCCGCAGTTCGGCGCCGACGACTGGCGCGCCCTGCGCGGCCTGCCCTACCCGGTGCTGGCCGCACGCATCCTGGCGCCGTTCACCGCCGGCTCGATCGACGCGGCCACGCTGGAGCGGCTGTGCGGCGAAGCCTACGGCAGTTTCGGCCATCCGGCGATCGTGCCGCTGGTGCAGCTCGACCGCGACCTGTTCGTCCAGGAGCTGTTCCACGG
>CAXTJP010000149.1:0-5008 GCA_964244615.1 uncultured Acetobacteraceae bacterium
GGCCGTCCGGGGCGTAGGCGTGGCAGATGCCCATGCCCTCGGTCGAGCCGACGCCATCCTTCTTGCCGAGGCTGCTGCGCTTCTCGGTCCCGCTCGACGCGCACGAGGCATCGTACTTCGCGGCGTCCGCCAGGATTTCGAGCTTCTTGAGCAGGTCCACGCGAGTCAGTTCCTGAATTGTTCCGAAGGATGCAGGTTTTTAGCCGGAGCTACCAGCAGGATGGCGGCGGCTAGTCGGGAAGCGGTCGGAAGCCTGCGAAAAGCGTCTATGGATGAACGCGGCCGGTCCCGATAGGCTGCTTCCGGAAATGAACGACAACGAGATGTGAGGTCGACGTGATCTCCTGCAAGCGGAGGCGGACATGACGATCGAGGGAGCAGCCGGGTCGATGACGGCCCTGCGCGACACTGCCACGCGGGTCGGCCGGTGGTTGAACGAAGTCGCGTGGCCGCTGTGGATCGCGCGGGGCATCGACCGCGACGGGCTGTTCTTCGAGCAGCTCGACTTCGCCGGCCAGCCCGACCTGACCTCGTGCCGGCGCATCCGCGTGCAGGGACGGCAGCTGTTCGCCTTCGCCCAGGCGCTCGCCGCCGGCCATGAGGCGGCGCGCGAGCCGCTGGCGCGCGGGTTGGCCACGGTCGAGGCGCGGTGCTGGGGACCGGACGGCAAGCCGGGCTGGATCCACCTCCTGACCCCGGACGGCGAGCCGCTCGACACGCTGCGCGACACCTACGACCACGCCTTCATGCTGTTCGGCCTCGCCGCGGCGAGCCGGGTCGGCTTCCCGCACGCTTTGGCTCTGGCCGAGCGCACGGTGGCGTTCCTCGATGTCAACCTCGCCGATCCCAAGGCCGGAGGCTACCTGGAGGGGCTGCCGTCGTCGCTGCCGCGCCGCTCCAACCCGCACATGCACCTGATGGAGGCGATGCTCGCTTTGTACGAGGCCACCGGCAAGCCGGACTGGCTGGACCGCGCCAACCGGATCGCCGCCCTGTTCGAGACCCGCTTCTTCGACCATGCCGCGGGGACGCTGGGTGAATACTTCACCCGCGACCTGGTGCTCGCCGCCGGGCAGAGCGGCGAGTCCGTCGAGCCGGGACATCATTTCGAGTGGTCATGGCTGCTGCATCGCCTGGCGGATGCTGGCGGCCGCAACTACCGGGCGCAGGCCAACGCGCTCTACGACTTCGCGCTGCGTCACGGGATCGGCGCCAGCGGCTTCGCCATCGACGAGTGCGTCAAGTCCGGCCGTCAGCTACGCCTGACGCGACGTACCTGGCCGCAGACCGAGCTGATCAAGGCGCATCTGGCCAACGGCGCCTACGACGATGCAGCCCGGGTGACCGACATGCTGCTCGACACCTATCTGGCCACCCGGGTGCACGGGCTGTGGATCGATCAGTTCGATGCCAACGGCGGGCCGCGTTCCGAGGTGGTACCCGCCAGCACGCTCTATCATCTGGTGGTGGCGTTCGAGGACCTGCTGCGGGTGGCCGCGCGACCCTGATCGGCGGCTGTCTCCCGGGAAGTGCCGATCAGCTTTTGGCGCTGGCCAGGTTGGTGCGCGCGGGCGGATTCAGCATGTCCGCGGGCAGCGTGATCCGCGTGACCTTCCAGTGCCATTTCTCGATCTGCATGGTGATCTGGATCGGGGCTTCACCCGGGACCTGGACCCGAGCCTCGAAACGGGCCGGGCTGGCAAAGTAGCCGCGCGGCAGCGAGGTGCTGCGATGCATCTGGCTGGTCACGCCCTTCAGCATGGTGTCGAGCCGTGCCGGCGTGATGTCGTCGTCGATCATGCCTGAAGCCACCCGGGTGACGAAGGACTCGCCGAAACCAGGCAATTCATCCTGCTGGCTGACCTGCTGCACCGGCTGCCGCAGGCCGAGCGCATCCTTCAGCCCACTGCGCACCTGCTCCCAGTCCATCGAGGCGCATAGGGCAGCCTTGTCGTGGTTCTGCAGCGCGGCGCCCATCGACCACAGGGTCATGTAAGGAGACGCGAGATAGAGCAGGCCAGCCGCCGCCATCGCACCGCCGGAGATACGGCTGGCGTATCGACGCTGGCGAAGGCGCATGGCAGGGCGGATATGTCCTGGCCGGTACATGCGGGCTGCTCCTATCTCATGGATGCAGCATGACAAAGCTGCCATCCAGGTCAAGCTTATCCTGAGCGTGGTTGATGATGTATGAAAATAGCCGTCAATGCCACTGTCGAGCACCATGGACCTTGATTTCTCGGAGGCGGAGATCCGCCGCTATTCCCGGCACATCCTGCTTGCCGAGCTGGGCGGCATCGGACAGGCCAGGCTGCGCGCGGCGCGGGTGCTGGTGATCGGCGCCGGCGGGCTCGGCTCGCCCTTGGCGCTCTATTTGGCCGCGGCGGGCGTCGGCAGTATCGGTCTGGTCGACGACGACACCGTGGAGCTGTCCAACCTGCAGCGCCAGATCGCGCACGCGACCGCCCGGATCGGGCAGAGCAAGGTGGCTTCGGCCCGCGAGGCGATGCTGGCGATCAACCCGGAGATCCAGGTTCGGCCGCATGCCGTGCGGCTGCAGGCATCCAACACGATGGCGCTGCTGCGCGACTACGACCTGGTCTGCGACGGCAGCGACAACTTCGCCACCCGCTACCTGCTGGCCGATGCCTGCGTGCTGGCCAGGCGGACGCTGATCTCGGCCTCGGTGCTGCGTTTCGAGGGCCAGCTCGCCACCTTCCGGCCGCATCTGGGCGGTCCCTGCTATCGTTGCCTGTATCCGACCGCACCCGATCCGGGCGTGGTGCCGTCCTGCGCCGAGGCCGGCGTGCTCGGCGCGGTGACCGGGGTGATGGGCACCCTGCAGGCCAGCGAGGCGATCAAGGAGATCACCGGGGTCGGCGACAGCCTGGCCGGACGCCTGCTGCTGTGGGACGCGCTGGCGATGCGCTTCACCACCATCCGGGTGCCGCCCGATCCGGCCTGCGCCGCCTGCGGCACGTATCCCACGATCCGTGACCTGTCCGCCCATGAGCGCTGAGCGTGCGGCGGGCCGGGTGCCGCTCGGCGTGATCCTGCTTGATGGCGGCCACGCCCGGGCGCACGCCGCCTTCTCCTTCGCGGCCGGTGCCGCGGCGATGGACCGCCCGGTAACGCTGTTCGCCACCGGCGGCGGCATCCGCGCGCTGTGCCTGGACTGGAGCGGCCTGGGCGATGCCGCGCACGACGCGGTGCTGGTCGCGCGCGGGGTCGCCGGCCTCGACGTGCTGCGCGAGGCGGCGCTGTCGCTGGAGGTGCGGCTGCTGGCCTGCGAGGCCGCCCTGCGCGGCGAGGCGATCGCGCCGCCCGCGCTGCTCGAAGGCGTCCGCATCTCCGGCATCGCGAGCTTCCTGGCCGACCTGTCCGGCGCGCAACTGCTATCCTTCTGAACCGCCCCTTGCTCTCCAGGCCTCGGCTTGGCAGGGATGCGCCCATGCCCGCATTGCGCCGCCCATCGTCATCCTGGTTCCGGTGTCGGCCTCCTGCGGCCCTGCTCCCGCTGCTGGCCTCCCTGGTCATGGCCCCCCTGATCGTGGCGGCACCCGCCTCCGCCCAGGATGCGCCCGCCCATCCACGGCATCATCCGCACCATGCGGGGCACGCCAGAGCCGGCCACCACCCGGCGTTGCATCATCCGGCGCACCCGACACCGGCCGTTCACGCCCCACCGGCGCCGGCACCCCCGCCGCCGCCGCATCCGGCCGCGCCGCCGCTGCCCGCCAACATCGGCAGCAACACCGGGCTGCCGCTGCCGCGCTTCGCCGCCCTGCGCGCCGACGAGGTCAACATGCGCAGCGGCCCAGGCACCCGCTATCCCATCCTGTGGCTATACAAGCGGCGCGACCTGCCGGTGCGCATCGAGCGCGAGTTCGACGTCTGGCGCCTCGTCGAGGACTCCGAGGGGGTCAAGGGCTGGGTGCACCAGGCGACCCTGGTCGGCACCCGCAGTTTCGTGGTCGTCGCCTCCAGCAACACGGCGGCGGGCAGCGCGGAGGTGGGCGATCCCGATCACGGCGCCGGCGCCCTGCTGCGCGATGACCCGCGCGACGATGCCGGTATCGTGGCTATATTGCGGCCCGGCGTGATCGGCCGGCTCCGCGCCTGCCCGGCGGGGTCCGCCTGGTGCCGCGTCAGCGCCCACAGCTATAGCGGCTGGTTGCAGCGCTCGGCGATCTTTGGTCTTTTGCCGAGCGAGGCCATCCCGCCTCCCTGAACCGCTTCCTTGAACTATCCGAACGGAACGCCCTGAACATGCAATCGCCCGCATCCCATCCCGGTATCCCAGGCGGCGTGCGGAACGGTGCCGGTAGCGCGCGCCGGACCAAGATCGTCTCGACGCTCGGACCCGCCAGCTCGACCCTGGCCATGATCACACGGCTGTTCGAGGCCGGGGTGGACGTGTTCCGGCTCAACTTCTCGCACGGCGCGCACGCGGATCACGCGGCGCGCATCGCCATGATCCGCGAGATCGAGGCCAGCCACGGCCGCCCGATCGGCATCCTGGCCGACGTGCAGGGGCCCAAGCTGCGCGTCGGCAGCTTCGAGGCGGGACGTGCCGCGCTCGCGCACGGCGCGCATTTCCGCCTCGACCTCGACGAGGCGCTGGGCACCGCGAACCGGGTCAGGCTGCCGCACCCGGAGATCATCGAGGCCGCCGCCGTCGGTTCGATGCTGCTGCTCGATGACGGCAAGCTGCGCCTGCGCGTGCTGGAGAAGGGCCACGACTACCTGAATACCGAGGTGATGGCCGGCGGCATCCTGTCGGACCGCAAGGGCGTGAACGTGCCCGACGTCATGCTGCCGATCCCGGCGCTGACCGAAAAGGACCGCATCGACCTCGACTTCGCCCTCGCGCACGGCGTCGACTATGTCGGCCTGTCCTTCGTGCAACGCGCCGAGGACGTGCGGGAAGCGCGCCACATCATCGGCGGCCGCGCCTGGATCATGACCAAGATCGAGAAGCCGCAGGCGCTCGACAACCTCGACGAGA
>CAXTJP010000150.1:0-4916 GCA_964244615.1 uncultured Acetobacteraceae bacterium
AGCACGACGACCCGGGCCTGCGCCCCGGCAGCCGCGGGCCGGGGTCCGGCACCGCGCCGCGCCGCCTGCCGCAGGTCAGCTTCTCGGCCCTGCAGCAGGGTGCCGACGCCGCCGAGAGCAGCGAGGAGACCGCGCTGCCGATGCAGGCCGATCCCGGCAGCTACGCGATCCGGCTCGACACCGCGGCATTCGAGCCGGCGCTGCGCGAGGGCGGGCTGCTGATCGCCTCGCCGGACATCCCGGTGCAGGTCGGCGACCGGGTGGTGCTGCTGTATCACTCCAGCGCCGCGCTGGCGCGCGGGGTGCTGGCCGGCATCGTCGGCACCGCGCGCCCCGACGCGATCGAGCTGGTCGGCTTCGGGCCCACCGGCACCGTCGCCCTGCCCACCGACACGATCGGCTGGATCCACCGGATTGGCTGGGCCAGCCTGTAGCCGGGCCATCGCGCCGGCCTGGCTATCTTGTTGATGTAGGGCATCGCGTAATCGCAGGTGCCTTCCTGTGCTTGATCAGCGAGACGCTTGGGGTTCCAATCCGGCCATTGCTTTTGTAGGAGGCGGCTAGGCGAGCCGGCACGCGCAGGCCCTCGACGGAAGCGTACTACATGTTCTCTCACGTAACGGTAGGGGTAAGCTCGCTCGACCGCGCGCTGGCCTTCTATGAACCGCTGATGGCCGAGCTTGGCCTCGTGTGCCGGTTCCGCGAGGTCCACTGGGCTGGCTGGATGCGACCCGGCCAGGACCGGCCCCTCTTCGTCGTCACTCGGCCCTATGACGAGCAATGCGCCACGCCGGGCAACGGGCAGATGGTCGCGTTCATCGCGGCGAGCAGGGGATCGGTGGACCGGTTCCACGAGCTGGCGGTGCGGCAGGGCGGCCTCAGCGAGGGGCTGCCGGGCCTGCGACCCTGGTATCACGCCAACTACTACGGTGCGTACGTTCGCGATCCTGACGGCAACAAGCTATGTGCCTGCTGTCATGAGCCGGACCCCGGGGGACATGAGGGCGCCCGCGCCGACGGATCGCATCCGCCTATCGGAGCGAAAGGTGCAGGAACTGGTTGAAGTCGCTCCTGACGTAGTCCGAGAACGGCGGGCCATCGGTGAACCCGCGTCGGCGATAGAGCGCGAGTGCAGGCTCGAACGCCGGCCCGCTTCCCGTCTCCAGGCTCAGCCGCCGCAATCCCCGCCTCCGGGCCTCGGCCACCATGAAGTCCAGCAGGCAGGCGGCGACGCCCCGGCGCAGATGATCCGGATGGGTCCGCATCGATTTGAGTTCGCCGCTGCGGTCGCCCAGCTGCTTGAGGGCACCGACGCCGACGATGTCGGGACCCTGCCAGACGGTCCACACCGTGACCTCGGGCACCTGCAGGCCGTCAAGGTCCAGGGCGAACACGCTCCCGGGCGGCGAATTGGCGCGCATCCCGGTCAGATGGATCGCCAGCAGCCCCCGTGTCCGCTCGTCGGACAGATCGTCTTGACGGATGTCGAACATCCGGCCTCCTGCCGGCCGCGTGTCAGTGCAGGTGCAGCCGCCTCGCGGTCTCGGCGGAGCTGATGGCCGCCTCCCCGGCCGCCGCGGCGGCGAGCTCGCGCTGGTCGTGGGCGAGCCGGTCGTGGCCCATGCGCACGTCGCGCGCCTCGCGCCCGGAGGCGACCAGCAGCGTGATCAGCAGGGCTGCGGCGCCGACCACGGCCGCCATCGCCCAGGCGATGCCGCCGCCGATCACGCCGGCCAGCCAGAGCTGCAGGTTGGCGTTGCCGGCGGCCAGCAGGTTGCCGAGCTGGTATACCGCGCCGGGGAAGGTGGCGCGGATCGCCGGCGGCGAGATCTCGTTCAGGTAGGCCGGCACCACGCCCCAGGCGCCCTGCACGCAGACCTGGATCAGGAAGCCGCCCAGCGCCAGCCAGGCCACCCCGTGCGAGAACAGCCAGAGCGGGATCATCGGCAACGCCAGCATCGCCATGATGCCGATCGCCCAGCGCCGCCCGATCCGCTGCGACAGGAAGCCGGCCCCCAGCCCGCCCGCGATCGCGCCCAGGTTGAACACGATCATGAGCAGCGTGACGGTGCCGTGCGGCAGATGCTGCTGCCTGGTCAGGAACTGGCTGGGATAGAGGTCCTGCGAGCCATGCGAGAAGAAATTGAACCCCATCATCAGGCAGGCGGCGAAGATGGTCAGGCCGAGATTGTGCCGCAGCACCGACAGCATCGGTTCGCTGCGTTGCCCCGGCGTGCGCGCCACCCAGTCCGGGCTCTCCGGCACGGCGCGGCGGATATAGAGCACCAGCAGGGCGGGAACTGCGCCGGCGATGAACATGCCGCGCCAGCCGATCGCCGGCTCGGCGATGAACAGCAGCGAGGCCAGCAGGTAGCCGGTCGGATAGCCGGTCTGCAGCAGCCCAGACACCGGGCCGCGCCAGCGCTGCGGGATGCTCTCCATCACCAGCGAGGCGCCGACGCCCCACTCCCCGCCCATCGCGACGCCGTAGAGGGCGCGCAGGATCAGGAAGACGGTGAAGGTCGGCGCGAAGCCGGACAACAGCTCCAGCACCGCGTAGGACAGCACGTTGACCATCATCGTCGGCCGCCGGCCGAAACGATCGGCGATGCGGCCGAACAGCACCGCGCCGACGAAGCGGCAGGCGAGCGTCAGCGTGATCGCGAACGCGCCGGCGCCGACCGGGACCGCGAAGGTGCGCACAACGTCGTTCAGCACGAAGACCATGATGAAGAAGTCGAACGCGTCCAGCATCCAGCCGAGGTAGCAGGCGGTGATGACGTGCCATGCGGTCCGGTCCGGCCCCTGTGGCAAGCTCGTGGTCATGATGGCCGCATCCTTCGCCGGCGGTGATGTTCGGTCTAGCATAGGCCGTCGCGACGCCTGGGCAATCCGGCCCGGCCGCGCCGAGGGACCATCGCCATGCGGATCAGTGCCCGCAACATCCTCAAGGGAACCATCGTCGCCGTCGAGAAGGGCGCCACCACCGCGCATGTGCGCCTGGACGTGAACGGGGCGATCGTCACCGCCTCGATCACCAACGAAGCCGTGGAGGCGCTCGGCCTGGTCGTCGGCCAGGAGGCAAGTGCGGTGATAAAGGCCTCCGACGTGATGATTGGAGTGGACTGAGCCGATGCGAGACGTCCGGCTGCTCGGCCTCTGCTTCGTGCTGGCCGCCGCGGCACCGGCGCCTGCGCCCCCGGGCGGATCGCCCCCGGCGTTCCTGTCCGAGATCAACGGGGCGCAGGCGATGGCCTGGGTGCATGCGCAGAACGATCGCACCCTGGCGCTGCTGCACCGGGACCCGCATTTCGAGGGGTTCCGCAAGCAGGCGCTGGCGCTGGCGCAGACGCATGACCGCATCCCGGCACCCGAGATGATCGGCGGCATGATCTACAACTTCTGGCAGGACCAGGCGCACGTGCGCGGCGTCTGGCGTCGCGCGACGCTGGCCTCCTACCGCACCGCGGCGCCGGAGTGGCACGTCGTGATCGACCTCGACGCGCTGTCCAGGACCGAGCACGCGAACTGGGTCTGGAAGGGTGCCAACTGCGAGGCCCCGCAGGACCGGCTCTGCCTGGTCAGCCTGTCCGACGGCGGCGAGGACGCCGACACCCAGCGCGAGTTCGACCTGCGCAACGACCGCTTCGTCGCACCCGGCGCCGGCCATGACGGCTTCGTGCTGCCGCGCTCCAAGCAGCAGGTCGACTGGCAGGACGAAGGCGCGCTGCTGGTGGCGCGCGACTGGGGGCCTGGCACGCTGACCGCGTCGGGCTATCCGTTCGTGGTCAAGCGGCTGGCGCGCGGGCAGCCGCTGGATGCCGCGCGCGAGGTCTTCCGCGGCAGCAGCCACGATGTCAGCGTCACGCCGGAGACGCTGGTCGACGGCGACGGGCATCGCGCCACCCTGGTCGAGCGCGGCGTGAATTTCTTCAATACCGAGCATAACCTGCTGACCGGCGCCGGCCTGAAGCGCCTGGCGCTGCCGGGGCACTCGACGGTCGACGGCCTGGTCGCCGGGCGGTTGGTGGTGCAGATCGACCAGGCCTGGACGCCGCAGGGTGCTGCGGCGGTGCGGGCCGGCAGCCTGGTCTCGCTGGATCTCGACCATCCCGACGCGCCGCCGCGGCTGATCTTCGCGCCGGGGCCACGGCAGGCGCTGGACGGCGTGGCGGCGACGAAGGGCGCGCTGGTGGCCGCGATCTACGACAACGTGCGCGGCCAGGGCTGGGTGTTCACCCCCACCCCGGACGGCTGGACCTCGCGCCGCCTGGCCCTGCCGGAGGATGTCGCGGTCGGCGTCGAGGCCACTTCGCCGCGCGACGATCACGCCTTCCTCGGCGTCGCCGGCTTCCTCGATCCGAGCACGCTGTGGCTGGCCAACGCCGTCTCGGGAAGCGTCGAGCGGATCAAGGCGCTGCCGGCGCAGTTCGCGGCCGGGCCCTACGTCGTCGAGCAGTTCGAGGCGCGCTCGAACGACGGCACCCAGGTGCCGTATTTCGTCGTGCACCGACGCGACATGAAGCGCGACGGCAGCAATCCGACCGAGCTGTACGCCTATGGCGGCTTCCAGGTCTCGATGACGCCGCGCTACACGCCGAGCCTGGGCAAGCTGTGGCTGGATCACGGCGGCGTCTACGCGCTGGCCAACATCCGCGGCGGCGGCGAGTTCGGGCCGGACTGGCACGAGGCCGCGATCAAGACCCGCCGCCAGCGCGCCTTCGACGATTTCGCCAGCGTCGGGCGCGACCTGGTCGCGCGCCGCATCACCTCGGTACGCCGGCTCGGCATCCGCGGCGGCTCGAACGGCGGCCTGCTGATGGGCGTCGAGTTCACCCAGCATCCGGAGCTTTGGCGGGCGGCGATCATCGAGGTGCCGCTGCTGGACATGCTGCATTTCGAGACGATGTCGGCCG
>CAXTJP010000151.1:0-4645 GCA_964244615.1 uncultured Acetobacteraceae bacterium
CCGCCAGCGTCGGCGCCGGCATCAGCATGGGGTTCGCCGAGGCGCTCGCCGACGACGGCAAATTGTCGGGCCGCGGCGCGCCGCTGCTGCGCGGGCTGGTCTGCGGCCTGATGACGATCGCCGGCGGCATCGGCCACACCCTGCCCTACCTGATCAGGAGCTTCTGGGACGCGACCATCGCCGCCGGCTTCGTGGTGGTGATCGAGCTCGCCATCATCGCCTGGATCCAGTTCCGCTTCATGGACACGCCGATCGTCTCGGCGGCGGCAAAGGTCATGCTGGGCGGCGCGCTGGTGCTGGCCGCCGGCGTGCTGATCGGCAACGGCTAGAGCGCCATCCGGCCTGGCATAATCGGGCCGCTGTCCGCGCGCTTCAACGGGGGTCGCCTGCAAGCAGGCAGCTCCTGCCGACAATTTAGGCGGATGCATCCCCCACGCCGATGATCTGCGGCGGCAGGCAACCGGCGCGGCAACTCACGCCGTCTGTATTCATAATGTTGCCGTGACATATTTCTCCGACCAGTCGAGTTATCGCTCCGGGTTCCTCATGGCGAGGCGCCTGCAGTATCGAGCGTCGCGAATAGCACGCCTCACGCCCGCGTGCGCAGCGTGCCTCGCTACTTGCGGATTGCCTTGTAACAGGACCCGTATCCATTTTGACACACCAGTTGGGCAAGAGATTTTCTGACGCATAATCCGTCTGGAACAGGCACACTACTTGCCTATGCTGCTCTCAGGCAGGTCCGAGGGGGACCGCTGTAGGGGGCTTTCAAGTTGCAGACGTCAAAACTCGCTCTCCGGAAAAAGCTGTTTCTGGGCGCAACCGCGATCACCTTGGGTCTGCCGACCGCCGCGGCGTGGTCGCAGGATACTTCGCCGACCCAGGCCCCCACTTCGGGTACCGCCTCAGGCACGGGCACCACCGGCTTCGTCAAATCCGCCCCGCCGGCGGCGAATTCCGGCACCAGCGAGAGCATCACCGTCCGGGCGCAGCGCCGCCTGCTCAAGGAGAAGGACTCGCCGAGCGCGGTCACCGAACTCGGACAGTCGCAGATCGCGCAGACCGGCGTGCAGGGCAGCGTCTCCACTCTGCTGCGGCAGGCACCGTCGGTCTACGTGTATCAGCAGGGCATCGGCAACAACGAGCCGGTGCTGTCGCTTCGCGGCACCCGCGGTCTGGAGACCGCGCAGACGCTGGATGACGTACCGATGCAGGACCTGCTGAGCGGCGGCACCGGCGCCTTCCTGCAGAACATCATCGGCGGCCGCTTCAACCTCGACCAGATCAGCGGCGTTTCGATCTATCCCGGCGTGGCCTATCCCGACAAGAACACCTTCGGCACCATCGGCGGCACCATCGCCTACAACACGCTGCGGCCATCGCCGAAACCCTACTTCGACGTGTTCGGCTCGATTGGTTCGTTCGGGACCTTCAACGAGGGCTTCGAGGCGAACTCCGGCCGGCTCGATGGCCCGCTCGGTTCCGGCGACAACGCCCCCAGCCTGCTGCTGAAATACTCCAACCTGCAGACCAAGGGCTATGTCGACTATACGCCGGCACGCTTCAACAACATGGAGTTCGCCTTTGACAAGCCCTATGACGGCGGGCTTTCGAAGTTCCAGGCGACCGTGCTGTACAACACGGGCAACGCGCTCTACACGCCCGAGCCGGTGCCGGTGCCCTACCTCAACCAGAATGGCAGGTACAGCAACTACTCGCCCGACCAGGAATTCGTGCGGCAGAGCAACCAGTATCTCTCGATCATCGCTCGGGACGACACCTACATCAGCGACTACCTCAATGTCGGCTTGACGGCTTTCTACCTAGGCTCAGATTCGACCAACCAGGCCTATGCGAACCCCAGCCTGTTCGAGCCGTCCGGGATCAACACCCCGGTCACCGTGGACGGCGCTAATCCGTTCATCCAGGTCCCCGCGGGTTTCGGCGTGCAGGGCAACTATGTGCCCGGAGGCGGCTATTACGATCCGCAGGCCTATTTCTATAACGGCAATGCTGCGTTCCCCCCGGGCTCAGCCGGTTGCCCGGCGAACGTCGCCGCCAACTGGGCGGCCAAGGGTCTGACCAGTCCCTGCGGATACAATGCGGAACTTACCGTCACGCACAACGACACCTACGGCATCCAGCCACGCGCCACCATTACTTTGCCGGAATATTTTGGCATTGCCAACACCATCAAGGTCGGCGGCCTGGCCGCGAAGGAGACGCAGCCGACGTCGCGGCGCTACGACTGGGGCACGCCGAACATCCCGCAGACCGCGGCGAACGCGGTCAGCAGCCAGGGCGTGAACTCGTTCGACGGCGGCGTGCAGCGGACCATCTACCAGGGCTACGTGCAGGACAAGATCGACTTCCTGCACAACACGCTGCACATGACCCCGGGCCTCACCTTGCAAGGAACCGCCTCGAGCGACGTCGGCAGCAAGTTCTTCGGTGGAACGCCGTCCGCCAGCGTGCTGGCGACGCCCTATTGCCAGGCCCAGGCCGCGGCCGGAAGCGCCTGCAACATCGGCAGCTACAAAGCTACCAAGTGGGACCGCGACCTGCTGCCGTTCTTCAATGTCAGCTACGATCTCGACCGTGTGCTTCCGGCCCTGAAGGGGGTCTCGTTCTACGGCAGCACCGGGACGTCGGCCCTGTACGCGCCGGTCACCGACTTCTCGCCCAACACCGCCGGGCCGCCGCCCTACGCCTCCATCGTGCATATGTATGAGGGCGGGGTGAAGTACAACGCCTCCAACCTGGTGCTCTCGGCGGACTATTTCTACCAGAAGGTCGACCGCGACTTCGGTTTCTTCCAGTTCCAGTCCGGCCCGCAGGCGGGCCAGTCGATCTACACCAACAACGGGCAGCGAGAGTTCAAGGGCGTCGAGGCCGCGGTCACCTACCAGGTCACGCCGCGCTGGCAGCTGTTCGCCAACGCCTCGCACACTCTCGCCAAGTATCTGCAGACGACGCTCGGCTACGCGACGGTGCAGCAGGACCAGTTCGGCATCGTGCAGAGAGGCACCCCGATCAGCGGCGTGCCGGACTGGCTGGGGACCTTCGGTGTCGACTATAACCAGCGCAGCGTCGCGGTGCGCGGCGACACCCTGAACGTGCGCTTCGAGGGCCAGTACACCGGCAAGCAGTACGTCACCTACGACCTCACCGGCTTCGAGAATATCGGACCTCTTCCGGGCATCCCCGGCAAGTATGGCTCCTACCAGTATTACAACACCCTCGCCGGCAACACGACGACCGATCCCAATAACGGGATCTCGCCTTTCGTGGTGTTCAACCTTGACCTGAACTACAACGTGCCGGTCCACGGGCTTCGCGTGCTCAAGGGGCTCGATCTCGACCTGAACGTGCTGAACCTGTTCAACAACCAGTATTTCCAGTATTTCTACCGGCAGATCTCACCGAATTCCTGCGGCAGTTTCAGCAAGAGCGATCCGCGACCTGGGTTCGCCGGCCAAACGATCAGCAACTATGGCTGCTCGCCGCAGTTCGCCGACGGCATCCCCGGCGAGCCGTTTGCCATCACCTTCACAGCGAAGGCGCGCTTCTGATACGAAGTGATCCAGTACGAAGTGATCTAGAAGAGCCAGAAGGGCCCCGTCGAAAGGCGGGGCTCTTCTCCGACTACCTGTCGGAAGCATGATGCCGATCCAGGACGTCGTGCCCTAATGGCAACGTGACCGGCGGCGCTGCCCCTAGCCGGGCACATTATCCGGGACAGCCCGAAGGGTGGCGACGAGCCGCTCCACCACGTCGCTCCAGTCCCCCGGACGCGACTGGCGGATGATCCGCACCGACGGATACCACGGGCTGTCGGTGCGTCCGTGCAGCCAGCGCCAGCAATTGTCGTAGCGGTCGAGCAGGATGGTCGGACGTCCCAGGCCGCCGGCGAGGTGCACGATCGAGGTGTCGACCGTCACCACCAGGTCGAGGCTCATCAGCAGGCTGGCGGTGTCGTCCATGTCGCGCACGTGCGTCATCGGATCATGCAGCACCAGGCCGGGCGGCGCGTCGGCGAGCTGATCGGCGTACGGTCCCTTCTGCACGCTGACGAAGGTCACGCCGTCCACCGCCGCGAGCGGCGCCAGCGCCGCCAGCCCGATGCTGCGGCGGCGGTCGATGCCGTGCGCCACCGGATCGTTCGGACGCGGCGCACCGCCCCAGACCAGGCCGACGCGCGGGCCGTCCCGCTCCGGCAGCAGGGTGGCCATCGCCGCCACCCGGTCCGGGTCGGTGCGCAGGTAGGGCATCGGCCAGCCGCCGCCGTCGGCGATCCCGGCGAAGGCGCGCGGCAGGCTGATGAACGGACAGTGCCAGGTGAATTCGAGGTTCGGCACGTCGCCGCTCAGCACGGTCGCGCGCGGCTCGACCCGCTGCGCCAGCCGCCGCAGCGCCTCCGGCACCCACAGCACCACCCGCGCGCCGCGGTCGGCGAGCAGCGGCACGTAGCGCAGGTACATCAGCGTGTCGCCGAAGCCCTCCTCCTGCGTCACCAGCACGGTGCTGCCGGAAAGGTCGGTCTCCGGCGACAGCGTCGGCAGCAGCAGGCGGCGCGGCAGGTCGGTATGCCCGGGCAGCGACAGCCGCCACTCATGCTCGGTCCAGCCCTGCGTCATGCGGCCGG
>CAXTJP010000152.1:0-4360 GCA_964244615.1 uncultured Acetobacteraceae bacterium
CGGATCTTGCTTCTGATCGGCACGGGAATGTTTCTCGATGCCTGCGACATCTACCTGGCACCGGGCGTGCTCGGTGCGTTGGTGAAGTCTGGCTGGTCCGACGTGGCAGGCAACGCCCTGTTCCTGTCCGCCACCTTCGCGGGCATGCTGGTTGGCACGCTGCTCAGCGGCTTCGTCGGCGACCGTCTCGGCCGCCGCTTCTCGTATCAGATCAACCTGCTGATCTTCGGCGTGGGCTCGCTGCTCGCGACAATCGCACCCGACATGCGGACTCTGATCGTCCTGCGGTTCTTCATGGGCATCGGGATGGGGGCCGAGATCGTCGTCGGGTACGCGAGCCTGACGGAGTTCATGCCCCGGGCGATACGTGGCCGGTATGCCGCGATCCTGGCCGCGCTGACCAATCTTTCCGTCGTGGCGGTCGGCTTCGCCGGGCTGTGGATCATCCCCACGATCGGCTGGCGCTACATGTTCGGCATCATTGGCCTGGCCGCACTCGGCGTCTGGGTACTCCGGAAGAACATGCCCGAGTCGCCGCGCTGGCTGGAAAGCCGTGGCCGTCTTGCCGAGGCGGAGGCGGTAATGCAGTCCATCGAGCGGGAGGTTGCCGCAGGCGGGTCGCTTCCGCCGGTGCAGGTGGTCCCGATCCCCCCGCCCGCCCGTTTCTCCGATCTGTTCCGGCCCGTTCTGCTCCGCCGCCTTCTGGTCGGCGCCGTGATCGTCTCGGTCAGCAGCCTCTCGCTCTACGGCTTCCTGTCATGGGTGCCGACCTTCCTGGTGAAGGAAGGCTTTTCGCTTGCGCGGTCGCTCTGGTTCACGGCGCTCATGGGTCTCGGGGCGCCGGTCGGCGCGCTGGTTGCCGCGGCCGTGGCAGACAAGGTTGGCCGGCCGCGGCTGATCGCCGCCTTCTGCCTCGCCGAGGCCGTGCTGGGGGGCGCCTACCCGTTTGTTGGCAATGGGACAGAATTGGTCCTGGTCGGCTTTGGCTTGACCATCTGCGCCTACGCGCTGGTCTCGCTCGGCACCGGGCTCTACGTGCCGGAGATGTTCCCGACCACGCTGCGGCTGCGGGGCGGGGCCATCGTCGGTAGCGCGGGGCGCCTCACCAGCTCCGGGGTGCAATTCGTCATCGTCTCGATGTTTGGCGCGTTCGGCCTTGTCGGTGTCGCCGGGCTGCTGGTCTGCGCCTTAATCGTGCAGGCCGTCATCGTGCTGGCCTTCGGCCCCAACACGAGCGACCGCTCGCTCGAGGAGATCGGGGCCGTGCCTTCCGGGACGCCGTCCGGTGCGACGCAAAAGGGCGGATTGCCAAGTGGCGCGCTCACTACCAACACCCAGATCAGCTTGCTTCAGGAGGATTAACCTATGGACATGCCGCTTCCCACCCACCAGGCGTCCAGCGAGCAACTTCCGGGCATTGTCGATTGCGACGTACACCCGCTGTTCGCCGCTGGCCTGCCGAGCCTCTATCCCTACATGCCGGACGCATGGGTGCAGCGTTTCGTCCGCAAGCGGGCCCAATCGGCCGCTGCTGGCCTGACGCTGCGCTACGCCCACCCGAACGGCACGGTCGTGCGCGACGACGCCAAGCCCGAAAGCGGCGGACCCGGCGGCAGCGACCCGCACTTCATGGTGCGCGACCACCTGGACCAGAACGGGATCTCGGCGGTGCTGCTGAACAGCCTGCAGTCGGGGGCGCTGTGCGCCGTGCAGGCGTCCGTCGACGAGAGCATCATCATCGCCAGCGCCGCGAACGATTACTACATGGACAAGTGGCTGCCAGTCGATCAGCGGCTTCGTTATGCCCCCGTCGTTCCGTCGCAGGACCCCGCCGCTGCAGCGGCGGAGATCCGCCGAGTGGGCGGGCACAAGCAGGTGGCCGCCATCGCTGTGCCGCCGATCGCGATCCTGATGGGCAACCGTTATTGGTGGCCGGTCTATGAGGCCGCGTGCGACATGGGCCTGCCGATCGTGCTGCACGTGACAGGCTCCGAAGGTGTCTACGCGGGCGCTCCGATGCCGGCCGGCGGCACACCAGACACTTACATCGAACGCTACGTGACGCTGGGCCAGGGGGCCGAGGCGAACCTGAACAGCATGGTAATGAACGGCATCTTCGAGCGGTTTCCCACGCTCAAGTTCCTGTTCCTCGAATACGGCTTCGTCTGGCCGATCCCGGTCATGCTGCGCATGGACCGGCTGTGGCGCGGGCTGCGGCATGAGGTGCCATGGGTCAAGAAGTCGCCGATCGACTATGTGAACGAGCATGTCTGGTTCGCCACCCAGCCGATCGAGGAGCCGCGTGACCCGCGTGACCTCGAGCACATTGTGCGCATGGTCGGCGTGGACAACCTGTGCTTCTCCACCGACTATCCGCACTGGGACAACGACATGCCCATGCAGTCCTTCCGCATGCTGCCGGAGGCGGACCGCAACCGCATCATGCGCTGCAACGCCCGCGACGTATTGCGGCTGGACGCTTGAGGGGCCCCGCCAATGAGTGAGACAAGGGTGCGGGAGCGCACCGAAGTGGCAGCGGGCCCGGAGGACCAGTTCACCGAGGGGCGCTTCGTCATCATCCAAGCCGGCAAGCATTCGGTGGGCATCACCCGCCTGCGCGGCGGCGCCTTGAAGGCAGTCCGCAACTGGTGCCCCCACAAGGGGGCGCCGATCTGCCGTGGCTCCATCAGCGGCACCTGGCCGCCATCCGAGCCGGGGCAGCTGCGCTACGAAGCCGACATGGAGGTGCTCACCTGCCCGTGGCACGGCTTCGAATACGACCTGCGCGACGGACGCGAGCTGTACCGCGAACCTCCGACACGGTTACGGTTCTTCCCGGTGACGGTCCGCGACGGCACCGTCTACGTCACCGTCTGACGGAGCACATCTTGCCCGAGATTATCTTCATCCACCCCGATGGCAGCCGCCAGCCTGTGGAGGCCGTCATCGGCGCCAGCGTCATGCGGGCGGCGGTCGCCAACGACGTCAGCGAGATCACGGCCGAGTGTGGCGGCGCTGCCGCTTGCGCCACCTGCCACGTATACGTGGAGCCGCGGCCGGATCTGCCGCCGATGGGCACGCTGGAAGACGAGATGTTGGACACCACGGCCGAGCCGCGGCGCACCACGAGCCGGCTCAGTTGCCAGATATTCATGACGGCGGACCTGAACGGACTCGAGGTCGGATTGCCGGACTCGCAGACATGACCGCGGGCGTCGTGGTCGTCGGCGCTGGCCAGGCGGGGCTGCAACTCGCGCTTTCGCTGCGTGACGGCAGGTATTCCGGGCCGGTCACGTTGATCGGCGACGAGGACAGCTTGCCTTACGGGCGTCCGGCTTTGTCCAAGGCGTTCCTTAAAGGGGCGGACACGCCCGACACGCTTTGGCTGCGGCCGCGCCGCCTGCTCGAAAGCCGCGGCATCACCTTGCGCATGGGCGCGCAGGTAGTTGGCATTGATCGGCCGGCGAAGCGGTTGATGCTGACCGGCGGCGAGGCGCTCGTCTACGACGCGCTCGTGCTCGCCACGGGCGCGCGCAACCGCGTGCTGCCGGTGCCGGGCACCGGGCTGTCCGGCGTGCTATCGCTTCGCGGCAGCGCAGACGCGATCAGGCTCCGCCAGGCGCTCGCCGCTGCCCGCACGATCGTGGTCGTCGGCGGCGGGTTCCTGGGCCTCGAGGTTGCCTCTACGGCGTCCGCGACGGGGCTTGCCAAGGTCCACGTGGTCGAGGCAGGGCCGCGGCTGATGGGCCGCGCCGTCAGTGTGCCGGTGTCGGACTATTTCCTTCGCCGGCATGTGCAGGCGGGCTCGACCGTATTGCTGAACGAGAGCGTGACGGCGCTGAGCGGGATCGCCGGCGAGGTACGGGCGGTGCAGCTGCGATCGGGCGCCGAGCTGCCCGCCGATCTTGTGCTAGTCGCAATCGGTGTCGTGCCGAACACCGAGCTGGCCAGTGCGGCTGGCCTGGAGGTGGCCGACGGGATCGCGGTTGACGCGGCCATGCGGACCGGCGACCCGGCTATATACGCCATAGGCGACTGCGCGCTGCATCCCAACCGACACGCACCCAATCCGCTTCGGATCGAGTCGGTGCAGAATGCGGCCGACCAGGCGCGGTGCGCAGCCGCGAACATCATCGGTCAGCCCACGGCCTACACGGCAGTGCCCTGGTTCTGGAGCGACCAAGCCGAGACCCGCTTGCAGATCGCCGGCCTGCGGGGCGCGGCGGACGAGACAGAGGTCATCGGCGGCGGCGACGCGTTCTCCGTCCGCAACCTGCGCGACGGCCAGCTGACGTGCGTGGAATCCATCAACCGACCCGTGGACCACGCCCGGGCCCGCAAGGAACTTAGCCTGCTGGGA
>CAXTJP010000153.1:0-4276 GCA_964244615.1 uncultured Acetobacteraceae bacterium
GCTCGGTCTCCGCCAGTCGAGCGGCCGCCTCGCGGCGCGGCGAGGCCGGGGCCAGCGGAGAGGCCGCCGACAACCACGCGGCGGCCAGCGCCGCCAGCGCCCTTCGCGCGAACGCTACAGCTTGCCGATCATGCCGTCCCAGACGGCCTCGCGCGTGACGTGTGCCCCGGTCGCCCGGGCGGGGCTGTGCGCCTCGGAATGCTTGCGCCACTCATAGCCGGCCGCAAACATGACGAAAGAGAAGCAGAGAAAGATCACCAGGCTCGCCACGGTCGTCTCCAGCTATGGGTCGGCGTCGCAGGCTAGCCCAGCAGCGTCCGGCCCGTCATCTCCTCCGGCCGCACGATGCCCATCAGATCCAGCAGCGTCGGTGCCAGGTCGGCGAGCCGTCCGTCATGCAGCCGGGCGCCCGGCACGCCCGCCAGCAGCGCCGGCACGCGATTGGTGGTGTGCGCGGTGTGCGGGAAGCCGGTCAGCGGGTCGCGCATCGTCTCGCAATTGCCGTGATCGGCGGTGACCAGCAGCGCGCCGCCGGCACGCGCGATCGCCGCCGCGATGCGGCCCAGGCCCTGATCGACCGCCTCCACCGCGCGGATCGCGGCCGGCAGGCTGCCGGTGTGGCCGACCATGTCCGGGTTGGCGTAGTTCATCACCACAAGGTCGTAACGGCCGCTGTCGATGGCGGCGACCGCCCGGTCGGTCAGCTCGGGCGCGCTCATCTCCGGCTGCAGGTCGTATGTGGCGACCTTTGGGGACGGCACCATGATCCGGTCCTCGCCCGGATAGGGCGTCTCCTGCCCGCCGTTGAGGAAATAGGTGACGTGCGGGTATTTCTCGGTCTCGGCCATGCGCAGCTGGGTACGCCCGGACCGGGCGACGACCTCGCCCAGGATGCGGGCCAGCCGGTGCGGCGGAAACAGCGATTCCATCCGTTCGGCCAGCGCGTCGCTGTACTGCGTCATGCCGGCGACGGCGGCAAACGCGATGGGGGCGGGCCGCTCGAAGCCGTCGAAATCGGGCTCGATCAGGGCGGCGAGGATCTCGCGCACCCGGTCGGCGCGGAAGTTGAAGCAGAGCAGCACGTCGCCGTCCCGCATCCCTTCGTAAGGGCCGATGACCGAGGGAGCCAGGAACTCGTCGGTCACGCCCTGGGCGTAGGCGGCGGCGATTGCGTCCGACGCGGTGGCGTAGCGGTCGGCCTCGGCCAGGGCCATCGCGCGCCAAGCCTGCGCCACCCTGTCCCAGCGGTTGTCGCGGTCCATGGCGTAGTAGCGGCCGGTCAGGGTGGCGATCGCCGCCCCTGCCGGCAGCGCTGCTTCCAGGCAAGCCACGAAGCCGGCCGCCGATTGCGGCGCGGTGTCGCGCCCATCAGCCAGCGCGTGCACGGCGACGGGGATGCCGGCGTCCGTCACGATGCGCGCCAGGGCGACCGCGTGGTCCTGGTGCGCGTGCACGCCGCCGTCCGACACGAGACCCATCAGGTGGCAGGTGCCGCCGGTCCGCCGTGCCGCCGCTCCGAGCCGCAGCAGCGCCGGGCTCTGCGCCAGGCTGCCGTCGCGCAGGGCGTGCCCGATCCGGGCCAGTTCCTGCGGCACCACCCGGCCCGCGCCGATGTTCAGGTGCCCCACCTCGGAGTTGCCCATCTGCCCGGACGGCAGCCCGACCTCGTCGCCGTCGGTGCGCAGGAACGCGTGCGGGCCCGTGGCCCAGAGCCGGTCGAAATTGGGCGTGCGCGCCTGCGCCACGGCGTTGTCGGCCGCATCCTCGCGCCAGCCGAAGCCGTCGAGGATCAGGAGCATGGCGGGGCGGGGCGGGGCGGTGGCTATGGCGTCACTTCGTTTCAGGGCGGCCTCACACTGATCCCGTGCGGCAGCTTCGTTGGCAAGCGGTTTCGGCCGCGTTGCGCGCGACGATTGCCCTGCACCGTCCGGCTGGCTACTTGGTGGCGATCACTCCAGGAACCGTCCGATGGGCAACATCGAGCTGCTCGCGCGCCGCCAGGCCGCCATCCCGCGGGCGCTGACCCACGCCACCGAAATCTACGCCCACCACGCGCGCAACGCCGAGGTGTGGGACGTGGAGGGCCGGCGCTACGTCGATTTCGCCGGCGGCATCGCCGTGCTCAACACCGGGCATTGCCACCCGCGTGTCATCGCGGCGGCCACCGAGCAGATGAACCGCTTCACCCATACCTGCGTGCAGGTGCTGGCCTACGAGCCCTACGTGGCGTTGGCCGAGCGGTTGAACGCGCTGGCGCCGTTCGAGGGTCCGGCGCGCACGATCTTCTTCACCACCGGCGCCGAGGCGGTGGAGAACAGCATCAAGATCGCCCGCGCCGCCACCGGCCGCAGCGGCGTGATCGCGTTTTCCGGCAGCTTCCACGGCCGCACCATCATGACCAGCGCGCTCACCGGCAAGACGATGCCCTACAAACGCGGCTTCGGCCCGTTCCCGGCCGAGATCTACCACCTGCCGTTCCCGGTCGAGCACCACAACGTCACCGTCGCCGAGAGCCTCAAGGCGCTGGAGTTCCTGTTCCGGGCCGACATCGAGCCGAGCCGGGTGGCGGCCATCATCATCGAGCCGGTGCAGGGCGAAGGCGGCTTCTACGAGGCGCCGACCGAACTGCTGGTGGCGCTGCGACGCATCTGCGACCGGCACGGCATCCTGCTGATCGCCGACGAGGTACAGTCGGGTTTCGCGCGCACCGGGAAGATGTTCGGCATCGAGCTGAGCGGCGTGCAGCCCGACCTCGTGACGGTCGCCAAGTCGCTGGCCGGCGGCTTCCCGCTATCCGGGGTGATCGGGCGCGAGGCGGTGATGCAGGCAACCGAGCCCGGCGGCCTGGGCGGCACCTACGCGGGCAACCCGATCGCCTGCGCCGCGGCGCTGGCCGTGCTCGACGTGATCGAGGACGAGCGGCTGATGGCGCGTGCCGTGGTCCTGGGGGACCGCATCAAGGAGCGGGTCAGGCAACTCGCCCGCCGCAACGATACGGTGCCGATTGGAACCGTCCGTGGCCCGGGCGCCATGGTCGGCTTCGAGATCTTCCGCGATCGTGGCGGGATGGAGCCCGATCCGGAGGCCACGAAGCGGGTGACCGCGCGCGCGTTGGAACAGGGTCTGGTTCTTTTGTCCTGCGGCGTGTTCGGCAACGTCATCCGCGTGCTCGTGCCGCTGACGGTGCAGGACGAGGTGCTGGAGGACGGCCTGATGATGCTGGAGCGCGCGCTGACGATGTAGTCCGGGGTTAGCAGTCAAATCATCGCGACGGGCAGAACCCGCGCTGCGCGCGCTGCTTGGCTGATCAGGATCATCTGGGAGCGCGTCATGGCCGGTCATCCACTGTTCATTCTGGTGTTCGCCACGCTGGCGGTGCTCATCGGCTTTCTGGTCTGGAGCAAGATCTCGACTGTCAGGAGCATCCAGACCGGCGGGCATACCTCGGGCCTGGGCGGGCCGAACGACCCGATCAGCGGCCATGTCCACGACGGCACCGACACCGGCGAACGCTGACGTCTCCAAATACTGTTGCCGTGCCGGAAAGCACTGTCGCCGGAAAGCATTGGGACGGGAACTCGCAAGTCTAGCTCGCGTTCGTCTGGCCTGTTCAAGTCGGACGCGAGGACACCATGAAGCACATCATACTTGCGGCAGCCGCTCTGTGCCTGACGGCCAACATGGCCGTGGCGCAGACCTCCGCTGGCAGCCCCACGGCGGCCCCCGGGACTTCGATGGGCGCGCCGCCCACTGCCTCGCCTGCGCCGGGCGTGCCGAACACCAACAGCAAGCCGGCGGCCTCGGGCGACACCAACCAGGCCGTGGTCACCACCGGCGCGAACGCCGATCAGCCGGCCAAGGGCGCCAACAGCTTCACCATGGGCCAGGCGCGTCATCGCATCGCCAAGAAGGGCTACAGCCACGTCAAGGGCCTGGCCAAGGACGGCGACGGCGTATGGCGCGGCACCGCGACCAAGGACGGCCAGCCGATCCAGGTATGGCTCGATTACAAGGGCAATGTCGGCCAGCAATCCTGACCATCGCCGGCGCAGACCGCGCCGTGATCAACAAGACCGGGGACCGGACATGACAATGCAGACACTCACACGCCTGTTCGACAGCCACGACGACGCGACAGCGGTCGTCCAGGCGCTGGAGGCCGCAGGCTTCAAGCACGACGACATCAGCATCGTCGCCAGCAACTACGACGGCCGCCACGGCGGCACCGCCGCGACGGCCGCGGCACAGGACGGCGCGGCGGGCGCCGGCACCGGCG
>CAXTJP010000154.1:0-4094 GCA_964244615.1 uncultured Acetobacteraceae bacterium
GCCTATGCGACGCTGGGGGTCGCGCGTTCGGCGACCGACGAGGCGGTGCGCGCCGCCTGGAAGCAGCTGATGCGCGACAATCACCCGGATGGCCTGGCGGCCCGCGGCGTGCCGCAGGAGTTCATCGCGCGCGCCACCGAGAAAGTGGCGCGGATCAACGCCGCCTGGGATCGGGTGAAGCGCGAGCGCGGGCTGTGATCGTTCCCTCGCTGCTCATGGAGGATCTTCCCAGCCCGAACGTCGGTGAGCGGCCGGGTGGTGCCGCCGGCGTCGACCTGCTGATCCTGCACTACACCGGCATGCAGACGGCGCGGGACGCCATCGACCGGCTGCGCGACCCGGTGGCCCAGGTATCGTCGCATTACGTGGTGGACGAGGATGGCAGCGTGGTGCGCCTGGTGCCCGAGCACCTGCGCGCCCAGCACGCCGGCGTATCCTACTGGCGCGGGCGAAGCGGCCTGAACGACACCTCCATCGGCATCGAGATCGTCAACCCCGGCCATGAATGGGGATATCGCCCGTTTCCGCCGGCACAGATGGCGGCGGTGCGTGACCTCTGCCTCGGCATCCTGTCCCGCCACGCCATACCGGCCCGCAACGTGGTCGGCCACAGCGACGTGGCACCGAACCGCAAGCAGGATCCGGGCGAGCTTTTCGACTGGCAGGGCCTGGCACGGCAGGGGATCGGCCTTTGGCCCGAGCCGGCTGCGGCGCCTTCGGCCGACCTGCGCGCCGCCCTGACCGCCATCGGCTACGACCCGGACATGGCGCTGGCCACCGTGGTGCAGGCGTTCCAGCGTCACTGGCGGCCGCGCGGCGTCGATGGCGAGGCCGATCCGGAGACGCTCGCCTGCGTCGGCGCGGTCGCGCGGATGGTGACGCGGAACGCTTGAGCGTGTTTTTTCGGGGCCACCATGGCGAGCACCTCACATACGTTTTCCATTGCGGTTGTGCTCGAACATGAACGCCGACCCGCTCGACGTCAGCAATTCCGAACACTCTACAAATCCCGTTACGTCCGCGGTGAAGTCACGTCGCGGAACGCCCTTACGCTCCCGAAGCGAAACTGCAGCTTGCGGGCGATGAGTGCCGTGTCGTGCAACTGCAGCGATCATGGTGCCGTCATCCCGCCCGTCCACCGATCGCTTGCCTGCGCGACGTGTCGGCCGGCCAAGTCGCAGCGCCGTCCCCTTGCCCCACGCACGCCGGCGCGTCACAACACCGGCGCCAGACGGCTGGACGACCGCTGCGACCGTAAGGAAACAGAGGAAAGTCCGGGCTCCACGGGAATACGGTGCCGGCTAACGGCCGGCGGGGGCGACCCCAGGGACAGTGCCACAGAAAACAAACCGCCAGGACAGCGCATGGGAAACCATGGGCCGAGAGGCAAGGGTGAAACGGTGCGGCAAGAGCGCACCGCGCCCCTGGCAACAGGGGCGGCAGGGTAAACCCCACCGGGAGCAAGACCGAATAGGGGCGGCTGGACATGCGGTTGCGTGCCCAGGGGCATTCCCGCCCTGCCGCCCGGGTTGGTCGCGTCAGGCGCGCGGCGACGCGCGTCGCAGAGGAATGGTCGTCCAACGTCGAAAGACGCGGACAGAACCCGGCTTACAGGCCGTCTGGCAGCTTTCGCATCGGGTCGGCGCAGGCAGTGGCGAAAACAACTCCCAGAGTTGTCCACAGGAACGAATCAAGAATACTGAATAAGGTTAACAGCCTGCGTGCCGCTGCTGATCTGTATGCGTTAACTTCTTGTTTTACTAACAATATCGCGGGCAGGAACACGTCGAAGCACGTGCAATCCCTTTGACGCCCATGTTGGCCCATGGTATCCCATGTCATCCCAACCCGGCGCGCTTGTTCACAGCGCGTGGGAGACAGCCAAGGGGGTTTGGCTGGGGATGCAGGAGGGGGTGCGAGCCGACGTGAATGAGCTACTTCCTGGGCACTCATGCGAACAGGATCGATGCGAAAGGCCGGGTATCGATCCCTGCGCCGTTCCGCACCGCCCTGCGCAGCCTGTGCCGCGAAGGAGAGCAGCCGATGGTGCTGCGCAGCTCGCACAACTACGCTTGCGTGGAAGGCTGGCCGACCCGCTTCTTCGAGGAACTCGCGACGCCGCTGCAGCAGATGCAGGTGTTCGGCGAGGACGAGGAAGACATGGCTGTTTCACTTTATTCCAATGCGCACCATGTCGAATCGGACAAGGAAGGACGCATTGTGCTGCCGGCGGTGCTGATGCAGCACGCCGGTCTGTCGGATATGGTCGTCTTCATGGGTCTTGGCCGCAAATTTCAGATCTGGGAGCCTGCCGCCGCCGAACGGCGTGCGGCCGAGGCACAGCAGCGCGCGCATGCGCGGCGCCTCACCCTGCCCGGCACCGCACCCGTTGCAGTGCCGGCATGAGCCACGTGCCCGTCATGCTGCCCGAGATCCTGGCCGCGCTGGCGCCGCGCGACGGCGAGACATACCTCGACGCGACGTTCGGCGGCGGCGGCTACGCGGGCGCCATACTGGCGCAGGCGGCCTGCACGCTGTGGGCGATCGACCGCGACCCGGACGCGATCGCCCGTGGGGCGGCGCTGGCCGCCGCCAACCCGGGGCGGCTGCACCTGATCCAGGGCGATTTCGGCAACATGCTGGCGTTGCTCAACGATGCGGGCGTCGTGGCGCTGGACGGCATCGTGCTCGATCTCGGCGTCAGCTCGTTCCAGATCGACAACGCCGATCGCGGCTTCAGCTTCCGTAACGACGGCCCGCTCGACATGCGCATGAGCCGCAGCGGCCCGTCCGCCGCCGACCTCGTGGCCGGGCTGTCCGAGGCCGAGCTGGCCGACACGCTCTACCGCTTCGGCGAGGAGCGGCTGTCGCGTCGCATCGCGCGCGCCATCGTGGCGGCCCGGGCCGAGGCGCCGATCGAGACGACCGGCCGCCTGGCCGCGATCATACGCGCCGCCCTGCCGCCCGCGCGCGACGGCATCCACCCGGCGACCCGCAGCTTCCAGGCGCTGCGCATACGGGTGAACGACGAGCTTGGCGAGATCGAGCGCGCGCTCGCGGCTGCGGCCGAACTACTCGCGCCCGGCGGCCGGCTGGTGGTCGTCTCCTTCCACTCGCTGGAGGACCGGCTGGTCAAGCGGTTCTTCGCCCACGCGTCCGGGCGCGACCCCGCACCCTCGCGGCACGACCCGCGCGGCCTGACTGCCCCACTCGCGCCACGGTTTGCGCTGATGACGGCCCGCGCGCTGCGGCCGAGCGAGGCCGAGACACGACACAACCCCCGCGCCCGCAGCGCCCGGCTGCGCGCCATGCACCGCCTCTCCCCCGCCATGGAGACCAGACGATGATACGCCCCTTCACCGTGCTGTGCCTGCTCGCCGCCGGCGGATCGGGGCTCTACCTCTACTCGGAAAAGCACCGCACGCAGCTGCTGGACCGTGACATCGGGCGGGTGATCCACGCGACCGAGGCGGCCCGCGCCCGCACCGGGCTGCTGCGCGCCGAGTGGGCGCTGCTGAACGAGCCGGGGCGGCTGCAGGACATGGCGGGTCGCTACCTGACGCTGCACCCGATGGCGCCCACCCAGTTCGTGCAGCTGGCCGAACTGTCCGCCCACCTCCCCGCGCCGATGGCGACACCGCCGGGGGGCGCGGCCGACGACGAAGACGCGCAAGTCGCCAGCGCGGCGCCGTCGCCGGCCGACGGGTCCGTCGCGACCGGTTCCGCAACAGGGAGTGCGGCCACCGACGCCGCCCCCGCCCAACCGGTGCCGCCCCGGCACCCGGCGCCGGACGCCAGGCCCGCGCCCAAGCTGCTGGCCAGCAACACCCATGCACGCCCGCCGCACCATGTGGCGCTCGCGGACCGCTTCGATCCGTCCGCGCATGACGGGCTGATGGCACGCGGCGCCCCGCTGCCGCTGGCGGCGCCGCAGCCGATGGGCGCCAGCGTCTACAGCGCCATGGCCCGTCCGATGCGCATGACGGCGCAGCACCCCGCCCTCGTCTCGGCGGTGCCGAGCTACGCGCCGGCCCGATCCTACGTGCCGTCCGCGCTGGGCGGCGGCACGTCGCTGCCGCCGGCCGTTCCGTACG
>CAXTJP010000155.1:0-3847 GCA_964244615.1 uncultured Acetobacteraceae bacterium
CGCGGCCGAGCTTTGCGCGCTGCGCGACGGCGCCGCCGTCGCCATGGTGCGCGAGCGGTTCGCGACCCTGGGCGATCGCTGGATCGCCGCGCGCGACCTGGCCCAGCAGACGCGCCTCTCGGGCGACCTGCGGGCCGAGCTCGCCCGTATCACGCACGACCTTGCCGAGACACGGAAATGGGCGGACGCGGCACAGGCCGAGGTCAACACGCTGTTCCCGCAACTGCAGCACTTGACCGAACACCACCGGCAGGCCCGCGCGCAGCTCGCCCAGTTGCGCTTCGATGTCGCCGCGCGCGACCTCCGCCTGGCCGACCGGGACACCGAGCTGGCCGAAGCGGAGACGCTGCGCCAGGAGACCGCGCAGGCGGACGCGGCCAGGGCGGCCGCGTCGGCCGCGCTGCTGGAGTCCGCCCGGTCCGAGATCCAGTACCTGACGGATCGCTGCGTCGCCCTGGAAAACGAGCGTGCCCTGCTGCTGAAATCCACCAGCTGGCGCCTGACCGCGCCGGTTCGCCGGCTCGTCGGCGGGCGCCGCCCGGCCGCGCACGTGGCCCTGCTGGCGCTGCCCGCGCCGCCGGTTGCCGCCGCTACGCCAGCTCCGGTGGAAATCCCGCCTGCGCCGGTCCCTACGGCGCCGCGCCGCCCGCGTGCGCTGTTCATCAGCGGCGAGGGCCACACGCCCGGTCATGTCTATCGCGTCGAGCGCTACGTCGCGACGGCCCGGCAGGCGGGGTTCGATGCCGAGTGGACACCGCCCGAGCCCGTTGGTCCCGCCGAGCTCGCGGGCGTGCGCCTGGTCGTGCTGTGGCGCGTGCCGATCAGCAGCCACATCCAGGGCATCGTCACCGTGACGCACGAGCAGGGCGGCATCGTCGTCTTCGACGTGGACGACCTGATGTTCCGCCCCGAGATGGCCACCGTCGAGATGATCGACGGCATACGCTCGCAGAACTTCTCCGAGTTCGACACCCAGGCCTTCTTCGCCAGGATCGGCCGCACCCTGCAGATCTGCGACCTCGTCACCTGCCCCACGCAGGAGCTCGCGCAGCAGGCGCGCCGCCTGGGCCGGCCCGCCTACGTGCTGCCGAACGGCTTCGATGCCGACAGCCACGCCGTGGCGCGCGCCGCCCGGCGCGACTGGGCGCGCGAGCCGGACGACCTGCTGCGCATCGGCTATGCCGGCGGCTCGCGCACCCACCAGCGCGACTTCGCCGAGGCGGCCCCGGCCATCGCCCGCATCCTGCGCGAGCTGCCGCGCGCTCGCCTGACGGTGTTCCGCGATCCCTCGAGCGGCGAGGGGCTCGTCCTGATGGACGAGTTTCCCGAGTTCGCCGGCCTCTCCGACCAGGTCGAGTGGCGTGACATGGTGGGACTGGCCGACCTGCCGCGCGAGCTCGCCCGTTTCACCGTCAACATCGCCCCGCTGCAACCCGGCAACCCGTTCTGCGAGGCCAAGAGCGAGCTGAAATTCTTCGAGGCGGCGCTGGCCGGCGTGCCGACAATCGCCTCGCCGTCAGGACCGTTCGCCCGCGCCATCGAGCATGGTCGGACCGGCTTCCTGGCCGCCTCGCCAGACGAGTGGTACACGTCCCTGCGCAGCCTGCTCGACGATCCGTCGCTGCGTGCCCGCGTGGCACAGGCCGCCTACCATGTCAGCCTGGCCAGTTTCGGTCCGGAGGCACGCGCCGCGGCCTTCAAGCTGATGGTCGCACAGTTCGAGGGCGGCGAAGCGGGCGCCGCGGCCTTCGAGCGCGAACGATACCGCGCGGCCCTGCCGCGCGTGCGGCCGCCGCAAATCCCCGAAGCCGAGACGCTGTTCGCCGCCGACAAGGCAGGCCAGGCGCCGGTCACCGTAGTCGTCCCCGTGTTCAACTACGCCGATTATGTCCCCGAGGCGCTGGCCAGCGTCGCGTCGCAGACGTTGGCGGCGATCGACCTCGTCGTGGTCGATGATGGCTCGCCGGACGATTCGGCCGGCATGGTGGTGGACTGGGCGCGGCAGAACGCGCAGCGCTTCAACCGCCTGGTCGTCCTGCGGCACCATCGGAACGCGGGACTTGGCTTCGCCCGCAACAGCGGCTTCGCCGCGGCGGAAACCCCGTTCGTGCTGCCGCTGGACGCCGACAACCGGCTGCGCCCGACCGCCTGCGAGCGGCTGCTGCACCACATCGAGGATGTCGGCGCCGCCTTCGCCTACCCCGCCATACAGCAGTTCGGCGACAAGGCGGAGGTGTTCGGCCGGGAGCCCTTCTCCGTCCTGAAGTTGCAGCTCGGCAACTACATCGATGCGATGGCGCTGATACGCAAGACCGCCTGGGCGGCGGCCGGCGGCTACGACCACGTGCAGCACGGCTGGGAGGATTTCGACTTCTGGTGCCGGCTGGCCGAGCAAGGCCTGTACGGCAGCGCGGTGCCCGACATTCTGGCCGACTACCGGGTGCACGACAAGTCGATGCTGCACACGTCCACCGAATTGCGGTCGAACCGTGCGCAGTTGTCGGCGGATCTCAAGCGGCGGCATGCCTGGCTGGATCTGTGACTTGCTTATTGGTCGGGTTTTGTTGAAACCTCCGCGACAGTACAATTAAAAGTTTTTTTGCTGCTTTTTTCAAAAAAGCAGGTCTTCCTTCAGTCGTAGAACCACTCACCAAACTCTGCAAAAGCCCGAACGACCAGCCGCTGCTGGCCAACGGACAAACCGTTCATGTACTCGAACGGAATCCGCGGCGATATCGAGGTGGACCGCGTCTGCCGGTAACGCAGCTCGGCGAACAGCAGGTAGCGCAGCAGGAACGCCTGACGGCAATGGGCGAACATCGCCTCGCACATCGTCCGCGGGTTCAGGCACAGCGTCTCGAGCCCCACGCGCAGCACGCGCCGGCCGCGGGCCGCGCGGCTTCGATAGTTCATGTAGAGCAGACGCAGGTAGCCGAGCTTGGCCTCCGCGTAGCCGTCGAACCAACGATCGAAATCCGCTTCGCCCGACCGCGTGAAGTCGGAAAAAACGATCGACCGCGGATCCTTGTAGGTCAGGATGAACGGCACCGGGACCTTCGCCAGGCAAGTCTCCAGCTGCGCCAGGTAGCGCGGCGTCTTGTCGAAGATCGTCGACGTGCCGGGCTTGAGATCCCTGCTGAACGATCTCAGGCGGTCATAGAACCGGCTGAAAGAATCGGTATCGCAACAGCAGGCCAGTTCGGCCGCGGTGATGTTCCAGCCGCCCAGCATGTTGGCGGCGAACGGCGTGGCGAACAGGAACTGCCGCGGGGTGCGGTTCAGCAGCACCCCGACCTCCACGCCGGCATCAATGCTGGAAACCTGCCTGAACAGGTCGGACACCATGGTCGTGCCACTGTGTTCGACGCCGCAAATCACGAAGCTGATCATCGTCGTTCCATACGGGCGTGGGCGCGTCGCAAGGCAGGGCTTCCTTGCCCCCGGAATGCCTGCTGGTGATCTCCGGCCTTGTAACGAGTATGCCGCGCGGTCCATAGAGGCACGGCAACAACTTGCGGTGGCACGGTGAAGATACTCCTGACCGGCGGGTGCGGCTTCATCGGTTCCGCCGTCGTGCGCCACGTGCTGCGCACCACCGGGCACCAGATCGTCAACGTCGACAAGATGACCTACGCGGCCTCGCTCGATGCGTTGGAGGAAGGCCAAGGCCATGCCCGCCACGGTCTGGTGCGCGCCGACATCGCGGACGCGTCGGCGATGGCGCGCGTGTTCGCCGAAACGGCACCGGACGCGGTAATGCACCTGGCGGCGGAAAGCCATGTCGACCGCTCCATCGACGGGCCGGGCGAGTTCGTCCGCACCAACGTGGTCGGCACCTTCACCCTGC
>CAXTJP010000156.1:0-3822 GCA_964244615.1 uncultured Acetobacteraceae bacterium
CCGACGGCAGCTGGTTCGGCCGCTGGGGCACCAACTACATCTACGGCACCTGGTCGGTGATCAACGCGCTGAACGCCGCCGGCGTCCCCGCCGACGACCCGGCCATGGTGCGCGCCTGCGACTGGCTGGTCTCGGTGCAGCGCACCGACGGCGGCTGGGGCGAGGACGAGGAGAGCTACGCCGACGCGCCGCACGGCCGCTTCACCGAGAGCACGCCCTCACAGACCGCCTGGGCCGTGCTGGCGCTGATGGGGGCCGGGCGGACCGAGCAGGAGGCGGTGCGGCGCGGGGTGGCCTGGCTGGCGACGGCCCAGAAGCCAGATGGGGAATGGGACGAGCTGCCCTACACGGCGGTGGGTTTTCCTCGGGTGTTCTACCTGAAGTATCATGGTTATCGGCTGTTCTTTCCGCTGCTGGCGCTTTCCCGGTATCGCAACCTGATGCGGGGCAACCAGCGGCGGGTCGATTGGGGGATATGACAGGCCAGCGCTTCTTGTTGAAAGAAGCAAAAACTTCTGTTCGTTGATGCTTGCTTTTGTAGTTGGCTTGCGGGCTGAGGCTCGGCTGGTTTCGGGGGCTGTGTTTACCGGCGGGGGCGACGGGCCGGGGGCGGCTTGCGCGGCGCGGCGGGCGGTCGAGGCGGGGGCGACCGCTCTGGTCAGTTTCGGGTTGGCTGGCGGGCTTTCGCCCGCTCTGTCGGCCGGGGCCGTTTTGGTTGCCCGAAGCGTGCTGTCCCGCGGTGTACGGCTCGCGGCCGACCCGGCGCTGGGGGCGGCGCTGGGCGGCTTCTCCGCCGAGTGCTTGCTGGCAGGCGAGACGGTGGTCGCGGACGCCGCCTCGAAGACGATGCTGTGGAACACCTACGGGACCGAAGCGGTGGACCTGGAGAGCGGTGCCGTGGCCGAAGCCGCCATGGAAGCGGCCCTGCCCTTCGGTGTGCTGCGGGCGGTGTGCGACCCGGCCTGGCGGACCCTGCCCCCGGCCGCCCTCGCAGCCCTGGACGGTGCCGGCCGGGTGGGACTGCCGCGCGTCCTGGGTTCCCTGCTGCGCCGGCCGGGCCAGATCGGCGGCCTGCTGGCCCTGGCGCGAGATGCGGGCCTGGCGCGGCAGGCGCTGCGGCGGCGCATGGCGGTTCTGCTGGAGACCGATGCACTGAAAGCCTGGAGCGTTTAGGTCGATCTACGGAGACGAAACAGGCGTGGTGACCGAACGTCAGTCGAAACACCTATCCAGACCGGCTCCACATCCCGCTTTCTTGCGAGCCCGCGTCAGACCGGCCTCAGCCACGTCATCTGAACAGACGGTTGGCAACACCGACAATCATGGCGCTTGTTGCCAGGCTGACTCCGGCATAAGTCACGAAAACCAGGTCTTCCTCGTTTTCCGCGCCGTAGACGTGCAGGACTGTCCGGAACTGGACCCATGCTTTCGTTTCGGAGAATGCGTTCACCCACCCAGCCACACGGTCGCTCACGTTGAGCAACTCGATAAAGCCGAGTGTAAGCACACAGACAAGTATAATGTTGATCGAAAATCTGACGACCGGTTTCACTGAACCTGCACCGTGCCATAGTAACGGATTGCAGTGCCCGGTATGTTTGCAGATGGCTGACTAAGAAGGTATTTTGAAAGATCATTGAAGTCTTTGACGCTCGTCAGCGTGATGCAACCCTCACTAAATCCTAAACGGCCTACAGGATGCAGCCGGAAATTGCCGCGTCGCACACCTTTGATGAATGTGAGATCGCTGATCGTGTCTTTGGCGTATAGGGCAACCAATGGACCCGATCGCTGTCGCTTATTAAATCATGGATTACTGCCTCAAGCCATGGAAACCGTCCGCCACGCGGACGGTCTACGATATAGTAAAAACCTGGGGGAATAGGTCCAGTATTTGGGACGGCTGCCTTGTCGGGATTATTCTTCCCGTCTGTATCGCCAGAGAAAGCCTGGTATTTGATACCATTGCAGATCAGCGCGCTGAAAGGTTGATTGTTGAGGGCGAACGTGCACTGCGGCAAGATCGGCGCTTCGTCTGCATCGGCCATCGGTCACCCCGCACAAGGTCAGGTCCGAACTGCTGAACGATGACGCGACAATGATACCTCGTCCAGGCTATGAGGCGCGACCCGGTTGGTCCCGATGAACGAGGTACTGGCACGGCTGGTCGGGTGGTGCGCCCGCAGCCGGGTGGCGGTCCTGCTCTGCGCGGCGCTGCTGGCGGCGGGAAGCGGGCTGCTGGCGGGCACGCGTCTGAGCATGTCGACCAACCTGCATGAGCTGTTCGACGCACGGCTTCCCTGGTTGCGCCAGGACGCGGCGCTGCGCCGCGCCTACCCGCAATTCACCGACCTGATCGTGGCCGTGATCGACGCCGCCATACCGGAGGAGGCCGATGCGACCGCCGATGCGCTGGTAGCCGCACTGGCCGGCGACCACGCGCATTTCACCGAAGTGTGGCGGCCGGACGGGTCGCCCTACCTGCAACGCGAGGGGCTGCTGTTCCTCGACACCGCGTCGCTTACCGACCTGCTGGACAAGACCGTGGACGCCTCGCCGTTCCTGGGCCAGCTCGCGGCCGACCCGTCGGCGCGCGGGCTGTTCGGGGCGCTGGGGCTGATCGGCGAGGGCGTGGTCCGCGGACAGGCCAATCTCGGCCCGTTCGAGCCGGCGCTGCGCGGCTTCGACGCGACGCTGCACGCGGCGGCGGGGGGACATGCGACGCCCTTGTCCTGGCAATCGCTGCTGGCCGGCAAGCTCGCCAGCCTGGCCGGGCCGAACCGCATCGTGCTGATCCAGCCGAAACTGGATTACGGCGCGGTGCAGCCGGGCGGGGTGGCAACCCGCATCGTCCGCGCGGCGGCCGCACGGCTGGAGTTCGTGGCCGGCGGCCAGGCGCATGTGCGCCTGACCGGCGCAGTGCCGCTGGCCGACGAGGAGTTCTCCTCGGCCGCAAACGGTGCGGCCACGGGGCTGGCGATCAGCTTCGCGCTGGTGGTGCTGTGGCTGTTCCTGGGGCTGCGCAGCTGGCGGCTGATCGTGCCGGTGGTGGCCACGCTGCTGCTGGGGCTGCTGCTGACCACCGGGTTCGCGGCGCTGGCGGTGGGCACGCTGAACCTGATCTCGGTCGGCTTCGCCATCCTGTTCGTGGGCATCGCGGTCGATTTTTCCATCCAGTTCTGCGCCCGCTTCCGCGAGATGCGGCTGGAGGCAGCCGACACGCAGGGCGCCCTGGTGATGACCGGGCGGCGGGTCGGCCGGCAGGTGCTGGTGGCCGGCTGCGCCGCCGCCTCCGGCTTCCTGGCCTTCGTGCCGACCAGCTTCCGCGGGGTGGCCGAGCTCGGGCTGATCGCCGGGGCCGGCATGCTGGTGGCGCTGCTCTGCACGCTCACCTTCCTGCCGGCGATGCTGGCGCTGTGCCGCCCGGGGGCGGACGGGCAGGAGGTGGGGATCGCCGCCCTGGCGCCGCTGGACGGCGCGCTGCATTGCGTGCGCGTGCCGCTGCTGGGCGGCTTCGCCCTGCTGTTCGTCGCCGGTGCGGCCCTGGTGTTCGGCCTGCGGTTCGACAGCAACACGCTGCACACCAAGCAGCAGGACACCGAGGCGATGCGGACGCTCCTGCACCTGTTCGACAGCCCGGTGACCAACCCCTTCACCATCGACATCGTGCGGCCGAGCGTGGCCGCGGCTGCGGCGCTGGCGGCACCCGTCTCCGCGCTGGGCCTGGTGGACCACGTGGTGGGCTTGCAGAGTTTCGTGCCTGCCGACCAGCCGGCCAAGCTCGCGGTGATAGCGGACGCGGCCGGCATCCTGGCGCCGGTG
>CAXTJP010000157.1:0-3773 GCA_964244615.1 uncultured Acetobacteraceae bacterium
GCCGGAGGAGCCGCCGGTGATGATGACGGTTCGGGCCGTGGACGGGTCGCGCATCGTGTGGTGTCTCGCAGAACTGTGTTAGTGCGCGTTCGGGAAAGCGCCGCGCCTCGACCGGCCCGGGGCCTTGCGGGCACGATCGGTCGGGCCGTCGGGCGCACGCGGCCGGGCTGGGCTGGCAGCCGGCCACGCATCGGGAGCATCGGGACGAATGCCGGAGGACGAGTTCGATCCGCAGACCTTTCCCGAAGAACTCTATCTGCTCGCCTTTCTCGATGTTCGCCAGGCGGTCGCGGCGGGCGAGTTCGACAGCGGCTACCAGCACTATCTGACGTTCGGACGCGCCGAAATCGAGTCCGGCATACGCGATTCGCCCTTCCTGGGCGGATCGCCCGGCCTGCACAACTCCGTGCTGCCGCCAGCCGACCCCGATGAGCCGGTGCCGGTCTCGCCGGCGCCGGACCATCTGCCGGCGTCGGACGACGCCATCGCCTACACGCCGCCGGAGCGGCTCGACCTGCCGGCGCTCCCGGTCGACCGGTTCTCCGAGGATCTCTATTTGGCGCTGAACCCGGACGTCGCGTCGCTCGTGGCCGGGGGGCACGTGGCCAGCGGGCATGCCCACTGGCTGCGGGAGGGCCAGGCTCAGGAGCAGGCCGGCCTACGGCCGAGCATCGTGGACGACGCGCTCTACGTGGACGCGCTGCCGCCGGGCGTGGGGTGCGAGGTCGACACGGCCAGTTTCGACGCGGAGAGCTACCTCATGCTCTACCCCGACGTGCGTCGGGCGCTGGGCCCCGACCCGGACGCCGCGCGCCACCACTGGGCGCATCACGGCCGGTTCGAGGGCCGGGTCGGCAGCGGCCTGGCACCCTACCGGAACTGGCGGGCGCGGCCCCGGGAAATCCTCGCCAAGCCGTTCGGCGTCAACGTGTTCGGCCCGTTCGCGGCGACCAGCGGGCTAGGCACCGCGGCGCGCGGCCTGCTGCGCGCCATCCAGAGCGTGGGCATCGCCACCGAGCTGCATCCGTTCGACGTCAGCCGCGCCAACCCGCGAATCACGCCTGCCGCGCGGGCGCGCCGCCCGACCTATCGCTGCAACCTGATCCTGGCCAATGCCGACCAGGTCGCCCGGCTGACCGCGCTCTACCCGACCGGGCATTTCGATGACGCCTACAACATCGCCGTCTGGGCCTGGGAGATGGCGGCGTTCCGGCCCGACTGGTGGATGAGCTTCGCGCCGCTGGACGAGGTCTGGACCAACAGCGCCTTCGAGATGGCCAGCATCGGCAGCATCGCCCCGGTGCCGGTGCACAAGATACGGCTGCCGGTGGAGGTGGCGCAGGCCGACGCCACGCAAGGCCGCGCGCTGTTCGGCATCCCGCCCGACCGGCTGGTGTTCCTGGTGGCGTTCGACGTCGGCAGTACCAGCCTGCGCAAGAACCCCGGCATGGTCATCGACGCGTTCCGCGAGGCGTTCCCCGCCGACGAGAACGTGTTCCTGGTGATCAAATTCCACTCGGTCGCGATCGAGCCGGCGATCACGCGGCAGCTGACGCGGGCGTTGCGCGGCGCGGACAACGTGCTGGTGATGGCCGACCTGCTTTCCGAGCACGACATGTCGCTGCTGCGGGCGGCGTGCGACGTGTTCGTCAGCGCGCATCGCAGCGAGGGGTTCGGGCTGAACCTTGCCGAGTTCATGTCGCTCGGCAAGCCGGTGATCGCCACCAACTACTCGGGAAACCTCGAGTTCTTCGACGAGAGCGTGGGCTTTCCCGTCGAGTACGCGCTGACCGAGGTCGAGGCGCAGGCCGGGCCGTACATGCCGTTCTACGTGTGGGCCGACCCTGCGAAATCGTCGCTGATCGCGCAGTTCCGCCTGGTGTACGAGGACCAGCCGGGGGCCTGGGCGCGCGGCCGCCGTGCCGCTGCCCGGCTGCGCAGCCAGTTCAGCGCCGGCCAGATCGGCCAGGAGATACGCCGACGCCTGCACGCGATCGGGCTGTCCTCCGAGCGGCCGGCTTGCCTCGCCTGGGTCGGGCGCACGCGCGGGCTGGTCGGCGCCGCGCCGATGGCCGGGCTGGACCCGGCACAGCGCCAGGCGATCGTGTCACTGGGCGGAAAGCGGCCGGTGATCAGCCTGGTGGTGCCGGTGCACGACGTGCCGGCGGCCTGGCTGGAGTCGTGCGTCGTCTCGGTCGTGCAACAAACCTACCCGTTCTGGGAGCTGTGCCTGTGCGACGACGCCAGCACCGATCCCGGCACGCTCGCCGTGCTCGCCCGACTGCAGGGGCTCGATCCGCGCATCAGGCTGCGACGCGCACAGCGCAACCTCGGCATCGCCGGCGCCTCGAACCTGTGCGTGGAGATGGCGACCGGGCAGTTCGTGGCCATGCTCGACCACGACGACGCGCTGCACCCGGACGCGCTGCTGGAAGTGGCGCGCGCGCTGTTCAACGATCCCGACATCGACGTGATCTACACCGACGAGGACAAGATCGACGGGCAGGGCAGGGTGATCGACACCTACCACAAGCCGGACTGGTCGCCCGAGCACCTCGAATCGGTGATGTACGTGCTGCATATGCTGGTCGTGCGCAAGCGCCTGGTGCTGGAGCTCGGCGGCTTCCGCGAAGCTTATTCCGGCGCGCAGGATTTCGACCTGATGCTGCGCCTGTCACGCCGCACGCAGAAGGTGCACCACATCGCGCGTGCCTTGTACCACTGGCGCGCGGTGCCGGGCTCGGCCGCCGCCGTGGTGGACGCCAAGCCTTACGCGCTGGAGGCGGGTTTCCGGGCGTTGCAGGACCACGTGGCCGAGAAGCACGGCGAACGGGCGTGGGTGGAACAGGGGCTGCTGCCCGGCACGTTCCGCGTGCGTCGCCGCCTGCTCGGTCGGCCGCGCGTCTCGCTGCTGATCCTGACCAACAACGGCGAGCTGGAACTGCCGGGGCGCGGCCGGTTCTACATGGTCGACAACCTGGTCGACTCCATCCTGCGCAAGACCAGCTACCGCAACTACGAGATCGTCGTCGTCGACAACGGACGACTGACCGCCGGGCAGGCGGAACGCTTCCGCACGCTCGGCGTGCGTGTGGAGAACTACCCCGGCGTCGTGGTCCCGTTCAACTACGCGGCCAAGGCGAACTACGCGCTGAAGATGTGCCGCACCGAGCAGCTGGTGATGCTGAACGACGACATGGAGGTGATCAACGCCGACTGGCTGACCAGCCTGCTGGAACTGTCGCAGGACCCCGAGATCGGCGCCGTGGGCGGCCGACTGCTGCACGCGGACGGCACGATCCAGCATGTCGGCTGCGTGATCGGCGTGAACAACGGCACCGCGCACGTGTACCACTCCTTCCCCGGCGACCATGTCGGCTATAACGGGTTCACCCACCTGATACGCAACTACTCGGCGATCACCGGCGCCTGCTTCGCCACGCGCAAGAGCGTCCTATCGCAGGTCGGCGGCATGGACGAAAGCTTCGCCATCGACTTCAACGACATCGACCTGTGCCTGCGTATCATCGAGAGCGGCTACCGGGTCGTCTACACGCCCTACAGCTCGCTGTTCCATTTCGAGGGCGCATCGGCCAAGCGTGTCTCCACCAACGTGCGGGAGCGGCGACGTTTCGTGGCGCGATGGGCGCGCTACATGGAGAACGACCCCCACTTCAACCCGAATTTTTCCAGAAGCCGGTTCGACTTCACCGTCGCCTGAGCGGCAGCCGCCACCATCGCGGGCGCCGCCGGGGCTGACAGCCGCGCGGGAC
>CAXTJP010000158.1:0-3711 GCA_964244615.1 uncultured Acetobacteraceae bacterium
CGAAATCGGCCAGCATGGTCTGCACGGTTGGGCGCAGGAGGGTGGCGAAATGGCCCGACATCGGCGCCACCACCAGCACCTTGGGCTGCGGCGTCAGGCTGTCCTTCTCGAAGCGCAGCAGGTTGCAGAACGGGGTGGAGGCGGTGACCGTCTCGCGCACCGCCACTTCGCGGTTGTCCATGCTTACGCTGGAAATGCCGAACGGCCGGCGCGCATGGGTGATCACCGCGGTCGCGAACAGCTCGGCGCCGGCCGCCAGCAGCCGGACGGGCGGCAGGGCCCGCGCCCTCGGGATGCCGGACAGGAAGTCGAGCCAAAGCGCCGCGCCCGCCCGGGCCGGCGCGAGGAGGTCGGACTGCGCCTGGTAAAGCTGGTAGAGCATCGTCCTATACTGGGCACTTCCTCGCGGTTGCGAAAGACTTAAGCTGCCCCGTGTCGGACCGGGGCGGTTGCAATGTTGCAACAGCCCCGGTCCGCGACAAAGGAAGAGATCAACATGGCATCGACGGAGCAGGCCAAAGATGCGCCCGGACCACCGGCGACGCTGGTGATCAGCAGCCGCAACTACTCGTCCTGGTCGTTGCGCGGCTGGCTTATGCTGCGCCTCTCAGGCCTGCCGTTCCAGACCCGGCGGGTGTCGAGCGACGATGCATCGGCCCGGGCGGAGCTGCTGCAGCAGAGCAGTTCGATCCGGATCCCCTCGCTGGAACACGAGGGGATGGTGATCTGGGACGTGCTGGCCATCGGCGAGTACCTGCACGAGCGTCACCCGCAGGCCGGCCTGCTGCCGCAGGACCAGGCGATGCGCGCGCAGTGCCGCGCGGTGTGCGGCGAGATGCATGGCGGGTTCGCGGCCCTGCGCGCGGCGCTGCCGGTGAACCTGCACGCGTTCCGCCCCGGCTTTCCGATCTGGTCCGGCGTGCGGGCGGACATCGAACGGGTGACCGAGATCTGGCGCAACTGCCTGGCCGGCCACGGCGGGCCTTTCCTGTTCGGCGCCCGGATGGGGTTGGCGGACGCGATGTTCGCCCCGGTCTGCACCCGGTTCACCACCTACGACGTCGACCTCGACCCGGTCTGCGAGGCCTATCGCGAGCGGATCATGGCGCGCCCGGAGATGCTGGAGTGGATCGCGGAAGCCAGGCGAGAGCCGGAACTGGTCTCGGAGCTGGAGGTGGACGGCGAGTTCTGAGCGCTGGCGCAGGCGGCCAGCCTGGCCGCCTGCGCCAGCCCTCCCCAGGTCCCAGGGTTCGCCGCACGGCCTTTCTCCTTGACTTTCCCCATCTTTGTTCGCATTATGCTGCGGCGCGGCAATAACGCGACCGATCGCTTTCAGAGCCTGGCCGGTTTCCGTTTCTTGACTAAACGCGCCGGCTTGCGGTCCTGCCGACCGCTCTACCGCCAGCCCATCGGGCCGCGGCATCTGAAAGTTGTTTCTTCTCCATGACCGAATTCTCCGAACTGGGCCTGGCAGCACCGCTGCTCAAGGCGCTGACCGCGACCGGCTACACGACGCCCACGCCGATCCAGGAACAGGCCATCCCGCATCTGCTGCGCGGCCAGGACCTGCTCGGCATCGCGCAGACCGGCACCGGCAAGACCGCCGCCTTCGCCCTGCCCATCCTGCACCGCCTGATGGGCAACCCGCGCCCCTACGAGCGCAAGACCACACGCTGCCTGGTGCTGGCGCCGACGCGCGAGCTGGCGGCACAGATCGCCGAAAGCTTCCGCACCTACGGTCGGCAGACCAGCGTGCGCGTGGCGCTGATCTTCGGCGGCGTGCCGAAGGGCCGCCAGATCACCTCGCTCGCCAACGGCGTGGACGTCATCGTGGCCACGCCCGGCCGCCTGCTCGACCTGTTCGGCGAGGGCCATGTGCGGCTGGACCGCACCGAGGTGCTGGTGCTGGACGAGGCCGACCACATGCTGGACCTGGGCTTCGTCATACCGATCAAGCGCATCGCGCGCGAGCTGCCCGCGGTGCGGCAGAGCCTGTTCTTCTCGGCCACCATGCCGAAGGAGATCGCGAGCCTCGCCGCCTCGCTGCTGCGCAACCCGGTCGAAGTGTCGGTGACGCCGGTGGCCGCCACCGCCGACCGCATCGACCAGAGCGTGGTGTTCGTCAACCAATCCGAGAAGCGGGCGGTGCTGACGCGCATGCTGCGGGCGCCGGAGATGGGCCGCACCCTGGTTTTCGCCCGCACCAAGCACGGTGCCGACCGCATCGTGCAGCATCTGGCCGCGGCCGGCCTGAACGCCAGCGCCATCCACGGCAACAAGAGCCAGGGCCAGCGCGAGCGCGCGCTCGCCGACTTCAAGAAGGGATCGGTGCCGGTCCTGATCGCCACCGACATCGCCGCCCGCGGCATCGACGTGGACGGGGTGACGCACGTGATCAACTTCGATCTGCCGGACGTGCCGGAGGCCTACGTGCACCGCATCGGCCGCACCGCGCGCGCCGGCGCCGCCGGGCGCGCGATCAGCCTGTGCGACGACGGCGAACGCGCCCAGTTGCGCGGGATCGAGAAGCTTATTCGCGCTCGGTTGCCGATTGCGGCTTAGGCCAGGCCTGCTTTTTGAAAAGCAGCAAAAAACTTTTGGTCGTGCTGTCGCGGAGGGTGCTGCAGACACCCGACCATGGCCAAAAGTTTTTCGTTCTTTTCAAAAAGAACCGCTTGCCTTCCTATTCCGACTTGACCCGAACGTAACTCCCCGGCGCGTCCTCGCCATCGCCCGGCACGCGCGCCGGCACCTGTTCGGGGCCGTGTGAGACGACCCAGCGGTTCCAGTCGTTCCACCACGAGCCGGACATCTCCGACGCGCCTTCCAGCCACTCCTGCGGCGAGGCTGGCAACGCTTCGTTGACCCAGTGGTTGTACTTGCCCCCGTCGGGCGGGTTCACCACGCCCGCGATGTGGCCCGAGGCCGCGAGGATGAAACGCTTTTCGCCGCCCAGCAGCTGCGTGCCGCGATAGGTGGAGCGCCAGGGTGCGATGTGGTCCTCGCGCGTGGAGAGGAAATACGCGGGCGTCGTGACCTGGCCGAGGTCGAGCGTCTCGCCGTCCAGGGTGATGCCGTCGGGCTTGGACAGCAGGTTCTTCTGGTACATCTGGCGCAGGTAGAAGCTGTGCATGCGCGCCGGCATGCGCGTCGCGTCCGAGTTCCAGTAGAGCAGGTCGAACGGAAACGGATCGTTGCCAAGCAGGTAGTTGTTCACCACGAACGACCAGATCAGGTCGTTGGCGCGCAGCATGTTGAAGGTGGCGGCCATGTCGCCGCCTTCGAGGTAGCCGTGTTCCTGCATGCGGCCTTCCAGCGCCTGCAAATGCTCCTCGTCGATGAATACGCCGAGCTCGCCCGCCTCCTCGAAGTCGAGCAGCGAGACGAAGAAGGTGGCGGTCCTGATGCGGTCGATCTTCTTCTTGGCCATCCAGGCCAGCGTCGCGCCGAGCAGCGTGCCGCCCAGGCAGTAGCCGATCGCGTTCACCGCGTGCTCGCCGGTCGCCTGCTCGATCGCGTCCAGCGCCGCGAACACGCCCTGGTGCATGTAGTCGTCGAACCCGGCCTCGCTCAGCCGCTCGTCGGGGTTCACCCACGAGACCATGAACACGGTGTGCCCCTGGCTGACCGCGTAGCGCACGAAGCTGTTCTTCGGTCGCAGGTCCAGGATGTAGAACTTGTTGATCCAGGGCGGCAGGATCAGCAGCGGGC
>CAXTJP010000159.1:0-3693 GCA_964244615.1 uncultured Acetobacteraceae bacterium
GGCGGCGGCGGCGTGTTCACCCCGGCACCCATCGGCGCCGGGTCCAGCTTGACGGGCACCGGGGCCGGCCGGGCCGGCTTGGCGCCGGGGCCGCCGGTCGCGATGCTGCCCAGCACGCCGCCCACCTCGACCTCCGCCCCTTCGAGGGCCGAGGGCTGCTCCATCACCCCGGACGAGGGGGCGTTGACCTCGAGCGTCACCTTGTCGGTTTCCAGCTCCACCACCGGCTCGTCGGCAGCCACCGCGTCACCCGCATGCTTGAGCCAGCGCGCGACCGTGGCCGAGGTGACGCTTTCGCCCAGAGTTGGCACCAGGATGTCGGTCATGCACGCTCCTCCGGGAGGAACCGGGGCGACGCGGCCCCGGATCCACCGTTCAATTGACGCCCAGCGCCTGGCGGACGAGCGCCGCCTGCTCCGAAGCGTGGGTCTTGGCCGAGCCGGTGGCCGGGCTGGCGGCGGCGATGCGGCCGGCATAGTCGGGACGCCCGGCCCGGTGCTTCAACGCGGTCAGCACACGCTCGATCCGGCGGTCCACGAAGCTCCAGGCGCCCATGTTCTCCGGCTCCTCCTGGCACCACACGACCTGCTGCGCCCGGGCGTAGGGCTTGAGCGTGAACGCGAGCGTCTTCTCGGGGAACGGGTAGATCTGCTCCAGGCGCAGGATGGCGACGTCGTTGATGCCGCGATCCCGCCGCTCGGCGAGCAGGTCGTAGTACACCTTGCCGCTGCACAGGACCACGCGCCTGACATCGGCGCCGGCCGCGATCGGGTCGGTCTCGCCGATCACGGTGCGGAACCGGCTATCCCCGGTCATCTCGGAGACCGGCGAGACGGCGAGCTTGGCCCGCAGCAGCGATTTCGGCGTCATGATCACCAGCGGCTTGCGGAAATTCCGCTTCACCTGCCGTCGCAGCACGTGGAAGTAGTTGGCCGGCGTGGTGATGTTGGCGACGGTCATGTTGCGCTCGGCGCAGAGCTGCAGGTAGCGCTCCAGCCGCGCCGAGGAGTGCTCCGGCCCCTGTCCCTCGTGGCCATGCGGCAGCAGCAGCGTCAGCCCGCTCATGCGCAGCCACTTGGTCTCGCCGGATGCCAGGAACTGGTCGATGATCACCTGCGCGCCGTTGGCGAAATCGCCGAACTGCGCCTCCCACAGCACCAGGGTCCAGGGGTCGGCCAGCGAGTAGCCGTACTCGAAGCCGAGAACGCCCGCTTCCGACAGCAGCGAGTTGAAAATCTCGATCCGCGCCTGCTTGGGGCGGACGTTGTTCAGCGGCACGAACTCGTTCTGGTTGGTCTGGTCGATCAGCACCGCGTGGCGCTGGCTGAACGTGCCGCGCTGGCTGTCCTCGCCCGACAGGCGGACGTGGTGTCCCTCCAGCAGCAGCGTGCCGAATGCCAGCGCCTCGGCGGTCGCCCAGTCCACGCCCTCGCCGGTTTCGGCCATGGCGCGCTTGGCGTCGAGCTGACGGGCGATCTTCGGGTTCAGGTCGAAATTGCCGGGCACGGTGGCGAGCGCCAGGCCCACCTCCTTCAGGCTGGCCGCGTCCACCGCGGTGGCCTGCTCGGTCTCGTCCTGCGCCTCGTCGGTCTTCAGGCCGCGCCATTTGCCTTCCAGCCAGTCCGCCTTGTTCACGCGGTAGGATTGCGAGGCCTGGTAGGCCTGGTCATAGCGTTCGAACAGCGCGTCCCACATCGCCTGCGCGTCGGCGGCGGTGGCCACGCCCTCGCGCGCCAGGCGTTCGGCGTAGAGCGCGCGGGTGGTCTTCATGTCGCGTATGGCGCGGTACATGATCGGCTGGGTGAAGGCCGGCTCGTCGTTCTCGTTGTGGCCGTGCCTGCGGTAGCAGACCACGTCGAGCACGAAGTCGGTGGCGAATTGCTGGCGGAACTCGGCGGCCATGCGGGACGCGAACACCACCGCCTCCGGCTCGTCGCCGTTGACGTGCAGGATCGGCACCTGGATGGATTTGGCGATGTCGGTGCAGTACAGCCCGGAATAGGCGTGCGCCGGCACTGTGGTGAAGCCGATCTGGTTGTTGACCACCACGTGGATGGTGCCGCCGGTGCGGTAGCCGAACAGCTGGCTCATCGCCAGCGTCTCGTAGACCAGCCCCTGGCCGGCAAAGGCCGCGTCGCCGTGCAGCAGGATGCCCATGACGCTGCGTCGCGTGGTGATGTCGTCCGCCATGTCCTGGCGCGCGCGCACCTTGCCCACCACCACCGGATCGACCGCCTCGAGGTGCGACGGGTTCGGCTGCAGCGAGAGGTGGACCATGCGGCCGGCGATCTCGATGTCGGTCGAGGTGCCGAGGTGGTACTTCACGTCGCCCGAACCCTGCACGTCGTCCGGCTTGAAGCTGGCGCCCGCGAACTCGGAGAACAGCGCGGTCAGCGGCTTCTTGACGATGTTGACGAGCGTGTTGAGCCGGCCGCGATGCGGCATGCCGATCACGATCTCACGCGTGCCGTCGGCCACCACCGTCTCGATGATCGCGTGCAGGGCGGGGATCGTCACCTCGCCGCCTTCCAGCCCGAAGCGCTTGGTGCCGACGTAGCGCTTCTGGCAGAACGATTCGAAGCCCTCGGCGTCGGTCAGCTGGCCCAGGATACGGCGTTTGGTGGCCGCATCGAAGGCGGACAGCCACGGCGCCCCCTCGATGCGGCGCTGGATCCAGGCCTTCTGCTCGGGGTCCTGGATGTGCATGAACTCCACCCCGATCGGCCCGCAATAGGAGCGGCGCAGGATGTCGAGGATTTCCCGCAACGTCGCGGTCTCGCGCCCCAGCACGCGATCGATGAAAATCGGCCGATCATAATCGGCGTCGGTGAAGCCGTAGCTGCGCGGGTCGAGCTCGGGGTGGCTTTTCGGCACCTGCAAGCCGAGCGGGTCCAGCCGCGCCTCGAGATGCCCGCGAACCCGGTAGACACGGATCATCATCAGGGCGCGTATGCTGTCGAGCGTCGCGGCGCGCACCGCGGCCGGATCGCCCAGGCGCCGGCCTGCGGCGCCCTGGCCATCGGTCTCCTGGCCGGCGGCGTCCGCGAAACTGGACGGGCGGGGCGCCCAGGACGCGCCGACGGCGTCGGTCAGGACCGCCCGTGCCTCGTCGTTCAACGAGGCGAACAGCTCGGCGAAGCTCGCATCGACCGAACCGGGCGCCTCGACCCAGCGCGCATACAGGTCGGCGATGAAGGCGGCGTTGGCGCCGTTCAGTGCGGTTGCAAACATGTCCACGCCGGGCATCGGCCGTGTTCTCCTGAGATCGTCGTACCTGAAGCTTACGCCCCGATGTGGCTAAAATAGGTTCACGCCGCGCGCGAACGGGCTTCAACCTGTCTGGCCTGCATCTGGGACATGGCTCGGGGCGGGTCCTAGCCTTTCAGTGCGCGGATCATGGTGCTGCCCAGCGCGGAGGGGCTCTCGGCCACGTGAATGCCGGCCAGACGCATGGCCTCGAACTTGGCGGCAGCCGTGTCGCGCCCGCCGCTGATGACGGCACCGGCGTGGCCCATGCGGCGGCCGGGCGGGGCCGTGCTGCCGGCGATGAAGCCCACCACCGGCTTCGGGGATTTCTCGCGTGCCAGGAACTCGGCCGCGTCGATCTCGCTGGCCCCGCCGATCTCGCCGATCATGATGATGCTCTCGGTCTCCGGGTCGGCCAGGAACATCTCCAGCACCTCGATGAAGTCG
>CAXTJP010000160.1:0-3683 GCA_964244615.1 uncultured Acetobacteraceae bacterium
GTTCCGCCGGCGGCAGCGCCCCCAGGGCCGCGTAGCGCAGCCGGGACGCGGCGTTCCAAGGCATCGCGCGCACCCGCCCCGGCCGGATCACGCCCCACAACGCGGCCAGGCCCAGCAGCACGGCCAGCAGGACCGCCAGGCGGATCGGTGCCGGGGCGTCGCGCGACAGCACCACCGCCCACCAACTGCTCTGCGCCAGGTCGCGCACCCGTTGCTCGAAACTCGCCAGCCACACCACGCTGAACAGCAGCGCCAGCACCGGCAGCACGGTGCCGGCGCGCAGCGGGTGGCTGAGCAGGCGGGCATGCCGGTAATAGGCCTCCCGGAACGGGGCGATGCTGAGCGCGGCCAAAACTAGGATCGCCGGAACGATGGCGGGCTCGCCCTGCAGGGCGGTGACGCCCGCGCCCGCCAGCAACCCGACGATCGTGGCGCCCCAGGCGAGGGTCACCCGTTGCGACAGGCCGATCGCCAGCACCATCAGCGCGGTGCCGATCAGCGACGGCACGTACTGGCCGGCGCTGGCGGCGAAGGCGGAGAAGCCGGGGTCGATCCAGGAATAGTCCGGATGGGTGTCGAGCACGCCGATCGACAGCAGCATGGCGCCGCAGATCGCCACCCCGCCGGTGCTGGCGGCCACCGCGAAATCGGGCTCGCTCCAGCGTACCTGGCCGGCGCCCTGCCCGTCCGGTGGTGCATCGGCGAGCTTGCGTCGGCCCACCAGCACCTCGTTGCCGGCGAACAGCGCGCCCGCGGCGAACAGCGGCACCACGTAGTAGAACAGCCGGAACACCGCGATGGCGCCCAGGACCACCGGCTTGGACAGGTGCGTATCCTCCAGCCCCAGCAGCATGGCGGTGTCGAACACACCGAGCCCGCCCGGCACGTTGGAGACGAGGCCGGCGGCGTAGGAGCCGAGATAGACGGCCAGGAAGCGCGCCCAGCTCAGCCCCGCGGCGTGCGGCAGCAGCACGTAGAAGATCGACGCGGTCAGCGACACGTCGGCGGTGGCGAGCGCCACCTGCGCCAGCGCCATGCGCCAGCCCGGCAGTTCCACGCTGCGGCCGCGCCAGTGCAGCACCGGAAACAGGCTGGCCAGCACGACGTAGGCGCCGACGATCGCCCACATGGCAGCACCCGCAGCGTACAGCGTCCAATGCGGCAGCGTGCTGCCCAGCACCGGCACGGCACCTGGTTCGGTGAACAGGATGATGCCGCCCAGGGTCATGCCGCCGAGCCCGAAGGTGAGGCTGGAGAACGCCACCACCTTGCCGATCTGCACCGTGGTGAGGCCCCAATGGGCGTAGAGGCGGTAGCGCACGGCCGCCCCCGACACGGCGGCGAAACCGAGGTTGTGGGCCAGCGCGTAGGCGCAGAACGAGGCGAACGCGGTGCGGCGGAAGCTGACGTGGTGGCCGGCATAGATCGTCGCCAGCTTGTCGTAGAACGTCAGCAAGCCGTACGAGAGCACGGTCAGCACCGCGGCCGCGACCAGGGCGCTGGCCGGTATGGCCGAGAGCGCACGGCCGACGTCGCGAACGTTGAGGTGGCGGAACTCGCGCTGCACCACGTAGACGGCGCCGACCAGCAGCAGCGTGCCCAGCACCGCCGGCAGGTGGCGGAGCGCCCGCTTGGCGAGCGGCGGCATGCTAGGCGGCACTCTCCACCGGGGCGAGCCTCGCGCCGATCAGGGCGATCGTCTCGGCGGTGCCGTAGAGCGCCACGAAGCCGCCGAAGCGCGGCCCCTCCTGCTGGCCGAGCAGCACCTGGTAGAGGCAGGCGAACCACGCCTTCAGGCTTGGGAACGGGTGGCGCTTGCCGACCTCGTAGACCACGTCCTGGATCGCCCCGGCGGACGCGCCGGGATCAAGGCCGCGCAGCGTCCCGGCCAGATCCTCGAGCGCGCCCCGTTCGGTGGCGTCCGGGGCCCTGAAATGCTTTCGCGGCCGCACGAAATCCCGGTAGTACAGCACCGCATGATCGACCAGCCGCGCCAGGAACGGTTCGGTCTGCGGCGTGGCATCCGGAAGATAGCGGCCCACGAACCCCCAGAGCATCTCAGGCGTGTCGGCGTTGATCACGCTGGCCAGATTCAGCAGCATGCCGAACGAGATCGGGCTGCCGGCCTGGTCCGGGATGTGGCCGAAATGCGCATGCCAGGCCGGGTTGGCCGGCAGGTCGGCAGACCCCTCCTGGCTGCTCGCCTCCAGCTTGGCCCGCTCCACGTTGGCGATGTACTCGTCCGTCGCGCGCGGGATCACGTCGAAGAACAGCTTCTTCGCGCGATGCGGCTGGTTGAACATGAACTGGCTGAGGCTCTCGGGCGGCGCGTAGCGCAGCCACTCCTCCACGGACAACCCGTTGCCCTTACTCTTGCTGATCTTCTGGCCGCGCTCGTCGAGGAACAGCTCGTAGGTGTAGCCGATCGGCGGCTTGGCTCCCAACACCCGGCACACCTGACCGGACAGTTTGACCGAGTCGATCAGGTCCTTGCCGGACATCTCGTAATCGACGCCGAGCGCGAACCATCGCATCGCCCAGTCCGCCTTCCATTGGCATTTCGCGGCACCGCCCAGCACCGAGGTCTCGAAACGCTTGCCGTCCGCGTCGGTCCAGAACACGGTGGCAGCCGGAACATCCACCTGATCGATCCGCACCTGCTCCACCACGCCGGTCTCGGGATGGATGGGCAGGATCGGCGAGTAGGTTCCGCGCCGTTCCGGCCCCAGCGTCGGCAGGATGATCGCCACGATCTCGTCGAACGCTTCGAGCACGCGCTTCAGCGCCGTGTCGTAGCGGCCCTGCGCGTAATAGTCCGAGGATGACGCAAATTCGTACTGGAAGCCGAAACGGTCGAGAAAGCCGCGCAGCATGGCGTTGTTGTGGTGCCCGAAGCTTTCATGCGTGCCGAACGGGTCGGGGATGCGGGTCAGCGGCTTTCCCAGATAGCCGCGCAGCATGTCGCGGTCCGGCACGTTGTCCGGCACCTTGCGCAGACCGTCCATGTCGTCGGAGAACGCCAGCAGGCGCGAGGGCTGGCCGGTCAGCACCGTGTAGGCGTGCCGCACCCAGGAGGTGCGCGCCACTTCGCCGAAGGTGCCGATATGCGGCAGGCCGGAGGGTCCGTAGCCGGTCTCGAACAGCATTTCCCGTTTGCCAAGCGCCTCGGCCCGCATGGCGATCTTCTGGGCCTCCTCGAACGGCCAGGCTTTCGGGAGGGGGGCGGCTGCGTCGGTCATCCGCGCTAGTTACAGGGTTGGCAGGATGCGCGCAAAAGGCCGCGAGGCGGCCCGGCGTGGCTCAGTGTGCGTTGCACGCTCGGGCATTTCGACGGTCGCACCTTTCGACCCTGGCGCGACCCTGCGATGTCGGTCCCATATGATGGCACGATGACCTCCTCTCCCGCCCTCGTGGCCGGCACCGGCCGCGCGGCGATCCTGACGGCCGACGGCGAGCTGCTGACCCTGCCCGGCGAGGAGGCCGTCGCGGCCCTGCGACGCATGCGGCCGCCCTTGCTGGTGCACGCGCCCGCCACCTTCCGCCGGCTGGGCCAGCGCGCGCCTGGGGCCGCGTTGGACCTGCTCGAGCTGTTCGCCTTCGTGCTGCCTGCCCGCCAGGTGGCACCGACCCCGCGCGGCCTGGCGCTGGCGCTCGACATGGACCCGCCCGCCGACCTCGAGGCC
>CAXTJP010000161.1:0-3678 GCA_964244615.1 uncultured Acetobacteraceae bacterium
CGCAGCCCGTCGGTGCCGAGCGCCACGCAGAGGCGCGCGGCGTGGCCCAGCACCGCGTCCGAAACCTCCATCGCCGGCAGCAGGGCGCGCGCCGCCTCGAGGCGTTGCCGCAGGCGGATGTCCTCGGCGCGCCACAGGCTGCAGAACGCGGCAGGGTCGCGGTCGTAGGCGTCGCGGCGGCGGACGATGTCGATGCGCGAGGCGATGTCGGCCGGCGTGCCGACCTCGACCGACAGGCCGAAGCGGTCCAGCAGCTGCGGCCGCAGCTCGCCCTCCTCAGGGTTGCCGCTGCCCACCAGCACGAAGCGCGCCGGGTGGCGCACGCTCAGCCCCTCGCGCTCCACGACGTTCTCGCCGGAGGCCGCGACGTCGATCAGCAGGTCGACCAGGTGGTCCTCCAGGAGGTTGACCTCGTCGATGTAGAGGAAGCCGCGGTTGGCGCGGGCCAGCAGCCCGGGCTCGAAGGCGCGTTCGCCGCGGGTGAGCGCGCGCTCAAGGTCGAGCGCGCCGACCACACGGTCCTCGGTGGCGCCAAGCGGCATGTCCACGACCGGCACCGCGCCCATGTGCTCGCCACGCGGTTCGGGGCGGGCCTGGCACTCCTCGCACAGGGCGCCGCCGGCGGGATCGCAGGCGTAGCGGCAACCGTCCACCACGCGCATCGGCGGCAGCAGGGCGGCGAGCGCGCGCACCGCGGTGGACTTGCCGGTGCCGCGATCGCCGAACACCAGCACGCCGCCGACGCTCGGGTCGACCGCCGCGATCATCAGCGCGCGCTTCATCTCCTCCTGTCCGACGATGGCCGAGAACGGAAAAGGCTCGCGCATTCTGTGTCTCCCCAGGGGCCTGTCTAACCCGGCCGCGGGCGCGGTAACAGATCGTCCGTCGTCGGCAATGGGGCAGGTGACACGACTCGCTCACCATGCTTTGTGTGGCGCCGGATTTGTGGGGACAGGCAGGATGAACAACGCAGAATTGATCGAGCACGTCGCGACCACGGCCGGCATCGAGAAGGGCAAGGCGAAGAAGGCGGTGGAGGCGATGACCGCAGCCATCGTCTCGGCCGCCAAGGACGGCAACGCCGTGGTGGTCAACGGCTTCGGGCAGTTCAAGGTGAAGGACACGCCGGCCCGCCAGGGGCGCAACCCGTCGACCGGCGAAGCGATCGAGATCGCCGCGGCACGCAAGCTTTCCTTCAACCCCGCCAAGGCCGTGAAAGACACGCTGAACGGCTGACCGCGTCGCCCCCGAGGCGCTGAGGATACGGCTCTCACGGCTGGGCTGCGTTCCGGCGGCGTGTTATCGCCCCGCCACCGGAACGGCGGCGTGTTATCGCCCCGCCACCGGAACGGTGGCGTGTTATCGCCTTGCCACCGGCCGCACCGTGCTGGCATAAGCCCCAACCGCGCAGGAGAATCGTGGAAGCTTCCGGGTACCGGGAGCGATGTCCTGGTGCCGGACGACCAGGAGCCTGCACCGTGTCTCAGCCGTCTCTCAGGATCACCCATTTCGAGGCGCGAAAACCACCCCTGGACTACGTGTTCGAGGTGTGGAACCCGCTCGACGGGTCGTATGAGGCCGCAGCCAGCTTCGAGGCGGCGATGGAACGGGTGCAGCGCCTGGCCTCGACAGTGCGCGAAATGTGGGTGTCCAAGGACCCTGTCCTGCTGACCCTGAACAGCCCGCCGGCCCCGGTCGAGGGGGCGGAGTTCGCCGAGTTCAGGGTGACCGCGCAGGCGCAGCGCAGCTACGACATACGCAGCTTCGACAGCCCGGAATGGTCGCATTTCCGCGGCTACATCAGCCAAGCGGCCGAGCGGATCAGCGGCGAGGTCGGGTTCGTCCTCGCGCCGTCGCTGATACCGGCGCCGCCGGCACCGCGCGTGCAGGCGAAGTCGGCCTAGGCTGCGGCCTAACTCTGGCGTTCGGGCGTCCTGACCACCAGGCCGTCCAGCGCCGCGGTCATCTCGATCTGGCAGGACAGGCGGGACCCCGGCTGGGGGCTTGCCAGCATGTCGAGCGTGTCCAGCTCGGCGTCGCGGGCCGGCGGCAGGCGATCGATCCAGTCGGGGTCGACCATGACGTGACAGGTGGCGCAGGCACAGGCGCCGCCGCACTCCGCGTCGATGCCCGGAACGTCGTTCGTCACCGCGGCGCGCATCACGGTCATGCCGACCGCCGCATCGATGCGCGTGACCCCGCCGGCGTGCGATATGTAGGTTATATTGGGCATGGAACGGCTCCGGGATGCGGTCGGCGGCGTGGTACCATAGGCGGCGTTGCCCGCCCAGCCGCGACCTCCGGGCTGTGCTTTGCGGGGCGGGCCCTATCTGTCATCACGGTCTGACCTGGTCGACGCGACCGTGCGGTCGGGCCGTCCGCCCCACGAATGGACCTGCTTCATGTCACAGCCAGCCTTTCGATCCGTGCCGCCAGCAGGAACCGGCCAGGGGGGATTGGACCGCCAGGCGTTCCGCCGCGCCCTGGGCAGCTTTGTCACCGGCGTGACGGTCGTCACCACGCTGGACCGGGAGGGCCGGCCGGCCGGCCTGACCGCCAACAGCTTCAACTCGGTCTCGCTGGACCCGCCCATGGTGCTGTGGAGCCTGTCGCTGGACAGCACCAGCCTGACGGCGTTCCGCGAGGCCGGCTGGTGGGCGGTGCATGTGCTGGCGGCCGACCAGCAGGACCTGTCCGACCGCTTCGCCCGGCGCGAACACGACAAGTTCGAGGGCGTGCACACCACGGCGGGACCCGACGGCATCCCGCTGCTGGACGGCTCGGCCGCCAGGTTCATCTGCCGCGCCGCGTTCGAGTACGAGGGCGGCGACCATGCCATCTTCCTGGGCGCCGTGCAGGCGTTCGAGCAGACCGGCGCGTCGCCGCTGGTGTACCACCAGGGACGCTACGGCGGCGTGGTGCCGCATGTCGGCGACGACGCGGCAGACTCCGCCCTGGCAAGGCAGGGTCTGACCGCCGACCGGGACGGCGTGCAGCGCCTGAACGACCAGGGCGCCCGCCTGGCCGAAGGCCTGGTCGGCCTGGCCGAAGGCTGCGGCCTGTCCCCCCAGGAAACCGAAACCCTGAGCCGCCTACTGGATCGCCTAAAACTGCCCCGAGGATGAAAAGTCCTTTGCTCCTTTCTTTCAAGAAGAGGATTTAGCCTTCCGTCACGCCACCAGCCGCAATCCCCGCCGCCGAGCACGCCCCGCCGGCAGATCCAGAGGCAGCAGCGGTGTCGCGCCCTCGTCGCGCAACGGCTCGTCGGCAAGCGGCGGCACGACGCGGCCAAGATAGGTGGCCGACAAGGTCCGGAACACGTAGTCCAGCACCGAGGTCGCGCGGTCCACGTCCGGGTCGCCCTCCACCACGCCCGCGGGGCCGAACCGCGTCAGGGTGAAAGCCTTGACGAAATCGTCCAGCCGCGCGCCGTGCTGCAGCCCGAGGCTCACCGCCTGGGCGAAGCACTCCGCCAGGCCGCGCACCGCCGCGGTTTCGCGCGGCAGGGTCAGGCTGATCTCGCCCAGGCGGCCGTCGGCGTATTCCGCCGTGCGCAGGTAGACGCGGTGGCCGCCCACCGACACGCGCTGGGTCCGCCCGGCATGCCGCGCCGGCAGCCGTTCCGGCAGGCCGGGCCGGCCTGGTCCGGCCGGCGTATCGGCCGTGATCCAGCGCGCG
>CAXTJP010000162.1:0-3675 GCA_964244615.1 uncultured Acetobacteraceae bacterium
GCAGCCCCGCATCGCGCGCAGCACCCGGCGAACGCGCCAGCACGCGGGCCGCCGCCCGGGCAGTGCCGGCCAGGCCCGCGATGTCGGTCAGCCGCGTATCGACCAGCGTGTCCATATCTCGAGCCTATCGCGCGCCCGCACACCGGTAAACGCCCGGCACGCGTTGCGCACCGCCAGTGCGGCTGGCATGAGGGCGCTGTTACGCCAAAGGATCGTCCGATGAAGCAGCCCTGCGCCCTTCCCATCCTGACCGCCGCCGCCCTGCTGCTGCCGGCCTGCGCACAGATCCTGCAGGCCGCCTGGTCACCGCCGACGAAGGACGTGGAGTCCGTCAAGGCCGGCAGCTACGCGGTCGAACCCAACCACACGCAGGTGCTGTTCAGCGTGATGCACCTGGGCTTCACGATGTATTCCGGCAACTTCTCCGGCGCCTCCGGCACGCTCGCGGTCACGCCCAAGAAGATCAGCGACATGAAGGTCTCGATCAGCGTGCCGGTCGCCAGCGTCGCCACCACCAGCACCAAGCTCGACGGCGAACTGAAAAGCGCCGACTGGCTCGACGCGGCGCGCTTCCCGACGATGACTTTCCGCTCCACCCGGGTGACGCAGACCGGGCCGGATGCGGCCGACGTGGAGGGCATGCTGTCGCTGCACGGCGTCACCAAGCCGCTCACCCTGCACGCCAAATTCAACGGCTCCGGCGTGAACCTGCTCGACAAGAAGCAGACCTTGGGGTTCCAGCTTTCCGGCAGCCTCAAGCGCAGCGATTTCGGGGTTACGAAGTATGTGCCGCTGGTCAGCGACGATGTGACTTTGATGATCGCGGCGGCGTTCGAGAAGGCCTGATAGGCCGGCAGAGGAAAGCAAGAGCTGCTTTTTTGAGCAGCAAGAAACCTTCTGTTATGCGGTCGCCGCGCGTTCTATAGCGATCGTTGCCTCCATGCTGTCGTAGGCGACTTCGAACCCGGCCGCCTCTACGGCCAGGCGCTCGGGCGAGCCTTCCAGCAGCATGGGGTTGGTGTTGTTGATGTGCACGTAGATGCGCCGGCCGCCTAGCGAGGCCAGCCTTGCCATCGAGCCGTCCGGGCCCGACACCGCGACGTGGCCCATGCGCTGGCCGGTCTTCTGGCCGACACCGGCCCGAACCATCTCGTCGTCGGTGAACAGCGTACCGTCGAAGAACAGCAGGTCGGCGCCCGCCAGCCGGTCCAGCACGTCCTCGGTGACCGTGGCGCAGGCCGGCGCCACGATCGCCACACGCCCGTCCGCCTCCAGCCTGGCGGCGTAGGTCGCCGCCTGCTGGGCGCGCGCGGCGCCACGGTCCTCGTGGTAAAGCGGCACCTTGCCCGGCATCTCCAGCAAGGTGAGGGTGAGGCCGAAACCGGTCTCCACCGGCATGTCGGTCGCGATCTCCACCAGCCGCACCAAGGCGGGGTCCAGCACCGCGAACAGCCGGTTGTCCCGCAGGATTTGCAGGATCGGCTCTGGCGCGAACACGACGAGCTTCTGCTGTTCGCGCAGCACCAGCAGGCCCGCCAGCCCGTCCACGTCGGCGCTGACCAGCACCACGCCGGCGATGGGGGAGTGCCGCGGGCCGGTCGGCGCCATGGCCGGGTTGGCGAGGATCTGCTGACGCAGGTCGGGCGAAGCGCCCACCAGCAACCAGCGCTTCTCGTCGGCGGTGACGGCGAGGCTGACCTGGCTGCGCGGGGCGGCGCGCGGGTCGCCCGACCGCGCCAGGTTGCACAGCGCGCAGCCGCAATTCCACTGCGGAAAACCGCCGCCGGCGGCGGAGCCGAGGACCAGGCATCTCATCGGCGCGATGTCGCAGGACTGCCGGGTGCTGGCAAGCCGGCCGGCGCGGATCAGACGTTGAAGCGGAACAGCAGCACGTCGCCGTCGCGCACCACGTAGTCGCGGCCTTCCACGCGCATGCGCCCGGCCTCCTTGGCGCCCGCCTCGCCGTGCAGCGCCACGTAGTCCTCGTAGGCGATCGTCTCGCAGGCGATGAAGCCGCGCTCGAAATCGTTGTGGATCACGGCCGCGGCCTGCGGCGCCTTCGTGCCGCGCACGATGGTCCAGGCGCGCGTCTCCTTCGGCCCGCAGGTGAAGTAGGTGACCAGGCCCAGCAGCCCGTAGCCGGCGGCGATCACCCGATCAAGGCCGCTGTCGTGCAGGTCGAGCCCGGCCAGGAACTCGGCACGGTCGGTCTCCGGCAGGGTGCTGACCTCGGCCTCGATGGCCGCCGAGACCACCACGCAGCCCGCGCCCTCGGCGCGCGCGAGCGCGGCCACGCGCTCGGATTGCGCGTTGCCGGTGGCGGCCGAGGCCTCCTCCACGTTGCACACGTAGAGCACCGGCTTGCTGGTCATCAGCTGCAGCCGGCTGACCGCTTCAGCCTCGCCCGCCGGTATCGCGGTGCGCGCCGGGCGCCCGGCCTGCAGCGCCGCGATGATCGGCTCCATCAGGGCGACGGTCGCCGCCGCCTCCCGGTCGTTGCCGCGCGCCTTTTTCTGCAGCGGCAGGATGCGTCGCTCCAGGCTGTCGAGGTCGGCCAGCATCAGCTCGGTCTCGATCGTCTCGGCGTCGCGTACCGGGTCGATGCTGCCCTCGACATGCGTCACGTCGGGGTCCTCGAAGCAGCGCAGCACGTGGATGATGGCGTCCACCTCGCGTATGTTGCCCAGGAACTTGTTGCCCAGGCCCTCGCCGCGGCTGGCCCCGCGCACCAGGCCGGCGATGTCGACGAATTCGAGGCTGGTCGGCACGATCTTCTGCGAACGGCCGATCTCTGCCAGCGCCGCGAGCCGTGGGTCGGGCACGGCGACGCGGCCCACGTTCGGCTCGATGGTGCAGAACGGGTAGTTCGCCGCCTGCGCCGCCGCGGTGGCCGTCAGCGCGTTGAACAGGGTCGACTTGCCGACGTTGGGCAGGCCGACGATGCCGCAATTGAAACCCATCTACTTGCTCTCTCCGGTCAGCAGGGCCACGCGGGTCATGAACTCCTCCGGCCGGGCCGCCGCCAGCAGCGGGGCGGCATCCGACACCGCGTCCAGCAGCGTGTTCAGCCATTCCGCGTCCGCCCGGGCGAAATCGCCCAGCACCCAGCCCAGAACGCGCGCGCGGTCGCCGGGATGGCCGATGCCCAGCCGCACCCGCCAGTATTCCCGGGTGCCGAGCGTCCGGTCCATGCTGCGCAGGCCGTTATGGCCGGCCGCCCCGCCGCCGCGCTTCACCCTGATCTTGCCCGGTATCAGGTCCAGCTCGTCGTGGAACGCCGTGATCGCGTCCGGCGGCAACTTGAAAAAGGCGCTGGCGGGCTGAACGCTGTGGCCCGACTCGTTCATGTAGGTCAGCGGCTTGAGCGCCACCACGCGCTCGCCGCCGATGCTGCCCTCGGCCGCCAGGCCCCGGAAACGCTGGCGCCACGGACCGAAGCCGTGGCGCTGCGCGATCCTGTCCACGGCCATGAAGCCGATGTTGTGCCGCTGGCGCGCCATGTTGGGCTCGGGGTTGCCCAAGCCCACCCACAGCAACATGGCGGGCGCCCGCGCGTGGTGACGCGCCCGCTACTTCTTCTTCGCGGCCGGGGCCTTGGCCGCCGGCGCGGGGGCTGCCTTGGCCGGGGCCGCGCCCTTGGCCGGCGCCTTGCCCTTGGCCGGGGCGGGGGCCGCC
>CAXTJP010000163.1:0-3555 GCA_964244615.1 uncultured Acetobacteraceae bacterium
GTTTGACGGACATGCACTTCGGAAGGCGCAGGGGTCTTTGGACCGGGTCTGGTGAGAGCCGGATTTACGGTGAGTGAGCCGAAAAGTCGAACCGACCACGAGCAATCCAGGCTGTGTCGTGCGCCGGAGCGTCATTCGCGTCGTAGCCCCCCAAATACATTAGCCCAGTTTCGGCCGGAAATGGCGACGCAAGCGCAACTCTGACAGCGACTAGACCGGGCTTCACCGGGGTATGATCCAGCGTTACCTCGTGCAGCTCGTACGCGCCGTCGGATCGGCGTAACAGGAACCACGCACCTCCTTCTAGGCCGTGGTTGATGTCCAGCACCGAATGCCCCAGCGGCCGAGGCGACGCCGCCGGGATGAACGCTTCAAGGCCGATCAGCAAGGCTTGGCCATTCGGGGGCGGCAGGGTCGGCATGTCGTTGTAGGCTCCGATCACATAGCTGACCTTCGTGCCCCAGCTTCGGTTCAGCAGGCTTGTCAGGTCGAGATCCGTCGCCTCGGCCCCCGTTTCGGGATCGATGCGGACGACGCGCGACCGGAAGCCCTCGACCGCGGCCAGCAGCACCTGGTGGCCATCGGTTTCCGTCACCGCCGTCAGCCCGCGCAGGCCCATTTGCGAGTAGAACGGGGTCGGGTTGGAATACAATCGCTGCCATTGCGGGCTGGGACCGTCCTGCCTAACCCAGACCTGCTGGCCGATCGCTGCGAACAGCTTGCCACTTGCTTCGGCAAAGCTGCTGATCCGCAGCCGACCGGCAAGGCCGGGGCCGGTTGCCATGTCGGCGGTCAGGGCAGCTCGGGCGCGGCTCCCCATCGCACGCCGCCAGGTACGCCGGGATCGTCGGCTCCGGCGTAGACGCCTCGCGTGTCCCCCGCGAACACGGTGTCTGCACCGGTCACGCGATCGCGGTGCGTGCCGAAGGTCCTGACCTGAGGCAGGAAATCCTTTGTCGGTGGGTCCCGCGCCAGCACGGTGCCCGACCAGACTGCCGTCGCGTCGTTCCGCACGAACACGGTCCGGGTGCCCGTCAGGTCCCAGGTTGAGGCAAGCAGTACCGTCCGAGGCGAGGGTAACGGCCGACCATGACCGTCCGTGCGGAAGGTGGCTTCGGCCAGGGCAGACACCGCCAGGTGTCGTTGCCGTCCACCAGGAAGCGGGTCACCGAAAGTCGCATCGACGCGCCACCTGGCCCCGGGTCCATCAAGCACGAGAATCTGTGCGCCCGGCGTTCCCTCAGGACCTGGCACATCCTTCCAATAGCCATTGCCGGCGAACAGCTTGCCGCCATGGGCGACGAGCGCCCGGATCTCGGTCCCGCCCATAAAGCGCCCGTCCGCATCCCTGGTCCCGGGGATGTAGGACGGCGCAAACGGCATTGTTTGAGTTTGGGCGAGAGACGTTCCCACGGCCGTGGTGAGCACGAAGGCCAAGGCCACCCCGTGCCGACCGAGCCAGGCTGCCTTCATGGCGGCAGGAAGTGGATTGGCGACGGACGGCTTGCGCACGATGCGTCCACGGGCTGGAGCGGATGGTCGATAAAGGCTTCCGTCATCTCGGCAGCGCATGCGTTGGAGGAGCGGACGCTGTGGCCCGCCAAAGCGAACTCAACCCACTGCACGTGGCTCCCGATCAGGTCGGCAACGCGGCGGCTGGCGGCCGGCCGGGCATTCGGGTCGAACTGGCCAGCGATCATCAAGGTTGGGATCACAGTGCCGATCGGGACCAGTGGCGGCGGCCCGAGCGGCACCCAGTCGGCGCAGATGCCATACAGGCCGCGATCGAGGCCATCCGCCTGCGGACTGAGGTCCTGGTGGTAGCGGGGCCGGTCACGGCAGTCGATGGCGGCGTTGGCCGGAAAATTCGCCCCGGTCTCCGGCGCTTCGGCGTCCCCTATAAGGGTGGCGGTCGCTGCCGCGAAATCGGACGTCTTGCCGTCGTGAACTTGCGCGATCAGGCGCGGCAGGCCCGGGTATGCCCGCGGGTAGTACACCAGGCGACCCACCACCAACCGGAACAGCCCGGCGGTGAGCGGCCCATGGCTGCCGGTCCCATGCACGCCGGGCGGCAGCGGGAACGACAAGGGCGTCGTTCGGAGCTGGACCACGGTGTCCTGATAGATTTGCGCCAGATCGGGGTAGAGGGCGCTGCACGATACATCGGCCTGGCAAGAAGCCAGGAACCCTTGGACGGCATCCGTGACATTGAGAGACCAGGGCGGCAGCATCGGATCGGGTGGGTTGATCGAGTCCAGGACGGCGGAGCGGACCGTCTCCGGATGACGTGCCATCAGGGTCATAGCAACTGTCGTCCCGTAGGACACGCCGAAGAGGTTCCATCGTTCAATGCCGAGCGCCTGACGCACCCGGTCGAAGTCCTCCACCGTAACGGCGGTGCCGAAATCCTGGAGGTCGATGCCTGCCGTCACTGCTTGCGCGCGGCAGGCCGCGAAGAGGGCACGCCGCTGCGCCTCCGCCGCGGGATCGATTGCGGCATCGGCCAGGGCCACGGCAAACCCGCCGGCGAGGGAGGGGCACAGGCTTGGCTCCGAGCGACCGGTGCCGCGCTGGTCCATGAGGATGATGTCACGCCCTGCCGCAAGCGGGTGTTCCGCCTGATAGGAGGTAAAAGCGGTTAACGGGCCGCCCGGGCCGCCGCTCATGTAGACGACCGGCTCGGCTGCTGCCGGCTGCCGAACGCTTCGGATGACGACCACGGCGAGCTTATATTGGCCCGCTTGGGGATGGGCGTAGTCGCGGGGAACGCTCACCACGCCGCAGCGCAGCCTCGGCCGGATGTCTGGCGTGAGATGCGGCAGTTCGCACGCTGTATCGCTAAAGGCGGGTGGAGGCGTTTGGCCGCAGGCGCGGTTCTCCAATGCATAGCCGATCACCATAACCACGACACCGGAGGCGGCCAGGCGCCGCAGCGACCGTCTGCCATAGCGGGTCCAAAAATCATTCAGGCGTGCGCCATAGCTCGCGACGACGCACCCTGCCACCCAAGCCAGTGCGTCCGGCCAGCCCTTAATGTGCTGAAGCTCACTTGTCATGGCATCGGCCCATCCCGTGTGGGTTCGAGGCATGACCTGCGTTGCATGCCGCATAAGCAGTGCCAGCAGTCGGTAGAAGGCCGGGCTGCTCACGTGATGGCCCCCGCATAGCAGTCCGGCGCCGCAAATGCCTGCATACTGCGTTGCTCCTGGGCAAGAGCGATCCCTTTACTCGTCAATCGGTAGATGTGACGGGGTGGCAAGCCTGCGCGGTCCGGCTCGGTCCACCGCGCCTCTAAGAGGCCCTGTTCGGTCAGCCGAATGAGCAGTGGGTACAAAGTCCCTGACCTCAGGCCGGTCTCCTTGGCGAGATCGTAACCGTGCCGCCAAGATTGTGCCCGGTCGAGGAGGGCTGCCAGCAAAGCGCGTGTCTGTGGTGAGCTATTCGGCTTACGAGGCATAGCTTATAGTCGACTTATGTAGAGTTTGTGCAATAGCCGAAATTGTAACTGCTTGATACAGCCGTGAGGGGCACTGTGGTGGAGATCGGATCGCCGAG
>CAXTJP010000164.1:0-3451 GCA_964244615.1 uncultured Acetobacteraceae bacterium
CGGTAGCCGATGCGCAGGCCCCCGAGCAGCAGCAGCAGCACCATCGCGTGGATGATCGGGAAGGTGACGCTGGGGATCGGGAAACCGGTGGCCAGCAGCAGCAGCGTGAACAATGCGGCACTGACCACCGAGCCGCCGGCGATGCCGAACAGATCGGCGACGCCGGAGAAGCGCCAGTATTGCAGCGGCATCCTGAACGGCACGCCGCCGACCAGCAGCGTGATGGCGCCGCCGGCGATGAACCACAGCGGATGGAGCAGGCCGCCATGCGGGTCGGCCAGGTAGCGGGCGATCGGCGCCGCCGCGGCCGCGAACGCGCCGTCGAACGCCATGTTGACGACGATCCGGGTGAGCGATCTGATCCGGGCGGGGCGTTGCGGGGCCATCGTGCCCGCCCTATAGCCCAGCCAGTCGAAGAGCGACAAACACCACGGCCAGGGGTCCCGTCTCCTGGACCGCATCGGGGGCGCGCCGTTGGCATCGACCGGTCGGGAAATCGTGCTGTACGCGGGTGTCGCCCTGCTTTCGGCTCTGCTGGTGCGCGCGATGATCCGGCTCGCGGTGCTCGACACGCCCGGTCACCGCAGCGCGCATGCCAGGCCGACCCCGAAGGGTGGCGGCGTCGGCGTGATCGGCGCCTTCCTGCTCGGCGTTCCGGCGGCGTCGTGGCTGCGGGGCGGCGGCGTCGCGCCGGTGGAAACCGGCTGCATCCTCGGCGCGGTCGCCCTGCTGGCGCTGGTGTCGTGGCTGGACGACCTGCGGCAGTTCCCGCCGCTGGTCAAGCTGCTGGCGCAGGCGGCGGCGGCGGCCCTGGTGCTGGGAGCGATCGATCCGCTGCCGGCGCATCCCTGGCTCGGCTATGCCGCCGGGTTCGGCTGGCTGCTGTTCGCGACCAACGCGCTGAACTTCATCGACGGGCTCAACGGCCTGGCCTCGGGCAGCATGGCGCTGGCCGGCCTGTTCATCGGCCTGACCGCACCCGCCGGCCTGCAGGGCTGCATCGGCCTGGTGCTGGCGGCCGGGCTGCTCGGCTTCCTGCCGTTCAACTACCCCAGCGCGCGGATCTTCCTCGGCGACGTCGGCAGCCAAGGTGCGGGCCTCGCGGTGGCGGCCCTCGGCCTGCTGCGCTGGCGTGAGCCAACGGCAAACGCGATCCTGGTGATGCCGCTGCTGCTCTGCGGCATCCTGTATGACGTGGCCTTCACCCTGTGCCGGCGCTGGCGGGCCGGCGACCGCCTGTACGAGGCACATCGCGGCCACCTGTATCAGGTGGCGTTCCGCACCGGCATGCCGGCAGCCCTGATCACGCTGCTGCACTGGGGCTTCGTGCTCTGGGGTGGGGCAATCGCCTTGTTCGCGGCGCGCGCCGACATCGCGATGCCGCCGGCGATCCTGCTGGCGCTGGCGATCCTGCTGGCGCTGGCGCCGCAACTCGCCTGGACCGGCATGGTGATGTGGCTGGCCCGGCGGGCGGCGATAGGGCGCTGGTAGCGGAGGACGCGCGAGCGTCCCCCGCCGGTCGTGGACCTACTGCTGCGGGCTGAGGGTCAGCTCGATGCCCTGGCCGCCGCCGGACAGGCGGGCGCCCTTGGTGACGTCGTCGATGCGCAGCTCGACGCCGTTGCCGTTCTTCAGATAGCGGCCGCCGACGCCGTTGCCGAGCGTCGCCTCGCCGTTCGCCGCACCGTAGGTGCCGTCGAAGTCGTGCAGGTGCTTGAGGTTGTAGACCCGACCATGGCCGATCACGGTGGAGAAGCCGACCGCGGCGACGTCCACGCCCTTCACCTTGAAGTGGTAATCGTGACCTTTGTAGCGCAGCACGCCATCACCCCAGGTGAAGCCGATGCCGACGTCGGCCGCCTTGGCGGTGATGGTGACATGGCCGTTGACGGGGCCGGGAGCCCCCGGGTCCCTCGCCGCGAGGGCGGGGACGGAGACGAGGGCGATACCGGCGGCAAACAGGGCCATCCGCATGATGGAAATCCTTTCAGGCAAGTTGAAATCCCGCTGTTAGCGCGCGGCGGGACTGATCGACAACCCATCGCCCGGGACCAGGCGGGAGTTGCGGCGGCTGCACGGCGCGGACAAGCAGATGGCGTCCGCCTCCTGACATGCAGGAAACCGGACGCCGGTCAGTTCCGACGCTGATGCGCGGGCGAAGCCCCGTAGCGGTCAGCCCGCCGCGCGGCGCGAACCGGTTTCGGAGGCGTGGCCGCCCTTGCGCGCCGCACTCGACGCCTCGGTCATGATCGAGCGCAGCTCGCGCAGGTAGGCAGCGCCCTTGAGCGTGCGCTGCACCAGGATCGAGCGGCGATCCATCGGATCGACCTTGCGGCGGGCGAGGTCGAGTTCGCCGAGCCGGTCCAGCGCGCGCGTGATCGCGGGCTTGGACACGTTGAGTTCGGCCGCGAGACCACGGACGGTATGCGCGCCTTCCTGCAGATAGCAGGTCAGGAACACGCCCAGCTGACGGGCAGACAGGTCGGGCCCGTCGCGGCGGACCATCGACACGATGGTATCGCGCAACGTGCCGACCAGTTGATCCGAAGAGGAGGCCTGCGCCATCAGTAAATCCTTTCTTGAACGAGACGAATCGTTCGGGTCAGAGTTTCGAGACTGCGGCGTTGTTCGGCACGCCGCACGGTCCGCTAACCATCAACTGGATAGTTCGTTCCTCTTTATAGACATGAGAAATGAATTGGTTCAGTCCCAATTACGTTACCGACATGGTTTTACGGTCTCAAAGGTTAAGAATCGGCAACAAGCCGTTAAACAACGCGCGCATTCCTTGCGCATCGCCGCCTTCCGGACGTCCCGGGCGGCCCGAGTCGTTCCATGCGTAGGCATCGACATGCGCCCAGGCGGTGCCGGTGGAGACGAAGCGGCGCAAGAACAGCGCGGCGGTGATCGCTCCCGCCATCGGCTTCGATGAAACATTGTTCAGGTCCGCCACCGGACTGGACAGCCAGTCGTCGTAGCCGTCATGCAGCGGCAGCCGCCAGACCGGGTCGTGCGCCGCCACTCCGCCGGCCAGGAGGGCGCCGGCGAGGCGGTCGTCGTTGCTGAACAGCGCTGGAAGGTCCGGCCCCAGCGCCACCCGGGCGGCGCCGGTCAGCGTGGCCGCGTCCAGCAGCACGGACGGCGCGTGCTCGCAGGCTTCGGCCAGCAGGTCGCACAGCACCAGCCGGCCCTCGGCGTCGGTGTTGCCGATCTCGACCTGCAAGCCCTTTCGGGTCGAGATCACGTCGGACGGACGCATCGCCGCTCCCGAGACGCTGTTCTCGACGCAGCCGAGCCGTAGCTGCAGCCGCACCGGCAGGTCGCGTTCCATGATCAGGCGTGCCAGGCCCAGCATGATCGCCGCACCGCCCATGTCCTTCTTCATGCGCAACATGCCCGCCGACGGCTTGAGGTCGTAGCCGCCGGTGTCGAAGCAGACGCCCTTGCCGAC
>CAXTJP010000165.1:0-3427 GCA_964244615.1 uncultured Acetobacteraceae bacterium
ACATGTAGAGCGTCTTGGCGGCCGAGTTGATGATCTGGTCGATCGCCTGCATGGCAAAGTTGAACGTCATGAACTCCACGATCGGCCGCAGCCCGGCCATCGCGGCGCCCACCGCCATGCCGGTGAAGCCGTGCTCGGTGATCGGCATGTCCACCACACGCTGCGGCCCGAACTCGTCCAGCAGGCCCTGGCTGATCTTGTAGGCGCCCTGGTACTGGGCGACCTCCTCGCCCATCAGGAACACGTCGGGGTCGGCGCGCATCTCGGCCGCCATCGCGTCGCGCAGCGCCTCGCGCACGCTCATCGGCCGTGTCGCACCCCAGGCTTCCGGCGCGGGGGCGGCCAGTACCTCCGGCGCACGGGTCTGCGCCGCACGGTCGGCGATCTCGCGCTCGCCTTCGCCCTCGGCCGCCACCCTCGGCAAGGCGGGCGACCCGCGCTGCGGCTCGGCCCCGCCACCCAGCACCGCGATCGGCGTGTTCACCGCCACCCCATCGGTGCCCTCCACCACGAGGATCTCCGACAGGCGGCCCTCGTCGACGGCCTCGACCTCCATCGTCGCCTTGTCGGTCTCGATCTCGGCGATCACGTCGCCGGCGTGCACCTCGTCGCCGATCTTCTTCAGCCAGCGGGCCAGCTTGCCCTCGGTCATCGTCGGCGAGAGCGCCGGCATCAGCACCTGGGTCATGCGGCCGCCCCCGTCCGCAGGATGTCGGTCCACAGCTCGGACGGGTCTGGCTCGGGGCTGCTCTGGGCGAAATCGGCGGCGTCCTGCATGGTCGCCCGCGCCTCGTCCTCGGCGCGCTTCAGCACGTCTTCCTCCACCCCCATCGCGCGCAGACGGGCGCGGGCGGAGGCGACGGGGTCGTGGTGCTCGCGCATGTCCTGCACCTCCTCGCGCGTGCGGTACTTCGCCGGGTCGGACATGGAGTGGCCGCGGAAGCGGTAGGTCTTCATCTCCAGCAGGTAAGGGCCGTGACCGGCGCGACAATGCGCCACCGCCACGCGCGCCGCGTCGCGCACCGCCAGCACGTCCATGCCGTCCACCTGCACACCCGGGATGCCCCAGGGCGCGCCGTTCTGCGACAGGTCGCGCGAGGCGGACGCCCGCTCCACGCTGGTGCCCATGCCGTAGCGGTTGTTCTCTATCACGTAGACGCAGGGCAGCTTCTGCAACGCGGCCAGGTTGAAGCTTTCGAACACCTGCCCCTGGCTGGACGCGCCCTCGCCCATGTAGGCGATGGCGACGCGGTCGTTGCCGCGATACTTGTTGCTGAACGCGAGGCCGGTGCCGATGCTGACCTGGGCGCCGACGATGCCGTGGCCGCCGAAGAAGTTGCGCTCGCGGCTGAACATGTGCATCGAGCCGCCCTTGCCGCGGCTGTAGCCGGTGGCTCGCCCGGTCAGCTCCGCCATCACGCCGCGCGGCTCCATGCCGGTCGCCAGCATGTGGCCGTGGTCGCGATAGGAGGTGATGACCTGGTCGCCGGGCTGCAGCGTCATCTGCACGCCGACGACGACGGCTTCCTGCCCGATATAGAGGTGGCAGAACCCGCCGATCAGCCCCATGCCGTAGAGCTGGCCGGCCTTTTCCTCGAACCGGCGGATGCGCAGCATGTCCCGCCAGGCCTGATGCAGCCCGGCCTCCTCGATGGCCGGGTCGCCGGATCGGGCCGGGGGCACGACGGTGTCCGCCATTGTCGTCTCCATAGGACTTAAGTGCCAGAACCTAGCGCGGTATGGGATCGCAACAAGCCCGCCCACAGCCGACGAGCCATGCACCCGCCTATTGCCGCCACGTTCGTGCGCTCAGGCAAACGGACGATGTCTGCCCGAAAATGCGCTAGGCCGAGTCAGCTGGCGTGACTTGGCGAGCACCGGAGCGGAGTGGCCTCTTGTGGCCATGAGCACCGGAGCGCAGCCAAGGCGCGTCAGATGGCCGGCCTAGTAGCATTTTCACTCAGAAGAGCTTGTTGCCTTGGGGGTAGGGTACAACGACGTCGGTCGGGTCGGCCAGGTTCAGCATGGCGCGCGACCGCTCGTCCAGCGTGTCCGGGTCGATGTGGTTGGCGCGCAACCCGGCGACCCGAACCTCCCAGGCGTCGCGCTCGGCCTCCGCCGCCTTTTGTTCGGCCTGCGCGGTGATCAGCTGCTGCTGGCGCATGGCGTAGGCGCGCAGGCCGTGGTCGCCGTTGCGGGCGTTGGTGGCGAAGTACCCGGCCAGGGAGAGGAACAGCACCGGCGGGATCATGGCCTGCACGGCACGCTGCGCGGTTCGAACGATGTTCATGGGCTCGGGCCTCGTCGGGTCGCGGCAGAGTAACGGGTAAGCGGGCGGCGATGGAAGCAGGAACCGAAATCCGTCCTCCTGTCGGGACGATCTAGGGGCCGACGCCGATTTGACGCCTGAACCGCTCGTTGGGGTCGTCCGACCCGCCGCGCGGCAGGGTCTGCAGGTCGTAGGGCACGAAGGCGGCGCGCGGCAGCTGCTCGCGCAGGTCCTCGGTCAGCGAACGGGCGTCGCGCTGGTCGTGCAGCACGTGCGGCGTCAGCAGCACCAGCAGCTCGGTGCGCTGTCGGTTGTTGGTCTGCGTCCCGGTGATCAGGTTCAGGATCGGGATGTCCTTCAGGATCGGGATGCCGGTGTTGCCCTGCTGGTAGTTGTCGGTGATCAGCCCGGCCAGGCCCACCGTCTGGCCGTCCTGGATCACCACGCGGCTCTGCACCGCGCGCTCGGTGAAGGTGGGCGAGTTGATGGTCGAGCCGGAGGTGCCGGTGGTCGTGCTGCCGGCCGCGATGCCGGCCACCTCCTGGCTGATGTCGAGCGTTACCAGGCCGCCGCTGTTCACCCGTGGCGTCACCTGGGTGATCACGCCGGTCTTCTGGTAGTTGATCGAGTTGGTGATGGCGTCGCTGGCGGTGAGGTTGGTGGTGCTGGCGGTGAGGTAAGGCACCAGGTTGCCGACCTGGAGCGAGGCCGTCTCGTTGTCCAGCACCAGCAGCTGCGGCGAGGACAGCACCTTCACCGTGGTGATGCCCTGCAGCGCGCTCAGAACCACGTCGCCGTCCTTGCCGGCGGCGTTGAAGGTGAAGCCGCCGGCCGCGGCCGTGCCGGCGCCGCCGGTGGCGATGCCGGTGACCGTCGTCGCCAGCTGGCCGAGCTCGCCGGTGATGCTGTGGTGCTTGAAATAGAACTCAGTGCCGTACTGGAGCTGGTCGTTCAGCGTCACCTCGGCGATGATGGCGTCGATGCGCACCTGCAACGGCAGGATGTCGATCTTGTGCAGCATCGCCTCGACCGTCAGCTCCTCCTGACCCGTCGCGTAGACCAGGATGGCGTTGTTCTCCGGGTTCGGGATGATGCGCATGGTGTTGGCGTTCTGGTCGCCGCCGCCGAGCACGTCACCGGCAAGGTCCCGTCCGAGGA
>CAXTJP010000166.1:0-3362 GCA_964244615.1 uncultured Acetobacteraceae bacterium
CGCCGCTGCCCCCTGCGGTGCCCGACGCGGCGCCCGCCCAGCCGCTGTACCAGGACCCGACCCAGCCGCCGCCGGCGCAGATGTCCCCGCCCCCGGGCGTCCTGCAGCCACCCCCCGGGGCCGTGCCCCTGCCCCCGGCCAGCGGCTACTGAGCGCCGGATCAGTCAAGCTTCAGCCGCAGGAACAGCATGAACGAGGTCGGGTCGCGGCCGTAGGCCCGGTCCAGCGCGGCGGGATAGACGTAACGGCTGACCAGGCCGCCCAGCCCGAGCTTGACGTGCGCGCCGATGGCCACGTCGCGTATGGCGCCGACGCTCAGCTTGCCGACGGTGTATGTCCGGCCGCGTAGCGGCGACGCCGCATCGTCGAACAGCTCGTCCTCGTCCACCCGCTCGGCGCGCGCGAACAGGGTGTCCAGCCGGTCCAGGGTCAGCTCGCTTTCCAGCAGGAAGCCGTTCAGGCTCCGGCCGTCCGAGAGTATCTTGCGGCCCCAGGCGAAGGTGGTCGCCCAGTTTCCCGCGGGGAGCGGCCGATCATAGATGGCGGACGCGGTCACCCGGTTCTCGTTTACCGTCGGCGCCAGCTGCTCAGGGCTGGTCAGGTGGCCCCAGCTCACCTGCAGCGACCAGTTCGGGCCGGGGTTGTACGACAGGCGCGCCGACACGCTGTCGAGCTGCGGCGCCTCCACGTCGTAGCGCTCCTGGTTCGGCTCGCGGCCGCGGAACACCGAGCCGTCCAGCTTCCAGCCTCCCTGGATGAAGCCCGCGGTCAGCACGCCGTAGGTGATGTGCGTGCTGTCCAGCCAGTGATGGGTAATCGGCACCTCGGGGATGTCCATGCCGCTGGCGCGGTGCATGAAGGCGGGCGGCCCCAGCGCCGGCTCGCCCGGCAGGCCGGCGTAGAAGAACACGGCGCGACCGCCGGCCAGCGCCAGGCTGTAGGAGGCGGACAGCTCCATGAACAGATCGTGCGGGTGCTGCCGGTCCACCAGCGGCGTCCGGCCGTCCGCGGTCTCGCCGGTGGCGAACAGCAGGGGGTAGCCGTTTGCCCCCATCAGCGGTTCCAGCGACACCATGGCGCGCAGGCCGAGCGTGCCGTCCGTGCCGACGGGACGCTGCGCCATCAGCATCGTCATGCTGGGGCTGAAGGCCTTGTCGGCGCCGCGCGGGCCACCCTGGTCGTCATAGACGGCGTCGGCATAGCCGTGGACCATCAGCATCCACTGGCCGAGCATGAGATGCAGCCCGCCATCGGGCGAGGCGTCGGGTTGCCAACTGGTGCCGGAAGCCTCGCGCGCCATCCCGTACGGGCCGAACGCGCCGGCCATCGCCATCGGCCGGGCTTCCTGCCCAGGGCTCGACGCCGCCGTGTCCGGCATGGCCATGCCGGGCATGGCCGCCGTCTGGGCTGCGGCGTAGCCGGCCGGCAGCAGCAGGAACGCACACACGGCCGCGCGTATCGCCCCGGGTGGGGCCGCACACTGAGTCATGGCTGTCGAGGACCTGTCCCGAGATCGCGCAGGCGGCGCAGCCAGGGCGCGCGAGCGCCTGGCCCGGCCGACACATGCGTCACCATCCCCGCCCATCATCGGGCGAGGCTCGTCTCAGGCGTCGGGTCTGGGCGGTCCGTGCTCGGTGGTCGGCTGCCAGCCATCCGCCCTGGCCGGGCCGGCCGGCAGCAGCACCAGACGATCGGCCGGACACGCCACCGCAGGGACCGCCCACGTCGCCGGGGCGCCGCAGCAATGCATCGGACAATCGACGCCGCAGGGGCTGTGCCGGCCTGGACGATGCTGCGTGTCGCGCGCAGGGGTCGGGGCGGTCGCCATGTCCATGCCCGGGCAGGACGAAGACGATGCGGAGGCGGGACGATGCGCCGGCAGGTCGAACGCCTGCACGAGGCTGCCGGCAAACGCCATGACGACCGAAAGCAGGACCAGCCATGCGAGCCGCCGGTGGATGACCGGCGGTCCGCCTGCCGATGTCCGGCCCGTCCCGGCTTTGGCCTGCATCATGCCGGGCCTAGGGCCAGTCGACCGGCAGGAAGCGATGGCTGGCCGGCTCGCCGAGCGTGCTGAGGAACAGCCTTTCGCGCCCGAGCGCCACCAGCGTGCTGTTCACCGTGCCGAAGCCGGAAAACGGCGGGATGTTGATGGCTGCGTCGGACGGCAGCGTGCTGTCGGCCAGCAGCGTGGGCCAGGTGGACCAGCCCGGCGGGTCGGGCGGGGCCGCGGCCCGGAAGCGCGGCAGGTTGCGGGCCACGCGCGGGCTCGACAGGTCGTTGGGCTCGCGCGCGGTGACGATGTGGGTGCCGGGCGGCAGCCTCTGCGACGCGACCCGGCCCTGGCCGGTGCCGCGCAGGAAGATCGCACCTGCCTCATCGGCCAGGATCAGGTTGAAGCTGCGCCACTGCCCGGCGTCCAGCCCGGCAATCTCCCGGGCCGCGTCCTCGGCGGTTTCGTGCTGCAGCGCCACTAGCGGCAGTTCGCCACGGCTTCGCTTACCTGGCGCGGGCCCCAGGCTGCCGAGGCGGTTGAGCACGGTGGCGACCACGCCGGCACGGTTCACCCCGAGCCAGGTGCCGCCAGCCAGCCCGTCGCGGCCCGCAACCACGTCGGGCTGCCCGGGCCAGTGCGCGCCCGGCGGCAGCCAGGGACGATCCAGCTTCTCGTCGCGGTTGGCGGCGAGCAGCAACGGCCAGTCCGGGCTCGTGCCGATGGTGATGATGACGGTGCACACGCCGTCAGCCTATGAGCCCTGCGGCACGAGGCGCCAGAACTCTTATGCGCCGGCCCTCCGCTGTGGCGCTCGGGGCGCTTGCGGCCCAGGATCGCCGAACACCCGCGTGAAAATTTGGTCGAGCGATTGCAGGTGCAGGTTCGGGTCCATCGAGGCGGCCAGCAGCGCCGGATCGACGCGTCCCGCGACCTCGGGGTCGGCCGCGAGGTGGTCGGCGAAGCTGCGGCTGCCTGGCTGCCCCAGCGTGGTCCAGGTGGCCATCGCGTTACGCTGGACGATCCCGTACGCGTCCTCGCGCAGGATGCCGGCGCGGGCCAGCGCCAGCAGCACCTCGCCGCTATGCACGACGCCGCCGAGCGATTCGAGGTTGGCCAGCATGCGGTCCGGGTAGACCAGCAGCGTGTCCACCAGGCCGGTCAGGCGGGCCAGCGCGAAATCCAGGGTGATGGTGGCGTCCGGCGCGATGCCGCGCTCCACGCTCGAGTGGCTGATGTCGCGCTCGTGCCACAGCGCCACGTTCTCCAGCGCCGGGATGGCGGCGGCGCGTACCAGGCGGGCCAGGCCGGTCAGGTTCTCGCTCAGCACCGGGTTGCGCTTGTGCGGCATGGCGCTGCTGCCCTTCTG
>CAXTJP010000167.1:0-3319 GCA_964244615.1 uncultured Acetobacteraceae bacterium
AGGGATTCCTCACCGTCGGCGGCTGGACCATGGCCAGCCGCATCCTCGGCCTGGTGCGCGACCAGCTGCTCGCGGCCTTCATGGGGGTGGGTCCGGCGCAGGACGCGTTCCAGGTCGCGGTGCGGCTGCCCAACATGTTCCGCCGGCTGTTCGGAGAGGGCGCCTTCAACGCCGCCTTCGTGCCGCTGTTCAGCTCGCTGCTGGCCAGGGAGGGACCCGACGTCGCGCGACGCTTCGCGCGCGAGGCGCTCGCCGTGCTCGGCTTCTGGCTGCTCGGCCTCACGCTGCTCGGCGAGCTGTTCATGCCGCAGCTGATGTACGTGATCGGCTCCGGGCTGGCGCGCAACCCGGCCACCTTCGACCTCGCGGTCAGCCTGAGCCGGATCACCTTCCCCTACCTGATGCTGATCTGCGCCGCCGCCCTGGTCTCCGGCGTGCTGAACGGCATCGACCGGTTCGGCGCCGCGTCGGCCGCCTACGTCGCCTTCAACGTGGTCAGCATCGCCTGCATCGTCTGGCTGACGCCGCACATGCCGAGCGTCGCCTACGCCGCCGCCTGGGGCTTCACCGCCTCGGGCGTGGTGCAGCTGGCGATGCTGCTGTTCGCCTCCCGTCGCGCCGGCATGGGGCTGAGCCTGCCGCGCCCGCGCCTGACCCCGCGCATGCGCGAGCTGATGCGACGCATGGTGCCCGGGCTGATCGGCAGCGGCATCGGCCAGCTCAACCTCACCGTGGACACGATCATCGCCACCTGGCTGCCGGCGGGCAGCCTGTCGCTGATGTATTTCGCGGACAGGTTAAATCAGTTGCCGCTTGGCGTGCTGGGCAACGCCGCCAGCACCACGCTGCTGCCGCTGCTGACCCGGCAGGTGCAGACGGACCAGCTCGAGGCGGCGCACGCGACCCAGAACCGCGCGCTCGAATACGGCCTGATCCTGACCCTGCCGGCCGCCCTCGCCCTGGCCGCCCTCTCGGTGCCGCTGATGGCGACCCTGTTCGGCCACGGCGCCTTCACCGCGCATGATGCCGTGCTCTCGGCGCAGTCGCTGTGCGGCTACGCGCTGGGGCTGCCCTTCTTCGTGCTGGTCAAGGTGCTTTCACCGGGCTTCTTCGCGCGCGGCGACACCGCGACCCCGGTGCGCATCGGCATCAGCACGCTGGCGGTGAATTTCGCGCTTAACCTCGCCCTGATGCGCCCGCTCGCCCATGTCGGGCCGCCGCTGGCGAGCAGCCTGGCCGCGATCATCAATACCGGCGCCCTGCTGGTCCTGCTGCTGCGTCGCGGCTGGCTGCGGCCGACCCCGACCCTGCTGTCGCGTCTGGCGCGCATGCTGCTGGCGGCGGTGGCGATGGCGGCGGTGCTGGTGGCGGCACAGCGGGCGCTGCCGCATCCGGTGATCGCGATGCATGGCGCCCGGCGCATCGTCGTGCTGGCGGGACTGATCGGGCTCGGGGCCGCGACCTACGCGCTCGGCCTGCAGCTGCTGGGGGTGATCGGGCTGGCCGGCCTCGCCAGGCAGCTCCTGCGCCGGCGGTCACGCCGCGACGCCGGTTCGGCCAAGACATAAAGACAGTCGAGCCCCAGTATAAAAGCTATATAAATATCGGATGTCACGCTGCCTGCGGGCGGCGAGGCCACCGTGGCAAATACGGTACAAAAATCCGAATAGCACAGTCCGCGGCGCGATCCGTATGGACAGCCACCTCGGCGGAACGCCATGCTTGGCGTCATTGTGCAGCGCGAAATTCACATCGCGGGAAAGTATCGAGGGAAAGCCATGCTGAAGTCGAAGTGCGTCCCGGCCGTGTCGGCAGCCCTGCGCGCGGCGGCATCGTTTCGAACATTGCTGCTGGTGTCGGGATCGCTGGCGATCTCGCCGTTCGCCGGCGTCACCGGCGCGCTGGCGCAGAACGCGATCCCGCAGCCCAGCGTGCCGCAGGCGGCCAAGCCCGAGGCGGGCTCGTCGGTGCCGCCCGGGACCACGACGAGCGCGCCGGTGACCGCGCCGGCCGCGGCACCCGCGGCGCCGGGACCATGGGCCAGCACCGTCACCCTCGGCCTGCAGATCGAGGGCGGCATCCAGGGCAATGGCGACCGCCCGGCGGACGGGCTGAACTATGGCCGCCTGTTCGATGACAAGGCGAACACGGCGCTGCTCAACCAAGTCCAGCTCACCCTGACGCGGCCGATCAACTCGGCGGCCACCGGCTACGACTTCGGCTTCACCCTGCAGGGCACCTACGGTTCGGACGTGCGCTACCTGCACTATCTCGGCGAGTTCACCAACGCCATCGGCAACCGCAACCAGGTCACCCTGCTGCAGGCCAATCTGCTGCTGCACGCGCCGTGGCTCACCGCCGGCGGCATCGACTTCAAGCTCGGCCAGTTCGTCACCGCGATCGGCTACGAGACGATCGATCCCAGCACCAACCCGTTCTACTCGCACTCCTACATCTTCAACTACGGGCCATTCCAGCATACCGGCCTGCTCGGCGTGTGGCACGTCAACCCGACGCTCGACGTCTACGGCCAGGTCGACACCGGCGAGAGCACCACCTTCGGCAACGGCAGCGGCGACAATAACAGCCGGCCGGCCGGCCTGTTCGGCGTCGGCCTCAACGGCCTGCTCGGCGGCAAGCTCACCTTGCTGGGCCTGACCCATCTCGGGCCGGAGAACGCGCTCATCATCGACCCGCAGGCCAACGGCCAGATGCGCTACGAGAGCGACCTCATCGCCACCTACAAGGCGACCGACAAGCTCACCTTCGTGACCGAGCTGAACTACCAGCATGACGACGGCTTCGGCGCCGACAGCTATGCCGGCACCCAGTATATCTCCTACGCGCTGACGCCCACGGTGACGCTGAACGGACGCGCGGAAGTCTACCGCGACAATGCCGGCTTCTTCGTGTTCACCTATCCGGGCAACTTCGATCCGGTGCGCGCGCTGAAGGGGCTGTCCAACACCTCGTTCAGTGCCGGGCGCGCCACCTACAGCGAGTACACCGTCGGCTTCACCTACAAGCCGTCGGTGCCCAAGGTGGCCACCCTGATGTTCCGGCCCGAAATCCGCTGGGACAAGTCGCTCAGCGGCACCCGCGCCTACGACGCGCTGACGCAGACGGGCAACTTCACCTTCGGCGGCGACATCGTGCTCGGCTTCTAGCGCAGCATCAACTCGTATCCGCCCGCTCCGGCCGCGCCTTTACAGCGGCCGGTCCGCGGCGTACCAGACCCGCATGACGCTTCCCTCGCCGGACGGCGCCTCCCCGGTCATCGCCCAGTGGTTCGCGCTCAAGGCCGAGCATCCGGAAGCCC
>CAXTJP010000168.1:0-3297 GCA_964244615.1 uncultured Acetobacteraceae bacterium
TCAACCTCGCAGAGTCTGCTTAGGTGGCCGCTTGCGTCGGGCGATCGACGGCCCAGCAAGCCACAGCATGCGGGGCGCCGGCCGGCTCGAGCGGCGGCTTGTCGGTCAAGCACTGCGCGATCCGAAGCCGGCAACGGCCATAGAAGCGGCAACCCGCATCGGAACCAGGATCGACCGTGTGTGCGGTCATTACGGCTGGTTCGGGTGCCATCAAGGAGCGTGTGTACGGATGCAGTGGCGTGGTTGCGAGGAGGTCAGGGGGACCGCGCTCGACCACCTGGCCGAAATACATCACCAGGATCTGGTCGGACAGGAACCGAGCGACGTCCAGATCATGCGTGATGAAGATGATTCCGAGACGCTGTTCGTTCTGCATGTCCTTGAACAGGTTAAGCACCTGCGCCCGCACCGAAACGTCAAGCTTCGACACGGCCTCGTCGGCAAGCAGCAGGCCTGGGGATAGCAGCAGCGCACGCCCGATCGCGACCCGCTGCACCTGCCCGCCGGACAGCTCGTGCGGATATCGGTCCGCCGCAGCCGCCTGCAGGCCGACGCGACGTAGCATCTGAATAACGCGCGTCTCGATTTCCCCACGCGAACAGAGCCGGTGCACGCGCAGGGGTGTGGCCAGCGTGGTGCGTATGCTGTGCCGGGGGTTCAGCGACGACAGTGGGTCCTGGAACACCATCTGCATGCGACGCCGCAGCCGGCGCAGCCGGGCACCGGTTGCGGCGGTAATGTCCTCGCCGTCCAGAACGATCTGCCCGGCGCTGGCGGCTTGCAGGCGGAGGATGCTGCGGCCAAGCGTGGTCTTGCCACTGCCGGACTCGCCCACAATGCCCAGGGTCTCTCCTCTACGCAACGTGAAGCTGACGCCGTCGACCGCTCGGTGCGGTACGATACGGCGCCACGGCAACAGGGCGGCCAGGCCGCCGCGCGGGAACGTGACCTGCAAGTTGCGGACCTCGAGCAGCGGCGGCTCAGGCAGCATCGTGCAGCACGCAACGGACGTCGGAGCCGTCGGCCTGGGGGCGTAGGCCAGGATCGGCCGCCAGACAGGCCGCATGCACCGACGGGCAGCGCGGGGCAAAGGCACAGGCGTCGGCTGACCCGGCGCCGACCGGCTCCCCGGCAATTTCCCGCAAGCGCCGCGGCCGTTCGGCCAACTCGGTCGCCGCGGTGATCAAGGCGCTCGTGTAGGGGTGGCGGGGATGGTCCAGGATCGTGGCGGTTCGTCCTTGCTCGACCACCTGTCCGGCGTAGAGCACGGCGATGCGGTCGCAAAACAGCCGGGCAATCTTGATGTCGTGGGTGATGTAAATGAACGAGGCGCTCAGCCGCGTCTTTAGTTCGCAAAACAGCGCAATGATCTGCCGCCCGACGATGGCGTCGAGGTTGGTCGTTGGCTCGTCGGCGACGATCAGGGTCGGTCGCAGCGCCAGCACCAGGGCGATCAAGGCCCGCTGCAACATTCCGCCGGAGAGTTGGTGCGGGTATTGCGCCAGCACCGCTTCCGCCCGGCCCACGCCCGCATCAGTCAGCAGCCCGGCGGCGACCGCGCGCCAGTGTGCTTCCCTATCCGTACGCACCTGGCGGAGGATGTGGCGAAAGTGCCACCCCACCGTCTTGGCCGGGTTGAAGGCGCCGGAAGGGTCTTGAAAGATCATCGCCATCGCCTTGCCGCGCAGGCGATCGAATTGCGACCTGTCGAGTGCCTCTAACTCCTGGCCTGCGAAGCGCAGGTGCCTGGCGTTTGCTTGGATCCCGGCCGGCAACAGCCGCAAGATGGCAGTCGCTGTCATGGTCTTGCCCGACCCGGATTCGCCGATCAGACCCAGCACCTCGTTAGGTGCGACCGTGAAGGAGATGTCGCGCACCAGGGGCCGGCGCCCGCCGGGCACCGGCAGCCAGACTTGTAGCCCGTCCACCTCCAGCACCGGACTCATTCGGCGATGCGCCGCAGCCTGGGGTCCAGCACGTCCCGGATGCCGTCGGCCAGTAGGTTGAGGCCCAGGATGATCGTGCTGACCGAAAGCCCCGTATAGGTCAGTACCCAGGGACCGCTCTCAAAATAGTCCTTGCCCTCGCTCATCAATCCGCCGAGCGACGGGGTTGGCGGCTGCACGCCGAGGCCAAGGAAACTGAGCCCGGCCTCCACCAGGATGCCGAAGGCGAGCGCCGCGGAAAGCTGCACGAACAAGGGGGCGGCGATGTTCGGCAGGATCTCCCGCAGCATGATGCGCCACGTCGGCTGCCCCATGACCACCGCGGCCTGCACGTAGTTCTCGTTCTTGACGGCAAGCGTGGTGTTACGCGCCAGGCGGGCGAAATTGGGCAGGAAGATCAGCGCGAGCGCCAGCACCACGTTCATCAGCCCGAAGCCCAGGATCAGCATAAGAAACAGTGCAAGCACGAAGCTGGGCAGCGCCAGCAACAGATCGACGGCGCGCATGGCGACCGCGTCCATCAAGCCGCCAAGCATGGCCGCCGCCATGCCGATCAGCGTGCCGCACACCGCCGCCAGCCCGATCCCGGCGACGCTGACCAGCAGTGACACCCGGGCGCCGTATAGCACCCGGCTCAGCACGTCGCGGCCGAAGGAGTCGGTGCCGAACGGGTGGGGCAGGCTGGGGCCTTGCAGCAGGGCCATGTAGTCCATCTCGTTCTCGCCCCAGCCGGTAAGCGACGGGCCCGCCACCAAGGCGAGCAGCACGAAGCCCACAAGCGCCGTGCCGGCCGGCAGCAGATATCCGCCCGCCATCGCCCGCTCCCAGCCACTCCGAATGAGCGTCGCCGGCATCTACCTCTCCCTGCGCGGATCGAGTGCGGTGCAGGCGAGGTCGACGGCCAGGTTGACCAGCACCACCGCAGTCAGGAAGGTCAGCGAGCAGGCCAGCACCAACGGATAGTCGCGGGCGAAGGCACCGTCGACGATCAGCGATCCGAGCCCTGGGATGCCGAACACCTTTTCGATGACCACCACGCCGCCCAGCAGGTGGCGGACCTGGAAACCCATCACCACCACCAGCGGCACGATCGCGTTGCGTAAGATATAGTTCAAGTAAACGAAACGGCGCCCGAAACCGAAGGATTGCGCCGCCATGACATACGGCCGCCGCCAGGTCTCCAACAGCGAAGCGCGCAGGATGCGGCTGAAGAAGCCGGTCATCGCCGCACAAATCGACAGTGCGGGCAAGAAGCCGGTAAACAGCGCTCCTGCCAACGAACTGCCCGGTGGCGTGAACCCATAGGCCGGGAACATCCCGAGCCGAAGCGAGAACAGCAGCACTAGCATAT
>CAXTJP010000169.1:0-3157 GCA_964244615.1 uncultured Acetobacteraceae bacterium
CGGCCCAGCGGGATGGCGCCGGTCAGCCGCGGGTCGGCGTGCAAGGCGAGCAGGACGGCGCGCCCCACCGCGCCGCCCGCGCCGAACACAGCCACGCGCGGCGTCGTCACGGGATGGTCAGGCCGAAATCAGGCGGCGGCACGGTAACGGTCGGGCGCCGCGACCTCGCGGTAGATCGCCTGCAGCGCGGCGGCGGGGATGCCGATGTCCAGCCGAGCCGCGAAATCCTGCCTGGCCTGGTCGCCCAGCCTGAGCCTTGCCGCCGGATCGTCGATCAGGGCGGCCAGCGCGCTGGCCAGAGCCGCGGCATCGCCCGCCGGCACCAGCCTTGCGTTCACCCCGTCCTGAAGGATCTCGGGTATCGCGCCGACCGGGGTCGCGACGATGGCCAGCCCATGCGCCATCGCCTCCAGGATCGCGACCGGCATGACCTCGTGGCGCGAGGGCAGCACCAATATGTCGGCACGCGACAGGGCCAGGGCCGCCTGCGCCGGGTCCAGCCAGCCGGGCAGCGCCACGCGGCCCTGCAACCCGGCTTCCGCCACCAGGGCCGCCAGCGCGGCGCCGTCGCCGTCGCCGGCGATGGTCGCCTGCCAGGCACGGCCGGCGAGCGTGACCGAGGCCATCGCCTCGATCAGCTCCGGCACCCCCTTGCGGGCGCCGATGCGGCCCAGGAACAGCAGCTGCGCGCGGCCGTCGCCGCCGCGGATCACCGGCGGTACCGCGGGCACGCCGTTGCGCACGATGCGTGTACGGTGCAGCGGGACGGCGAGTTCGTCGACGAGCCGGTCGCGCCAGGCCGTGCCGATGACGACGACGCATTCCGCCCGGGCAATGCAGGCGCGCAGCACGAAGCGGGCCGGCCGGGGCAGGCCGGCATGGAAGTCGAAGAAGTCGGCGCCGTGCAGGTGCAGCACCGTGGGCAGGCCGACCAGCCGGGACAGCGCGCAGAGCAGGGATTTGCGCCAGGCGCTGCCGCGCGTGGTCATGTGAATATGCGCGCAGGCCGCCCGGCCGGTCACCCGGCTCCAGACCAGTGCGGCGCCACCCGCGACGAAGCGCATGGCGGCCGGAACCGGGCCGCCGGCGCCGCGCGTGTCGATCACCCGCACCGCCAGGTTGCCGGAATCCAGCGCCCAGGCCGCGATCAGGTAGCGCAACAACGTGCCGACACCGCCGGAGACGGGGCTCAGCCCGCCACCGGCGAACACCAGCACGTGCTTCTCGGAGCGCCGCTTATCGCGGCGGGGCCGGTTGGAGACGAGCCTGCTCGATCTTTCGTTGCGACGGGCGGCCTGCACCAATACGGTCCGTGTTCGTGGAGACCTGCATCCTAGGGTTGTAGATGCCAAGGTGCAACATCGTGCCGATCGCCATCGTGCTGTCCGCCTGTCTGGCCTGGTCGCCGGCCGGGGCGAGAGATCCCTGGCTATGGCCGTTCGCCGTCGACTCGCCGTGGAACAGGCCGATCGGGCGCGACGCCCACTTCCTGCCCCAGGCGGACCCGGCCACGCACGACCTGCTTGCCGGCCAGGCGCTGATCCATGCCGGCCAGTGGGGCATGTCGCTCAGCCTGGCCGACCGTCGCGATCCTTGGGTCGAGGTACGCGACCAGGAGAACGCGCGGGTGTTCCACGCGCAGATCCCCGCCGCGGCCCGGCCGGACCCGATGGCGGACGCACATTTCTTCGTCGTCGAGCCCGACCACGGGTTCGTGCTGGAGATGTATCGGGCGCGCCGGGCCGGGCCGGCCCTGATCCTGGCGCGTCGGGCGTTCCGGGTGGATCTGCGTGGCCCCGGCTTCTTCCTCCGGGACGGGCGCTTCCCTGGCGTGCGTGCCATGGATGCCAGCGGTTTCGGCGGCGTGCTGCGGGCGTGGGAGCTGCGGGCGGGGTCGATCCGTCATGCGCTGACCTTCCTGCTGCCCTACGCCAGGTTGCGACACGGCCCGGTCTGGCCGTCCGGACGCGAGGATTTCTGGGGGTGGCGCGACTACACCGGCCACGTGCCGATCGGCGCATTGGCGGCAATCCCGGGGTCGGTGCGGATCGACCGACTCGGCCTGTCGCCACCCGGCCTGGTCCTGGCACGCGCGCTGCAGGATTTCGGCGCCTATTGCGACGACAGCGTCGGCACCGACGGCCTGGTGCTGACGGCGGAAAACGCCGCCGAAGCCCTGCCGGAGCTGGCGGCGATGCGAGGCGATTTCGCCGTGATCAGGCGGCAGTTGCGGCTGGTGGCGAACAGCCCGGCTTCCGCGGCTGGCGGCGGTGAGCCCAGGGCTCGCTTATCACCCTTTTTTGGACAAAACACCAATTTTTAGTTGATATTCCGGCCCGTTGCCGGTATCCAGGCGGCAGGCGTCCTGGGAGGCGCGGTCGATTTTCTGATGGGTGATTCCTCATGCGGTCTTATGGATTGGCGAGTGTTGTCGGCGCCGTGGTTTTCGCGTCGGCTGCACAGGCGGCACCCCTCAACCTTCTCGGCAACGGCAGCTTCGAAAGTGGCTCGGGCTCGGCCGGATCGGCAGGCAGCTTCACGGGCTGGACCGTCGGCGGCTCGACCATGGGGGTCAGCCCGGGTGCGGGACCACAGCGGATCACCTACGGCGCCGGCGCCACGGCCTACGGCGACACTGTCCCGGCAGACCCGTTCACCAGCAGCCCCGACGCGAGCGGCACCAAGGCGGCCTACTTCGTGGACGACGCCGCCCGCGAGACGCTGTCCCAAAGCATCGCGATCACCGCCGGCACCACCTACGAGGTGGGCTTCGATTTCTTCGAGACGAACACGGGAGCCGCCAACCCCAACCCGTTCTCGCTGACGGCAAGCCTGAACGGGACGACGCTGGCGACCATCGCGTCGTCCGATCCCGCCTACGTCCCGACGGGCACCTGGTATCACGTGTTCGAACTGTTCACCGCGGCGAACGCGGGCAATTCGGGTTTCGTGTTCTCCTACCTCTCCGGCGCCTACACGGCCAAGGACGTGATCGTCGACGACGTCTACGTCGAAACCGCGCCGGCGGCCGACGTCCCGGAGCCGGCGTCCTTCGCGATGCTCGGCCTCGGGCTGTGCGCGCTGACGGCGCTCGGCTGGCGCGCGCGCCGCTTCGGCTGAGGCCAGCCCGGCGCAGGCGTTCAGGGTGCGGGGTCGG
>CAXTJP010000170.1:0-3022 GCA_964244615.1 uncultured Acetobacteraceae bacterium
TCGCCAGGGTCTTGGTGATCGCCGCGGTCAGCGACGTCTTGCCATGATCCACGTGGCCGATCGTGCCGATATTGCAGTGCGGCTTGTTCCGCTCGAATTTCGCCTTACCCATCGTCGTCTCTCCGTTACCGCAACCCGTCGCCCGGGGAAAATCTCAGTTTGTCGGTTGATTACCAGCGATAATGGCTGAAGGCCTTGTTTGCCTCCGCCATCCTATGCGTGTCTTCACGCTTCTTGACCGCCGACCCACGATTATTCACCGCGTCGAGCAGTTCGTTGGAGAGCCGCTCCTGCATGGTGTGCTCGCCGCGCTTGCGCGAGCTGTCGATCAGCCAGCGGATCGCCAGCGCCTGGCGACGCTCGACGCGCACCTCGACCGGAACCTGGTAGGTCGCGCCGCCGACCCGGCGGGAGCGGACCTCGACGGCCGGCTTCACGTTGTCCAGCGCCTCGTGGAACATGCGTACCGGATCGGCCGCGGCACCGCCGCGACGGCGCATGGACTCGAGCGCACCATAGACGATGCCCTCGGCAGTGGACTTCTTGCCGTCATACATCAGCGCATTCATGAAACGCGTGACGACGACGTCCCCGAACTTGGGGTCCGGCAGGATTTCGCGCTTGACGGCGCGGCGGCGGCGACTCATCCCGTTATATCCTCTTACTTCGGCCGCTTGGCGCCGTAGAGCGAACGGCGCTTGCGGCGCTTGGCGATGCCCTGCGTGTCGAGCACACCGCGCAGGATGTGGTAGCGCACGCCCGGAAGATCCTTGACGCGCCCGCCACGGATCAGCACGACGCTGTGCTCCTGCAGGTTATGGCCCTCACCAGGGATGTAGCTCACGACCTCGAAGCCGTTCGTCAGGCGCACCTTGGCGACCTTGCGAAGCGCCGAGTTCGGCTTCTTCGGCGTGGTCGTGTAGACGCGCGTGCAGACGCCGCGCTTCTGCGGACAACCCTGCAGCGCCGGCACCTTGTTGCGCTTGGCGGCAGGCTCGCGGCCCTTGGCGATCAACTGGTTGATGGTGGGCATACGCCTCTGTCCCGATCCTTAATCTGTACCGACCGCGTCCCGCTTCGATGTCGACGGTCGCCGTCGATCACAGCAAAAAACCGCACTCGGAGGGTGAGCCCTTCCGTGCGGCGTTCCTGATCACGTGCGGCCTGAGCACCCCAAAACAGGAGAGCGGCGCCGCACGCTTCGGTGCTGCATTCGACGGCTGCCGCACGACCTGAAGTCGAGGTCAGCCGAGGGCGCGGAACCTACGAAGCGGATGGGCGAGAGTCAAGCGCTGCACGCGGTTCCTCACAACCGATCGCGCCGGCGGCAACGATGCCCCTCCCCCCACGGTCAGGCAGTGGGCAGCTGCAGGAACCGGTCTACCGCCTCGACCGGCACCAGCGCGTGGTTCCAGGCGTCGGCATGGAACAACACCCGCGCCTCCTGCCGCAGCGGCAGGTCGGGCCGGATCGGGATGTCGACGTAGGCGTCCTCGTCGAGGAAGCGGTTCAGGGCGTCATGCTCGGCCTGCGGCAGCACCTCGACCAGCAGTATCGGCCGCCAGTGGGCGATGGTCCGACGCGCGCCCGCCAGCACCGCGGCGTCGTGCCCCTCGACATCGACCTTGATCAGCGTCACCCGCTTCGCCGCGGCCGGGCGCGCCGCCAGGAACTCGTCCAGCGCGATCGCCTCGACCGGCTGCGCCTGGCTGTGAACCTGCTTGAACGACGGCTCCAGCGAGCTGCTGGTCTCCATCAGCCCGTGTTCCTGCGTGGGGACATACAGCGTGGCGGTGCCGGAGCGGCGGCTGAGGGCGAGTGCCACCGCCTCGACCCGGTCGCCGGCAAGGTTGGCGGCGATGTTGCGTTCCAGCACCGCGAACACCGGCCGGTATGGCTCGAACGCCAGCACCCGGGTCGCGGCGGAGGCGCGGGTGGCGAGCAGCGTGTAGAAGCCGGTATTGGCCCCAACATCGATCACGATCCCTGGATCGCGCGCGACGCAGGCGTGGAACAGCGCCGGCAAAGGCCGTTCGAACGCACTCCACGAGGCACTGGCCGCCATCGCCACGATCTGGTCGCGGCCACCGAGCGCGTCCATGGCCATCGTCGTCATGCCGCCGGACCCATCGGGGACCGCCATGACGAACAAGCCACCGGCCGGTCTATACATTGGTCTCGATCCTTCGCCGCAGTCGCCGCCGGCAGTCTGGGGGCCGGCTGGTACCGGTGCCCACCGTTTTTGACAGTCGGATACGCCCTGCACTAAGCGATCGACAGGCCAACCTGGGCCATGATCCATTCATCGCCGCAGGAACCATGACCCGTCGAGCCCCGCCGCCGTCCCGACAGCCGCGGCCCGGGGCGCGGTCCAGCGCGGGGACAGGGCGTTGCAGTCGCTGAAGCTGCGCCTGTTCGCTCTCTGGAGCCTGTCGCTGCTCGCCAGCGTGGCGGTCGGCTTCCTGCTGTTCCAGCTTTCCCGGCAGTCCGACCAGGCCCAGATCGGCCGTGCCGAGGCGGTGATCGCCCGCGCCTGCGACCTGATCCGCGAGCGCTACGGCTTCTATGCCACCGGATGGTCCGGGCCTGGCGCCATCGACGGCCGTCTGCGCGCCGATCTGGCGACGACGGTCGGGATTGCGCTGGCGCGCCAGGACGGGGTGGAGGGCGGCGTCTGGCAGGCGGAGGCCGGCTCCCTCGCCTACGCCTATCCGACCTACGAGGGCACCGGCCCGAAGACCGACCTGCCGGCAGCCGAACGCGAGCAGATCCAGGCGGTGAACCAGCAGGCGGCCCGGGACGAACAACCGGTCGACCGGCGGGTGACCTCGCGGGCGCAGACCCTGCTGCTGCATGCGACCCCACTGTCGGGACCGATCGGCGGCCTGACTGCCTGGACCATGACCCGGGTGCACGCGGCTAGGGGCTACCGGCCGCTGCAGCTCGGCCTCGGCGTCCTGCTCGGACTGATGGTGCTGATGTCGGCCTGGCTGGGCCGGACGGTCCTGGTCTGGGGCCGGCA
>CAXTJP010000171.1:0-2991 GCA_964244615.1 uncultured Acetobacteraceae bacterium
ACCTGAACGGGGTGATCCTGCTGTCGCAGATCCTGAACTTCGATGCCAGCATCGATACCCCGCAGTACAATCCGGGCGTCGACCTGCCCTACGTGGTGGCGCTGCCGACCTTTGCCGCCACCGCCTGGTATCATCACAAGCTGCCGGCCGGCACGCAGGCCGACCTCCCGGCACTGCTAAGCGAGGTCGAGCATTTCGCGTCCACCGACTACACGCAGGCGCTCGGCGAAGGCTCGACGCTCGATCCCGCGCGGCGCGACGCGATCGTGGCCAGGCTGCACGCCTATACCGGGCTCCCCGCCGACTACATCAGGAAGTCCGACCTGCGCATCAATGGCGGCCAGTTCGAGAAGATGCTGCAGGACGACACCGGCACCACCACCGGCCGACTCGATACGCGCTTTTCCGGCCCGAGCATGGACCCGCTCAGCCGCGAGTCTGACTACGACCCGCAGAGTGCCGCGATCAGCTCGGCCTACGTCTCCGCGTTCAACGACTATGTCCGCAAGACGCTGCGTTACGGCGAAGGCATCGACTACAAGCCCGAGATCGACGTCGAGAAGGACTGGGACATGAAGCACCAGCCTCCCGGTGCAGGCTCGCCGCTCACCGGGTCGGCCAACGTCATGCTCGATCTGGCGGCGGCGATGAAATACAACCCGAAGCTGAAGGTCATGCTCAACGCCGGCTATTACGACCTGGCGACGCCGTTCTACGAGGGGGTGTACGAGATGCACCACCTGCCGATCCCGGACCGGCTGCAGGGCAACATCGAGTACCGCCAGTATCGCTCCGGCCACATGGTCTACGCGAACCTGCCGTCGCTGAAGCAGCTGCACGACAACGTCGCCGACTTCATCCTCCATACCGACAACCAGCACGGGAGCGACCAGAAGTCTGCGTCTAATTAGACTTGATTAAGCGCTTTATACACGCTATGGTTGTCTAAAGGCGGTTCCTTCAGGGCTGTAGCCATGTCATCCACGGTGTCGGGGCTCTCCCCGATCACGACCTACCTCTCGATCGTCAAGAACGAGGCCAAGCAGGCTGCCCTGATGGTAAAGACGGATCCGGCGACGCAACGCGCCGTTTCCGGCTTCCTTGCCGACACCGTGAACATCTCCTCGCCCACCGACCTGCTCGGCAGCAAGAACCATTCGGCGCTGCAGGTCGTGCTCGGCGCCTACAACATGAGCGGCATGAGCACGGAGACCGGGCTGCTCAAGAAACTGCTGACCCAGGACCCGTCCGCGACCGGCTCGCTGGTCAAGTCGCTCGGCAGCACCAACTACCTGAATTTCGTCTCGGCGATGTCGAACCGCACCATGGTCTCGATGGATTTCGGCGATTCCACGGCAAACAGCTTCGTCACCAGCGGCGCCGCCGCGTCCTCGATCTCGTTCAACAACCTGGGCTGGGGGACCGCGAACGCCAGCCTGACCGCCGCGGTGCCGGCGGAGTCCTGGTCCTACGTGCTCAACGACGGCACCGCTGCGGCATCGATAGCGGCAGCGCTGACCACGGCGGTGCAATCCGTCGGCACCGCCGCCGATCCCGTCACCTCCAGCTACACGGTGGATGCCGGCGGCGCGATCGTGGGGTCGAGCGACGCGCCCGCGATCGGCACCACGACCGACAGCGCCGGCAACACCGTCTACAGCCTCGCCCTGGCCACCAGCAGCACCGGCGCTCCGATCCGGATCGCCAACGTCATCTCGGTCGCGGCCCCGGCCCCCGCCTCCAGCACCACCACGCCGATGACCGCGGCAGCCGCCACCTCGCTGCTGTCCAGGGCGCTCACCGCCTACGGCTTCAACATCGCGGCTACCGGGACCAGCGGCCTGAACCTCATCAACCCGATCACCAACAGCGTGCTGTCGGTGGCACCCCGGGCCTACACCAGCTATGCCGGCACCACAGCGCGGGAAATCACGACCAGCACCGCGATGCTGTCGCTCGGCTCGGCGGCCAGCAACCTCACGGTCGGGCAGACGCTGTTGAGCGGCGCCAGCGAGATCGGCACCATCAAGTCGATCGACCCCGTCGGCAACGTCACGCTCACCGCATCCTCCCTGGTGGCCGTGGCGGCGAACGCCGTGATCAGCGTCGCGATGGGCGTGGGCGTCTCGAACATCGGCACCCAGATCACGACGACCGGCGCCACCACCACCGTGGACTCCATGCTGGCGCTGGGCGCGCCGGCGAAGGGGGTGCGGGCCGGCCAGATCATCACCGACGGCAGCAACGTGGTCGGTATCGTCAAGTCGGTAGACAACTATGGCAACGTCACGCTGCAGGCGAACTCGGCGGTGGCGATCGCCGCCGGGGATACCCTCAGCGTGCTGCCGCAGGTCAGCAACCAGAAGATACCCGCGTTACTGGACACGTCCGACACCGCGGCGATCTACTCCCAGTACGAGATCAACCAGTACGAGGCCGCGGAGGGCAAGCTGATCCCCGGCATGGACAGCGCGCTGTATTTCACCCGCAAGATGCCGGCGATCACCAGCATCAACGCGCTGATGAGCGACGCCACCTTGCTCAAGGTAGTGACGACCAACATGGGCATATCCGCCAATTACGGGGTGCTGCCGTTCGACGCGCAGGTGGCGCTGCTCACCAAGAAGGTCAAGCTGTCGGACTTCAACACGCCGGCGAAGCTGCAGGCCTATGCCGAACGCTACCTGGTCAACACCGCGCTGAACGCGTCGAGTGCCAATGCCATCGATCCAAACCTGGTCATATTGCAGGGTGGCCCGAGTGCATCGAGCACCGACCTGATGTCGGCACTCTACCCGAGCAGCGGCAAGAGCACCGACAGCCTGCTCAACATGCTGAGTTCACTCTACGCCTGAACCGGCGCATCGCTCCGGAACAAGCCCGGCAAAAAGCCGGGCCGCCGAAGCAGGCCGGCTTCCGCCAGGAGAACCTACGCCGACTTCGCCATGATCTCGTCGGCGATGTTGCGCGGCACCGGATCGTAATGGTGGA
>CAXTJP010000172.1:0-2760 GCA_964244615.1 uncultured Acetobacteraceae bacterium
GCGCTGCCGGCCTGGACGTTCGCCGCCGGCGAGGGTTGGGCCGCCTTGGGGTTGGGGAACACGGCGCGTGCCGTCAGGGTGTCGGTCGTCGCCGAGATCGTCGGGTCGATGTAGTCGAGCTTGCCGTCCTTGTCGTAGATGCGGCCGTTGGGCAGGCGGATGCGCACCTTGACCGCGCCGAAGCCGCCGGCCCCGCCGTAGCGCTGGGTCAGTTCGAGCGCCGAGCGCGAGGAGACCGGGAACACAACGTAGATCGGGTCCTGGCTGACGATGGTGGCCAGCGTGCCGCTGTTCAGCCCGACCACGTTGCCCTCGGTGACCGCAGTGCGGGTGATCTTGCCGTCGATCGGCGCCTTTATCTGCGTGTAGGCCAGGTTTATCTGCGAGGTCGCCACGTTGGCCTGCGCCGCCTGCACCTGGGCCTGCAGGCTGCGTTGCTGGGCGATGGCGCTGTCGTAGGTGGACCGCTGGCCGGCCGGCGTGTTCAGCAGAGCCTGCTGTCGGCCGAACGTCTGGTTGGCGTTCAGCAGCAGCGCGTTCACCTGGCCCAGTGCCGCCTGCTTGGCCAGCAGGTCGGCCTGGAACGGCCCCTCCTCCAGCCTGTAGAGCAGGTCGCCCTTCTGGACCTCGCTGCCCTCGACGAACAGGCGCTGCTCCAGGAACGCCGTCACCCGGGCGACCAGCGCCACGCGGCTGACAGCCTCGGCCCGGCCGATGAACTCGTCGGTTTCCGTGACCGGGGTCCGCTCGGCCCGGGCCACGCCCACCGCCGGTGGGCCCATGCTGGGTTGTGCAGCGGCCGACAGGGACCAGAGCGAGACGGCAAGGCCCAGAAGGCGGCTCGGACGCATCGCATCTCCCCGGCACTGAAATCGTTGCGGGGCGAGGTATGACCGCAACGCCGCCGCGGTTCAATGGGCGAAGCCGACTTCGTTCAGGCAAGGCAAGCAGTCCTTTTCTGGGAAAAAGGACCAGAAACTCTTGCTTATTGGTCGGGTGTTTGCAGAAACCTCCGCGACAGCATGATCAAAGATTTGCTTCTTTTCAAAAAAGAAGACCTTGCTGCGACGCCTGCAAGGCGGGCGCGCTACGTGGCACCGCGAAGTGCCGCGTCTCGAGCGGCGTGCGGTCGGCGAACCCAAACTGGCGGGCGGCGCGGGCGAAACGCTGGCCGAGCAGTTCCGCGTACGGGCCCTGGCCGCGAAAGCGGTCGTGGTACGCGCTGTCGTTGAGCTGGCCGCCACGGGTGTCGCGCACCAGCTTCAGCACGTGACGGGCGCGGTCGGGGAAATGCTCGCCGAGCCACGCCTCGAACATCTGGCGCAACTCCAGCGGCAGGCGCAGCAGCACGTAGCCCGCGTGGCGGGCGCCGGCACGCGCGGCACGCTCCAGAATACGTTCCAGCTCGGCATCGTTCAGGCCGGGGATCATCGGCGCCGCCAGCACGGCCGACGGCACGCCGGCCTGGCTCAGCGCCGCGATGGCCGCCAGCCGGCGCTCCGGCGCGGCCGCGCGCGGCTCCATGCACCGCGCCAGGCTCGAATCCAGCGTGGTGACGGAGAGATAGACCCGCGCCAGCCCGCGCGCCGCCAGGCGCTGCAGGATGTCGATGTCGCGCAGCACGCCGGCCGACTTCGTCACGATGCTGACCGGATGGCCGAAGCGCTCCAGCACCTCCAGCACCGAGCGCGTCAGTTTCAGCGTGCGCTCCACCGGCTGGTAAGGGTCGGTGTTGGAGCCGAGCGCCATCGGCTTGCATACGTAGCCGGGCTTCCTGAGCTCGCGTTCGAGCAGCGACGCCACGTCCGGCTTGAACACCAGCCGCGTCTCGAAATCGAGCCCCGGCGAGTAGCCCAGATAGGCATGTGTCGGCCGGGCGTAACAGTAGATGCAGCCGTGCTCGCAACCGCGATACGGATTTACCGCCCGGTCGAAGCCGATATCGGGCGAGGCGTTCCAAGAGATGACGGTGCGACTGTTGTCGCGGGTCAGGGTGGTGGGCAGCGGCGGCAGGTCGGCCAGGCCGTCCAGCGTGTTCCACCCGTCGTCGAACGGCTCCGTCTCGCGCGCGTCGTAGCGGTTCGCCGGGCTGATGGTGGCCCCGCGCCCGCGCACCGCCCCGGGCCGGCCACCACCCGGGCTACCACCGCCGGCAATCCGGGCGAGAGAGGCGGTCGGACGAGACTGGGCCAGCTGCATCGTGGTTCTCGCTTCGTTCCAGGCAAGACTTGCGTGCGGCTCCCTCGCAAGTCAAGAACGAAATGTGAACAACCAACCCGGGTGACAGCCCGTGTCAGGCCGCCTTCTGGATCAGGGCGCGCACCTTCGGATAGATCGCGCCGGCCCAGGCGCGGCCGCTGAACACGCCGTAATGCCCGGCCCCGGTCTGCAGGTGGTAGGCCTTGCTGGTGGCGGGGATGCTGCTGCACAGATCCATCGCCGCCATGGTCTGGCCGACGCCGCAGATGTCGTCGCGCTCGCCTTCCACCACCAGCAGCGAGGTCCGGCGGATCGCCGCCGGATCCACCACCTGCCCGCGCCAGGTCATGCGGCCGCGCGGCAGCAGGTGCTGCTGGAACACGGCGGACACGGTCTCCAGGTAGAACTCGGCCGGCAGGTCGGCCACGGCGAAATACTCGTCGTAGAAGCGGCGATGGGCCGCCGCCCCCTCCAGGTCCTCGGCGAACAGCCGGCGCAACTGGCTCAGCTGGGCGTTGATGTGGCGGTCCGCGTTCATCGCCATGAACGAGGCGAGCTGGT
>CAXTJP010000173.1:0-2734 GCA_964244615.1 uncultured Acetobacteraceae bacterium
GCCCATGACGGCCGCGTCCATCCCGGACCCTTACCCCGCGCTGCTGGAACCTGGCGTGGCGCTGCCCGATCGCCTGCTGCCGCGCGTCGCGGGCCCCGGCGGCACCGCGGCGCGGCTCTACGCCGCGGCCTTCGACCCTGCCGAGCGCCATCCGCGGGTGGCCCTGGTGATCGACGGCGCCGGGCTGGACCGCGCGCTGACGGGCGAGATCCTCGCCAGCCTGCCCTCGGCGATCGACCTGGCGTTTTCCGCCTACGCGCCGGAAGCCACCGCGGCCGCGCTGGCACGGCGGGCCAGGCAGCAGGGCCGCGAGTGCCTGGTCTCGGTGCCCATGGAGCCGACCGGCTACCCGGAGGCCGAGGAGGGCGACAGGGCGTTGCTGATCGGCGCAGCCCCGGCCGGGAACAGCCTGAACCTGGAATGGGCGCTGTCGAACGTCGCCGGCTGCGTCGGCGCCACCGGCGGCTCGGACGGCCTGAACGGCGAGCGCTTTGCCCAGAGCCGCGAGGCCTTCGCCGACCTGCTCGCCACGATCGACCGGCGCGGCCTGATCTACCTCGACCCGCGCCCGGGTGCGGCACCGCCGCCTGGCGTGCCCACGCCGCCCCGGGTGGTGGACGTGATCGTGGACCGCCCGCCTGCCCTGGGCGAGGCGGCCGACGCCCAGGCGATCGATCGCGCCCTGGCCGAGCTAGAGAGCGACGCCGCGCGACGTGGCAGCGCAATCGGGCTCGCCGGGCCGCCGCGCCCGGTGCTTCTGGACCGCATCGCCGTCTGGGCGCATGGCCTGGCCGGACGCGGCATCGTCCTGGCACCGTTGACCGCCATTCCGCCGCCGGCACCGCCCCAGGAGACACCGCCCTGAACGATCTTCCCTATCGCGCCAACGTCGGCGCCGCCCTGTTCAACCGCGCCGGCCTGGTGTTCGTCGGCCGCCGCGCCGACTTGCCGTCCGGCGCGCAGGCGGCCTGGCAGATGCCCCAGGGCGGCATCGACCCGGACGAAGACCCTGCCGCCGCCGTGATGCGTGAGCTGCGCGAGGAGATCGGCACCGACCGGGCCAGCATACTGGCCGAACACCCAGACTGGCTGACCTATGAATTGCCGCCCGAGATCGCCGGCGCCGCCTTCCAGGGCCGCTTCCGAGGCCAGCGCCAGAAATGGTTCGCCCTGCGCTTCGAGGGCGAGGAGCGGGACATCGTCCTGGACCGCGACCCCCACCCGGAGTTCGTGGCCTGGCGCTGGGTGTCCCTCGCAGACCTGCCAAGCCTCGCCGTCCCGTTCAAACGCGCGATCTATGAAACCCTAGCTATCGCGTTCGCCCGCTTTTCATGACAAAGGGCGGGTACCGGAGTACCCGCCCTCTCCTGGTCACGACGTCGGTGTCCGGCCGCTCAGCCGACGCTCTCGCCGTGCAGGACCGTGTCCAGCCCCTCCATCTCCTCCTCGGCATCCACCGTCAGGCCGATGGTGAACTTCAGCAGCAGCAGCAGCACAAGGCTGACCACGCTGCTCCACACCAGCGTCACGGCGACCGCCTTGCACTGGATGATGAACTGCGCCAGCGAGCCGTCGGTGCCGCCGATGGTGGCCGACGCGAACACGCCGGTCAGCAGCGCGCCGACGATGCCGCCGATGCCGTGCACGCCGAAGGTGTCCAGGCTGTCGTCGTAGCCGAGCGCGTGCTTGAGGTAGCTGGCCGAGAGGAAGCAGATCACGCCGGCCGCGACGCCGATCACGATGGCACCGCCCGGCAGCACGAAGCCGGAGGCGGGCGTGATGGCGACCAGCCCCGCGACCGCGCCCGAGATGATGCCGAGCACGCTCGGCTTGCCCTTCAGCACCCACTCGGCGAACATCCAGGCCAGCGCCGCGGCGGCCGTCGCGATCTGGGTGACCGCCATCGCCATGCCGGCGCGGCCGGTGGCGCCCACGGCGGAGCCGGCATTGAAGCCGAACCAGCCGACCCACAGCAGCGAGGCCCCGATCACCGCGTAGGTGAGGTTGAAGGGCGACATGTTGTCGTGCCCGTAGCCGCGACGGCGGCCCATCACCAGGCAGCACATCAGGCCGGCGATGCCGGCGTTGATGTGCACCACGGTGCCGCCGGCGTAGTCCAGCGTGCCCATCGTCGCGAGCCAGCCGGTCGGCGCCCACACCCAATGCGCGATCAGGCTGTAGGAGAAGATCGACCAGCCCACCATGAACAGGCACATGGCGGAGAACTTCATCCGCTCGGCGAAGGCGCCGGCGATCAGCGCCGGGGTGATGATCGCGAACGTCATCTGGAACATCATGTACACGGTCTCGGGCACGGTGTACGGCACCGGCGTGATGCCGGCCATGTTGTTGCCCAGGATGAAGCCGGTGTCGTCCTGCTTGGCGAAGTTGGCCTCGATGCCGTGCAGCATGAAGCGCGAGGCGTCGCCGAAGAAGGCCGAGAGCGAGTAGCCCATGAAGGCCGGCGTGCTCGAGCCGTTGGTGAACGCGATCGAGTAGCCGCACACCGTCCAGACGATGGTCACCAGGCAGCAGATCGCGAAGCTTTGCATCACGGTGGCCAGGATGTTCTTCTTGCGCACCATGCCGGCGTAGAACAGGGCCAGGCCGGGAATGGTCATCATCAGCACCAGCGCCGTGCTGGTCAGCATCCAGGCGGTATCACCGTGGTCGTAGGCCGGCGGCTTGGCCGGCCCGGCGGGGGCGGCGGTGGCGGGGGCGGCCGGAGCGGTCG
>CAXTJP010000174.1:0-2665 GCA_964244615.1 uncultured Acetobacteraceae bacterium
CTTGTTCGGCGTGCCGTCCAGGTCGATCAGCGCATCGTCGATCGCCACCTGCTCGTAGGATTCGGCACCGGACAGCGCCTCGAGGATCTCGCCCTCGGCAAAGGCGACCGCCTTCTGCACGCCCTTGCCGCCGTAGCGGGCCTTGTCGCCGTCGCGCAGCTCCGACGCCTCGTGCGCGCCGGTGGAGGCGCCGGACGGGACCGCGGCGCGTCCCTTGGCGCCGGAGGACAGCTCCACGTCGACCTCGACGGTCGGGTTGCCGCGGCTGTCGAGGATTTCGCGCGCGACGATGTCGACGATGGCGCTCATGGTGCTGTCCTTCGATCTCGTTCCAGGTCGGCCCTTTTGCACCATCTCGCCCGGCTTTCCGCAAGGCCGGGCCGCCGGCCGCGCATCCGGCGCCACGCTGGGGCGTTCGTCGGGCGCGACCCAGCCCCGAGGACATGCCGATGACACGCCTGCCGCTGCTTGCGATCGTCCTCGGCCTGGGCGGGCTGATCCCGTTCGTCGCCTGCGCCGCCGGCATCCTGGTGTTTCCGGCGGACGTGCCGGCGCCGCGCCTGGTGCAGGCGCTGATCGGCTATGGCGCGGTGATCCTGTCGTTCCTCGGCGCGGTGCATTGGGGTTTCGCGCTGGCCGGCGATGCGCCGGGCGGACCGGTGGCGCTGCGCGCCTATCGCAGCCGCCTGGTCCTGGGGGTGCTGCCGGCACTGGTCGGCTGGGTGGCCCTGCTGATCCCGCTGGTCGCCTCGCCGCTGGCCTCCCTGCTGCTGCTGCTGCTGGGCTTCGCCCTGACGGCGCTGGCCGAAGCCCGGGCGGCTGGGCAGGGCCTGATGCCGGTCGGCTACATGGGGCTGCGCTGGCTGCTCACGGCTGTGGTCATGCTGTGCCTGCTGGCGGTTCTGCTGGCTAGGTTGCTGTAGAAGGCCAGGGCTCTGCCCTGGACCCGCTCAAGGCCGCGCGCTTTGAGAATCCAGTACTAGGTTTCCAAAGGACGACTGTCCTTTGGCGGGTCTGGGCAGAGCCCAGCCTTGCTGCCGACACGTCAGGCGCGCGCCGGCACCGTCAGCAGCGTCGCCAGCGTGCCGATCCCGAGTGCCGCGCCCAGCGCCTCGATCGGCCGGCGCCGCACCGACATCGCCATCCGCTCCAGCATCCCCTCGACCGAGCCGGCCGCATCGATGAAGACCGGGATGACCTGCTGGTCAAAGAAGATCTTGGATGCCGACGGACCGCTCGGCTTCTCCAGCAAGTAGGCTCTGTTGACCATCGTATGACACCGACAAGGTTGTGCGTGGTCTCACGAACAACGTGATGGTCCCGGCGGTTCCGCTCGGGATGCCGTGCTGCGTAAAGATGTTCGACAGTCTCGACAACGGAGCCTCGCCGATGACACGGAAAGCCACCTATACGCCCTACGAGGCGCCTGCCGGCGGCTGGGGCTCGGCCAAGTCGCTGGGCAACATCCTGCGCCGCGAAGGCGTGCTCGCCAGCGGCGCGCTGACGCTCACGCGGCAGAACAAGGTGGACGGGTTCCAGTGCGTAAGCTGCGCCTGGGTGAAGCCGGCCAAGCCGCTGCCGTTCGAGTTCTGCGAGAACGGCGCCAAGGCCACCGCCTGGGAGATCACCACGCATCGCTGCACGCCCGACTTCTTCGCCGCACACACGGTGACGGAACTGCTGGACTGGGACGACTACCATCTGGAGCAGGCGGGCCGCCTGACCCATCCGATGCGCTACGACGCCGCATCGGACAAGTACGTGCCGGTCTCCTGGGGCGCCGCCATGGCCGAGATCGGCCGCGAGATGCGGGCCATCACCGACAGGCAGAGCGCCGTGTTCTACAGCTCCGGCCGCTGCTCGAACGAGGCGAGCTACCTGTACGCGCTGTACGCGCGCCTGTACGGCAACAACAACCTGCCCGACAGCTCCAACATGTGCCACGAGACCACGTCGGTGGCGCTGCCCGAGAGCATCGGCGTGCCGGTCGGCACCGTCAGCCTGGATGATTTCGCCCAGACCGACTGCATCCTGTTCTTCGGCCACAATCCCGGCAGCAACGCGCCGCGCATGCTGCATCCGCTGCAGGAGGCGGCCGAGCGCGGCGTGCCGATCATCACCTACAACCCGCTGCGCGAGCGCGGACTGGAGCGCTTCACCAACCCGCAATCGGTCGTCGAGATGGTGGCGCACCAGGAGACGCGGATCAGTTCGTCCTACCACCAGGTCATCGCCGGCGGCGACCTCGCCGCCCTGACCGGCATCTGCAAGGCGCTGATCGACATCGACGACGCGGCACGCGCCGCCGGCGAGACGCCGTTCCTCGACGACGCCTTCATCGCCGAGCACACGCACGGGCTGGACACGTTCGTGACCTGGCTGCGCGCGCAGGACTGGGACGAGCTCCTGCGTCGTTGCGGCCTGAGCCGTGCGGCACTGGAATCCACCGCCCGCGTCTACGGCCGCGCCAAGGCGGCCATGGGCGTCTACGGCATGGGGCTGACGCAGCACCGCGCCGGCGTCGAGACCGTGCAGATGCTGATGAACCTGATGCTCCTGCGCGGCAATATCGGCCGTCCGGGTGCTGGCATCTGCCCGGTGCGCGGCCATTCCAACGTGCAGGGCCAGCGCACCGTCGGCGTCACCGAGAAGCCGGAGCTGGTGC
>CAXTJP010000175.1:0-2576 GCA_964244615.1 uncultured Acetobacteraceae bacterium
CAGCATCTTGGCAAGGACACGCCTGCGGTCACGGGCCGCGCGGCAGAATAAGCCGTAGGCTCTCGAAGCTGGGCCGGGTGGGGGAAACCTCACCCGGCCTTTTCTTTGCCCGGCGAACGAAGGCGATCATGATGAACAGAGTAGCGAGGAGCGTTGCATGTCTTGCGATGTCCATCCTGTTGTCCACTGAGGTTGCCGTGGCTGCACCGCCCGAACCCGTCCAGCATGAGTTCGTCATCCGTAACTTCGTGACCGAGCACAAGGCCGTGCTGCAGGAGGCGCGTGTCGTCTACGGCACCTACGGCACCCTGAATGCAGCCGGGGACAACGCGATTTTGCTGCCGTCGCACTACATGGCGGACATGCACGGCTATGAGTGGCTGATCGGTCCGGGCAAGGCGCTCGACCCGACCAAGTTCTTCCTGGTTACCAGCGAGCTGTTCGGCAACGGCCGCTCGTCCTCGCCGAGCAACACGGCCGAACCGTTCCACGGACCACGCTTTCCCGTCATGACGATCCGGGACAACGTGAACGCCGTGCACCGGGTCCTGGTGGACGAGCTGCACGTGCGGCATCTGCGCGCGGTGATCGGTTTCTCCATGGGCGCGCAACAGGCGTTGCAGTGGGCGGTCAGTTATCCCGATTTCATGGATCGCATCGTGGCGACCTCGGGCACCGCGCGGACCTACGGCCACGGCATCGTCCGGCTCGAGGGACAGATAGCGGCGCTGACGACGGACCCGGCCTTCGATGGCGGCAACTACAAGTCCCAGCCCGCCCGTGGGATCGAGGCGACATCGCTGGTCTGGCTGGGCTGGCTCTACTCCCAGGAGTGGTGGCGCCAGGAGTTGTGGCGCACCGAGAACCCGCCGGGGACGACGTTCCGGCAGGCGGTCGACCACTACAAGACCGAGTTCTTCGCAGGCGCCGACGCCAACAACCTGATCCTGCAGATGCGGACCTGGGAGAGCAACAACGTCGGCGACACGACGCCGTTCAAGGGGGATGAGGCGGCAGCGCTGCGCTCGATCAAGGTGCCGGTGCTGTACATGCCGTCAGCGACCGACCTGTATTTCCCGGTCGAGGACGCACACTACGAAGCCGGGTTCATCGAGCATTGCGTGTTCATGCCGATCCCCTCGCTGTGGGGTCATCCGGCGGGAGCGGGAGCGAGCCCGGCCGACGAGAAGTTCCTCAACGAGCATATCGCGAGCTTCATGGAGGGGCACCTCAAGGACTGATGGTGCGGCCTGCCTATTCGGCAGGTTTGGCCACGGCCCGGCTGCGCAGGGCGTGTCCAGCGCGGAAGCGCAGCCGGTCCAGGTACAGGTAGACGATCGGCGTGGTGTAGAGCGTCAGCGCCTGGCTCACGATCAGGCCGCCGACGATCGCGATGCCGAGCGGCTGGCGCAGCTCGCTGCCCTCGCCGAAGCTGAAGCATAGCGGCAGCGCGCCCAATATCGCCGCAGCGGTCGTCATCATGATCGGACGGAACCGCATCACCGCGGCGTGGAAGATCGCCTCGCGGCTCTCCATGCCGTCCTCCCGCTCCGCCTGCAGTGCAAAGTCGATCATCAGGATCGCGTTCTTCTTCACGATGCCGATCAGCAGGATCAGGCCGATCAGCGCGATGATGGTGAACGGGATGCCGAACAGCAGCAGCGCCAGCACCGCGCCCACCCCCGCCGACGGCAGCGTGGACAGGATGGTGACCGGGTGCACGAAGCTCTCGTAGAGCACGCCAAGCACGATGTAGATCGCGGCGATCGCGGCCAGCACCAGCACGCGCTCGTTGCCGAGCGACTGCTGGTAGGCGAGTGCGGTGCCCGCGAAGCCGCCGGTGAGGTCCGGTGGCAGGTTGATCGCCTGCACCGCGCGCTGGATGCCGGCGGTGGCATCGCTCAGCGATTTGCCAGGTGCGAGGTTGAACGAGATCGTCGTGGCGACGAACTGGCTCTGGTGGTTGACCGAGAGCGGCGTGTTCCCCGGTCCGAAGCGCGCGATCGCCGATAGCGGCACCATGGTCTCCGCCGCCGTCGCCACCGCGGACCCGGCCGACGCGCTGCTGTTCCCGGTGCTCGCGATCCCCGCCTGCGCCGCGGTCCGCACCGCGTTGTTCGACGCCGTGCTGGTCGTGCTGGTGGTCGTCCCCGCCGCGCCGGCCGAGAGCGCGTTGCTGACCACGTTGCTGGACAGCACCCCGCCGCGGTTGGACGCTGAGGCGACGGTCGAGGAGCGCGTGGAGGTCACCGGGGGCGTCGATGTCGCGGATGGGGTGGTGACGCCAGTCGCCGTCCCGGCGCTCACCGAACCTGCGGCGAGTGCGGTGGTGGCCGATCCGCTCGCCTGGCCGCCGGACGTGCTGATCCAGACCTGCTTCAGCATCGACGGGCGCTGCCAGTATCGCGGCGCCACCTCCATCACGACGTGGTACTGGTTCTGCGCATTGTAGATCGTCGACACCGAGCGCTGCCCGAACGCGTCATACAACGTGTTGTCGATCTGGTACATGGTCAGGCCAAGCCTGGAGGCGGTGTCGCGGTCCACCACCAGGTTGGTCTCCATCCCGCCCTGCT
>CAXTJP010000176.1:0-2457 GCA_964244615.1 uncultured Acetobacteraceae bacterium
GTGTACCGCTACGGCCCCAGCCGCCTCAAGGCGCGCTGGAGCTGGGTGAGCTGGGGCGGCGGCGCTGCAACCCTCTGCTGGCTGCTGGTCTCGGTGGCGTTCTCCTACTACGTCGAGAATTTCGGTAACTACAACAAGACCTACGGCTCGCTGGGCGCGGCGATCGGCTTCATGACCTGGATCTGGCTGTCCACCACGGTGGTGCTGGTCGGCGCGGAGATGAACGCCGAGATGGAGCACCAGACCGCGCGCGACACCACGGTCGGGTCGGAGAAGCCGCCCGGGCGGCGGGATGCCTCGATGGCGGACAAGGTGGCGGCGGACGAGGTGGCCGCCGCCTGATCAGTCGGCGAGAAACTCCAGGCACAGGCGCTCGAAACCGCGCGGGCCGGTGATGTTGCAAGCGTGGCCACCATCCAGCCGGACCAGGCGTGCGCCGGGCAGGGCCGCCTGCAGCCGTTCCGAGCAGCTCGGCGGCACCAGCATGTCGTCCTCGGAGACCACCAGCAGGGTGCGGCAGGCGAGCCGCGGCAACAGCGGCGCGCCGTCGAAGTCGAACAGGGCGGCGATCCGGTGCAGGGTGTTGTCCACCCCCGGAAAATGCGCCAGCGCGTGCGCCTCGTCGCGTTGCAGGCGGGAGGCGTTCAACGCCATCCAGCGGGACGGATAGAGGAACAGCGGCTGCGCCCGCACGTAGGCGGCGATCCCGGCCCGCAGCAGCAGGTCGCGCCGCACGTCGAAGCAGCGCGCGGTGTGCGCGTCCATGCGCAGCCATCCGTTGACGATGACGAGATGGCTGACGCGGTCGGGATGCCTGGCTGCCAGCTCCATCCCGATCAGGCCGCCCATTGCGTGGCCGACGAAGCGGCAACGGTGCGCCCCGATCCGGTCCAGCACCTGTATCGCATCGTCGGCCATGTCGGCGATGCCGACCGCATCGGGCAGCACGCCGGGGCTGCGTCCGGTGCCGCGCTGGTCGTAGGTGACGACCCGGTACCGCCGCGCCAGTGCCGGGATGTTGTCCGCCCAGTAGCCGCCGGCGCCGCCTAGCCCGGAGCAGAGCAGCAGCACCTCGCCAGCCTCGGGGCCACTGGCCTCGACGTGGATCATGGCCGCGAGCGGCTGCCGATATGGGCGATCGAGGCGATCTCGACCAGGGCGTCCGGCTTCACCAGGCCGCACTGGATGCAGTAGCGCGCCGGCTTGTCGCCGGGAAAATACGTCGCGTAGACGCTGTTCAGCGCCGCGTAGTTGGCCCAGTCCGTCAGGAAGATCATGTTGAAGGTCACGTCGGACATGCTGCCGCCGGCGGTCTGGATGACGCGCCCGATGCTCTCCAGCACGTGCCGGGTCTGTGCCGCCGCATCGCCCGGATGCACGACGTTGTTGTCGGCGTCGAACGGCAGCGTGCCCGAGACATAGAGCACGCCATCGGCCAGCGTGCCGGGAGAGAACGGCGCGATCGGCGTGCCGGTGCCGGGTGGGATGACCGCCTGGATCGGCATCGGCTAGGCTCCCGGGTCCGCGACCTGGCCGATCGCGCCGCAGAAGTCGGCGACGCTCGACACCCAGCCGAAGAAGGTCTCGATGTTGTAGAGGGCGGCCTTCTGCACGAAGTCCGGACCGGCCTGGTGGGTGGCGTCCTCCAGCACGATGCCGAAATACTCCAGGAAGAAGCCGTCGCGCAGGGTGGATTCCACGCACACGTTGGTGGCGATCCCGGTGAACACCAGCGTCCGGATGCCGCGCGCGCGCAGGATGGAGTCCAGCTGTGTGTTGTAGAAGGCGCTGTAGCGCGGCTTGGGGATCACGATGTCGCCCGGCTGCGGCGTCAGCGCGTCGACCAGCGCATAGTCCCAGCCGCCTTTGGCGAGCAGGCTGCCGGCGAGTTCGGGCCGGTGGCGCATGGTCTTGAGCGCGTTGGACTTGTGGTAGTTCGGCGAGCCCGGGCCGCCGGCTTCGACATAGTCCTGGTCCCAGCCATTCTGGAAATAGATCACCGTCATGCCGGCGGCGCGGGCGGCGCGGGCGGCAACCGCGATCGCCTCGATCGCCGCCTGCGCGCCGCTGATGTCGAAGCCCGCCAGGTCGAGGTAGCCGCCCTTGCTGGCGTAGGCGTTCTGCATGTCCACCACGATCAGCGCCGCATGGCCAGGATCGAGCGACAGCGCTTCGGGACGCGCCGGCAGGGTGACGCGCCTGGCGGCGGCATCGTCGAGTGCGGCGGTTCCGGGGGTGGCGATGGTCATTCAAGCGGCCTCGACGGTCTGGGTGATGTGGGCGCGGGTCGTCATCAGCGGCTGGATGCGCGTGCCGAACGCCTCGACGCCGCTGATGAACTCATCGAACGTCAGCAGCACGCCCTCGGTGCCCTCGACGCCGGCCACCTCGTCGAGCAGCCGGGCCACGGTGGCGTAGGCGCCGACCAGCGTGCCCATGTTGATGTTCACCGCCGAG
>CAXTJP010000177.1:0-2403 GCA_964244615.1 uncultured Acetobacteraceae bacterium
GCCGCCGCCAGCCCGTCGCGCCACCCGGCCGGCGGCGCCCGCAAGACGCCCAGCCCGTCGAACGTGCCACGGCCCCGCATCGCCCTGCCACCCAGGAACCAGGGCCGCATGGCGCTGCGGTAGCGGCCGTAGCCGCCGAAGACCTCGTCGCCGCCCTCGCCGCACAGCACCACCTTCACCTCCTGCCGCGCGCGCCGCGCCAGGAACCAGCTGGGGATGATGGCGTAATCGGCGGCCGGGTCGTCCATTGCGGCCACGATCTGCGGCAGATGCCGCCACACCATCGCCCGCGTGATCGCCATCGTCTCGTGTCGTGCGCCCACCGAACGGGCCATCACACCGGCCTGCTCGCGCTCGTCGGCGGCTCCCGGCACGTCGAACCCGGCGGTAAAGGCGAGCACCGGCCGCGTGTTCAGCCGCGCCATCACCGCCAGGATCGCGGCACTGTCGATGCCGCCGGAGAGGAACATGCCATAGGGCACGTCGCTGCGCTGGTGCAGCTCCACGCTCTGCATCAGCGCGCGGTCGAGGCGGGCGAGGGCCGCAGCCTCCGGCAAGGCTTCCGGGCCGCCCACGGGCAGCGCCGGCGTTTGCGTGCGCTCCACCAGCACGCCATCGGCGATGCGCAGCGTCTCGCCCGGCAGCACGCGGAAGATGCCGGGAAATATTGTCTTGTTTCCGGAACAGAATTGCATCTGCAGCAGCTCGTTGCGCGCGTTTGCCCGCACGGCACGGCCACATAATCCTGCCGCCAGCAGCGCCTGCGGTTCGGACGCGAAGGCAAAGCCGTCGCAGAACCGGGTGTAGTAGAGCGGCTTGATGCCGAACGGGTCGCGCGTCAGCGTCAGCGTGCGGCCGACACCGTCGTGCACGGCGATGGCGAACATGCCGCGCAGGCCGAGGGCAAACCTGTTCGGATCGTGACGGAACAGATGCAGCGGCGGTTCGCAGTCGCTGCCGGTGGCGAAACATGTGCCGGGCATGGCGTCGCGCAGTTCCGGCGCGTTGTAGATCTCGCCGTTGGCGATCAGCGAGGCGGGCCCGTCCAGGAAAGGTTGGCCGCCGCCTGCGAGGTCGATGATGGCAAGCCGCGTGTGCACCAGCGCCGCCTGGCCGAGGATCACGCTGCCGGCCCCGTCCGGACCGCGATGGCCGAGTGCCTGCGCCAGGGCGTGCAGCACGGCCGGGTCCGGCGGTGCGGCCCCGGGCAGCAGGGCCAGGCCGGCGATCCCGCACATCAGGCGTGTTCAACCCGGCCCAGGAACTCGCGCCAGCGCGCCACCACGGCGGGCTCGGAGAAATCCTGCTCGTAGCGCTGCCGCGCTGCCTGCACCATGGCGGCGGCCTGCACCGGACGGCTCAGAACGCCCTCGATCCCGGCCGCCAGGGCTATGGCGCTCTCGCCTGCCACCAGCACGCCGGTGCGGCCGCTCTCGATCAGCGCGCGTGGCCCCTCCGCCATGGATGCGACCACCGGCCGCCGCGCGGCAAACGCCTCCAGCACCACGTTGCCCAGCGGCTCGCTCCGGCTCGGGCAGGCGACCACCTGGCAGGCGGCCAGCAGGGAGGCCGTGTCGGTGCGCCAGCCCAGGAAATGCACGCGGCTGGCCACGCCGGCATGCTGCGCCAGACGCTCCAGCCCGACACGCTCCGGCCCGTCGCCGGCAATGGCGACGTGCACGCCGGGCAGCCGACTGGCGGCGGCGATCAGCAGGTCGAGACCCTTGTTGCGGTGCAGCCGCCCCATGGCCAGCACCACCGGCGCCCCTTCCGGCACAGGCAGCACGGCGGGCGCCGCACCGGCCAGATCCGTCACGAAGTTCGGCAGCAGATGGACGCGGTGCGGCGGCGCACCCTGGGCCACGATCCAGTCCACCATGGCCTGGGTGTTGCCCACCAGATGGTCGCAGCGTGCGAACTGGCGCAGATCGTAATAGCCGCCCAGCCGCCCCACCAGCACCCAGGGGCCGCGTGGCGCGTGGCGTGCGGCGCGGCCCATCCAGGCGACCGCTACGCGGGGCGCGAACCGGCGCAGCGCTCGGGCCGCGCGCCACCGTGTCCATAGATCGGCGCGGCCGCCGAACCCCAGTTGGACGGGAGCCAGGCCGGTGGCAGCCAGTCGTCCCGCCCGGGCGGCATCGGTGCGTATCAACGGCAGCACCTCGTCCCCCGCGCGTACCAGCCCAGCGCATAGACGCTCGAAGAACAGCTCCGCGCCGCCGGTCGCGGCACCCGCCATCAGCTGTGCCACCCTCACCCCGCGTCGGCCGAGTTCGCTGCGGCAAGCAGGATCCCGTCCCGCCGCAGCAGGTCCAGCGCGGCCGGGAGCGCCCTGCCCACCGAAAGCGCCGCCATCGGCGCGGCGCCGGACGTGCCGCCGGCCTCCACCGCCGCGGCGCACCG
>CAXTJP010000178.1:0-2382 GCA_964244615.1 uncultured Acetobacteraceae bacterium
TCGGGCTGCGTCGGGATTGCTGCAAATGGCCCGCAGCGCGGCCATCACCGCCTCCTGCACCCGGTCGGCGATGGCCGAGGCGGCGCGGCCGGCGGCCAGCACCAGCTCCGCCTGCGACGCCATCGCGGCGGCGTGGGCGCGGGCGGCGCGCACCATGGCAACCATGTGGTCCGCCAGATGCGGCCCGTGCACGCGGGCCGGCGGCTGCAGCACGGTGAACAGCTCCGGCCGCGCTGCCAAGAAACCGGGGTTGGCGCGCAGGTAGGCGGTGACCTCCTCCGCCCTGCTGTCGGCCCTCTTGTGTTCGGCATCCATCGCCCGATTAGGCTACACAGCGCCGCGTGCTGCAAGAAACGCCGACCCCATCGCCCATGGATCGTGTGCCGGTCCTGCTGCCCTACCCGTTCGCCGGCCCGTTCGACTACGCCCCGGGCGAGGCGGGCCCGCTCTCCCCCGGCGACATCGTGCTGGTGCCGCTGAACCGCCGGCAGGAGGTGGGCGTGGTGTGGGACGCCCATGCCGGGCCCTCCGTCCCGGCCGCGCGCCTGAAGCCGGTGACCGCGCGGCTGGAGGCGCCGCCGTTGCCGCCGGCGCTGCGCCGCTTCATCGACTGGGTGGCCGGCTACACGCTCGCAGCACCCGGCGAGGTGCTGGCCATGGCGCTGCGGGTGAACGCGCTGGCGCCCCCGGTACCCACCCCCGGCTGGCAGGCCGCGGACCCGCCGCCTGCGGTTCGGCTGACCGAGCCGCGACGCCGCGTGCTGGAGGCGCTGGCAGCGCCGGTCCGGCTAAGCGGCGGCGAGCTGGCGCGTCGCGCCGGCGTCGGCAGTTCGGTCATCAGGGCGATGGCGCAGGCCGGCCTGCTCGTGCCCTCGCCCATCCCCGCCCCCCGCGCTTTCGCCGAGCCCGCGCCCGACCATGTGCGCCCGGCCCTCTCGCCCGAACAGGCAGGCGTGGCAGCCGCCCTGCGCCAGGCGGTGCGCGACGCGGCCTTTTCCGTGACGCTGCTGGACGGCGTGACCGGCTCGGGCAAGACGGAGGTCTACCTCGAAGCCGTGGCCGCCTGCCTGGACGGTGGCCGCCAATCGCTGGTGCTGCTGCCGGAGATTGCGCTGTCGGCGCAGTTCCTCGACCGCTTCGGACGGCGTTTCGGCACCGCACCCGCCCTGTGGCACTCCGACCTGCCCTCGCGCGTGCGGCGCGACACCTGGCGGGCCGTGGCCGAGGGCCAGGCGCGCGTGGTCGTCGGCGCGCGCTCGGCGCTGTTCCTGCCGTTCCCCGAACTCGGCCTGCTGGTGATCGACGAGGAGCACGAGACCGCCTTCAAGCAGGAGGACGGGGTGGTCTACCACGCCCGCGACATGGCGGTGGTGCGCGCCCGCCTGTCGGACGCGGCCGCGATCCTGGTCAGCGCCACCCCCAGCCTCGAGACGCTGGCCAACGTGGAGGCCGGCCGCTACCGCCATTTGCGTCTCTCCGCCCGGCATGGCGGCGCGCAACTTCCGGCCGTCTCCGCCATCGACATGCGCGACGATCCGCCAGAGCGCGGCCGCTTTCTCTCGCCACGTCTGATCGCCGCCGTGCACGAGACGCTGGCGGCGGGCGAGCAGGCGATGTTCTTCCTCAACCGTCGCGGCTACGCCCCGCTGACGCTGTGCCGGGCCTGCGGCCACCGGCTGCAATGCCCCAACTGCACCGCCTGGCTGGTGGAGCATCGGGCGCGCCGGGTGCTCGCCTGCCACCATTGCGGCCACCAGGAGCCGGTCCCGCCCGCCTGCCCGGTCTGCGGTGCCGAGGGCACGCTCGCGCCGATCGGCCCGGGCGTGGAGCGCATCACCGAGGAGGCGGCCGCCCTGTTCCCCGACGCGCGCCGCCTGGTGATGGCCAGCGACACCATGCCCGGTCCGCATGCCGCAGCACAGGCCGCCCGCGCGATCGAGGCGCGGACGGTCGACCTGATCATCGGCACCCAGATCGTGGCCAAGGGCTGGCACTTTCCGCACCTGACCCTGGTCGGCGTGGTGGACGCCGATCTTGGCCTGGCCGGCGGCGACCTGCGCGCCGCCGAGCGGACGGTGCAACTGCTGCACCAGGTGGCGGGCAGGGCAGGGCGGGCGGAGGCGCCGGGACGAGTGCTGCTGCAGACTTTCTCGCCCGAACACCCGGTTATGCAGGCGCTGGTGGCCGGCGACCTGGAGACTTTCTTCGCCCGCGAGGCCGAGGCGCGCCGCCCGGGCAACTGGCCCCCTTATGGCCGGCTTGCGGCCCTGATCGTCAGCGCGGACACGGCGGACGCCGCCGATATCGCCGCCCGCGATCTCGGCCGCGCGGCGCCGCACGGCGAAGGCGTGCTGGTGCTGGGGCCGGCGCCGGCGCCGCTCG
>CAXTJP010000179.1:0-2084 GCA_964244615.1 uncultured Acetobacteraceae bacterium
TGGTGGAGCTGAGGGGAATCGAACCCCTGACCTCCTCATTGCGAACGAGGCGCTCTCCCAACTGAGCTACAGCCCCGCCGTGCAGGCGCGGACAATGCTCAGCAGACGCTTTCCACGTCAAGTCGGCGCAAAGCGGCGGACAGGCGATGCAGGGTCGACGCCGTCTGCGCCGTCCGGCCCCGTTGTTGCCTGGGCGGCCACGCCCGACTAGGGTCCGGCCGCCGTCCCGGAGGCTTGCGTGTTTCTCGCCAAAAACCTGTTCGACCTGCTGTTCGAGGTGCTCCAGCTTTTCAAATGGGCGCTCATCCTGGCGGCGATCGTCAGCACGCTGGTGTCGTTCGGCGTGCTGGACAACCGCAACCGGATCGTCTGGACGATCGCGGATTTTCTCTACCGCATCACCGAGCCGGTCCTGCGCCCGATCCGGCGCGTGATGCCGAGCTTCGGCGGGGTCGATCTCAGCCCGCTGGTGGCCCTGCTGCTGATCCAGTACGTCGTGCAGCCGCTGATCCTGCAGATCGAGCTGGCGGCCGGGATCCCCGTTTTCTGAGAGCTCGGCGCCCGCGCGCGCCTCCGTGGTCGCTCCTGTCCCTGCCTTGCAGCCGATCGTGCGTCCGGCGGTCCGGCTCGCGTCAAGCCCGGGCCGCTACTCGCCCGAGATCGGGGGCACCACACCTAGCGCAACGCCGCGCCGCTTGCTTACCTGACCGCTTCCCCGACGGACACGATGCATGCGCAAGTACCTCCTGGCCTTCTGCCTGGTCACCAACGCCCATGCGGCCCCGGTCGGCCCGCAGCTCGACGCCGCCATCCACCCTGACGACCTGCGTGGCTGGATGCGGGACATGGCGTCCGAGCCCAACCAGGTGGGCAGCCCACACGACCGCGCAAACGCCGAGTACGAGCTGAACCTGTTCCGCCAATGGGGCTGGGACGCGCATATCGAGACCTTCGAGGTGCTCTACCCGACGCCGCTATCCGAGGTGCTGGAGACCACCGGCGCCAACCCGTTCCGCGCCACGCTGCAGGAGCGGGCGGTGCCCGGCGACGCGAGCTCGGCCCGCACCGCCGGCGCGCTGCCGGCCTACGTCGCCTACCAGGGGGACGGCGACGTCACCGCGCCGCTGGTCTACGTGAATTACGGCCTGCAGGACGACTACAAGGCGCTCGACCGCATGGGCATCGACGTGCGCGGCAAGATCGCCATCGCCCGCTACGGCCATGGCTGGCGCGGCCTCAAGCCCAAGCTGGCACAGGACCACGGCGCCGTCGGCTGCCTCATCTATTCCGATCCCGCCGATGACGGCTATGGCGTGGAGAAACCCTATCCGGACGGTCCGGCGCGGCCGCCGCAGGGCATACAGCGCGGCTCGGTGGCCGACATGCCGCTCTACCCCGGCGACCCGCTGACCCCAGGCGTGGGCGCCACGCCCGACGCCCGCCGGCTGAGCCGGGCGGAGGCGGCCACCATCCTGAAGATCCCGGTGCTGCCGATCGCCTACGCCGACGCGCAGCATTTCCTGGCGACGCTGGACGGGCCGGTGGCGCCGCAGGGCTGGCGCGGCGCGCTGCCCATCACCTACCACGCGGGCCCGGGGCCGCAGCCCGTGCACCTGGCCGTGCGGTCGGAATGGGGGATGAAGACGATCTACGACGTGATCGCCACCATCCGTGGCGCAGAGCTGCCCGACGAGTGGGTGATACGCGGCAACCACCATGACGGCTGGGTGTTCGGCGCCAGCGACCCGCTCTCCGGCCAGGTGGCGCTGCTGGCCGAGGCGCAGGCGATCGGCGGCATGGTGCGCGCCGGCTACCACCCCAAGCGCACCATCATCTATGCCAGCTGGGACGCCGAGGAGCCGATGCTGCTGGGCTCCACCGAGTGGGCGGAGACCCATGCCGACGCGCTGAAGCAGCACGCCGTGCTGTACGTCAACTCGGACGGCAACGCCCGCGGCATCCTGGCGGCCGGCGGCAGCCCGGACTTCACCCACCTGGTCAACCAGGTAGCGTCCGAAGTGACCGACCCCGAAACCCATGTGCCGGTCGGCGCCCGGCTGCGCGCCAGCCTGCGGGTGGCCGCC
>CAXTJP010000180.1:0-2000 GCA_964244615.1 uncultured Acetobacteraceae bacterium
GGCTGGTGCGGCAGGTGGCGGCGCTGCACGGGCTGCGGCCGGGCGTGCTGGCGACGCTGGGACTGCTCAGTCGGACCGCGCTGTCGGCCGGTGCCGTCGTGGGCATGGAGGTGGCCGCGAACACGGCCGCCCACGCGCTGCTGTCCAGCCCGCTGTTGCAACACCTGGCGGGCGAGATGGCGGGGGCGGGCGTGGCGGCACGGCGCATGGTGGTGCTGGCCCGAGCGGCGGCGGCGGCGTGCAGCCCGGTGCCGCCGGAATAGCTGGCGTATCGGCCGCGCGTTCGATGCCGATGCGTCCGCCGGCGTGGAACGGCAGCTTCTGACCCCGGCAGGCCGGCAGTCGCGTGCGACAGCGGGCTGCGCAGCGGGTCAGGTCATTGGCCGGGCTCAGGCCGAAACGGCCCGAAGCCGGTTCTCGGCGAAGCGCATCGCCGGGTTGCCGGTGAAGTCGTGCGCGCCGGTGTGCACCAGCCTGACCTGGGTATCGAGCCAGATCTCGCCGCCCAGGTCGCGCCAGCGCCTGCAGAACGTGTAGTCCTCGCTGAGGTAGTGGCGTGTCTCGGGCTCGATCATGCAGTCGAACAGGGCGTAGCGATGCGGGCTCGGCGCCTGTTCCGCGCGGTCATGCGCCGCCGCGAAGGCGAGTTCGGGGTAGCCCTCCATCATGCGCAGCAGGGTGGCGCGGCGGATCAGCATGAAGCCGGTGCCGGCATACGTGGCGGGCACGAAGCCGTTCTCCATCGCGGAGGGCTCGCAGGGCAGGCCGACGTAGCGCAGCGGCGCGGTGTCGAGCGATTCGCCGGCCCGCACCCGCCCGATCGCCTCGACCGACCAGTCGCGCAGCTTCAGCGGATACAGGCCTGCCACTATGTCCCGGTCGAAGCAGACCATGCGCAGGATGTCGGCCGGCTGGAAGGTGATGTCGGCGTCCACGAACATCAGGTGCGTCGCGTCCGGCCGGTCGAGGAACTGCGCCACCAGGGTGTTGCGGCTGCGGGTGATCAGCGAATCGTAGCCGAGCAGGTCCACGCTGACGTTGAAGCCCATCTGCGTGCCGAGCATCAGCAGGTTTGTGGTGGCCAGCATGTAGCCCTGGCTGACCAGCCCGCCGAAGCAGGGCGTGCAGACGACGATGTGCAGGTCTTGCGGAAGTTGCATGGCGGACTGGCCCGAATTGTTCGCCAACCGCTTACCAGGGCTACGGTAAACATTTCGCCAAGGGCGCGATCAGGCCGGCTGCAGCCAGACCAGTTCCGAGTAGCGCGCGAGCATGGGGTCGGCGGTCAGCAGCCGCGCCGGCTGGGCCAGCGCCTGCGCAACCAGCAGCCGGTCGAACGGGTCGCGGTGATACTGGCAACAGGAACGTAGTGGACCTGTCATTTTGACCCGGTCGCACCCCGACCTATATGCTGGTGAACGCCCCGACCAAAATCGTGGAAAGCGAGTTCATGAACTACCGTCCCTACCAGAAGATCGATCGCCGGAAATCGCGCCAGATCCATGTGGGCCGCGTGCCGGTCGGGGGCGACGCGCCGGTCAGCGTGCAGACCATGACCAACACGCTGACCTCGGACGCCGCGGCCACCATCGCGCAGATACGGCTGGCCGAGATCGCCGGCGTCGACATCGTCCGCGTCTCCTGCCCGGACGTGGAGAGCACCGCGGCGCTGGCCGAGATCGTGCGCGAGGTGAACGTGCCGATCGTGGCCGACATCCATTTCCACTACAAACGCGCCATCGAGGCGGCGCAGGCCGGGGCTGCCTGCCTGCGCATCAACCCTGGCAACATCGGCAGCCCCGAGCGGGTGCGCGACGTGATCAAGGCGGCGCGGGACTATAACTGCTCCATGCGCATCGGGGTGAACGCAGGCTCGCTGGAGCGGCATTTGCTGGAGAAATACGGCGAGCCGAACCCCGACGCGCTGGTGGAATCCGCGCTGGAACACGCCAAGATCCTGCAGGACCACGACTTCCACGAGTTCAAGATCAGCGTGAAGG